>NZ_JBFRCL010000060.1:0-52942 GCF_040965695.1 Paraburkholderia sp. BR10937
CGCGAGCGCCTCGAACGTGAGCGTCTGCGCACCCGGCAACGCGGCGGCCAGCGACGCGCGCGCGGCGGCGCTCACGGGCTCGCCCGGCAGATTGGTGAGCACGTAGCCGGAAACCGGCGCGCCGCCGGCGAGCGCCGTGACAGTGGCGGCGACGCTCGCGGCGGGCACCGCGAAGCCCTCGGCGAGGGCGCCGCGCACGATCGCGAGTTCGAGCGCCGCTTGCGCCGTGGCGGCCGCGGGCTCGAGCGCGACGCCGGGCAGCAGCGTGGGCGCGGTCGCGACGACATGGCCGAGCACGCACGCGGTCACGGGTTCGGGCGCGGGCGTGGCGGGAGCCGCGGCTTCAGGCGCTGCGCCCGGCTCTGCCGCCCCGGCAGGTTCCGTCACCGGAACCTCCTGAACCGCTTCCACTGCCTGCGCGGCCGGCAGGCAGCGCGCCACCGGCACGGCGCGCAGATTGCGGTGCCCCGCGGCGGTGAAGCCTTCCAGCAGAAAGCGGAACCAGCCGCGATCGATGGCCGCCACGACCTGGCGGCCGTCGGCCAGGCGCTTGGGATCGAGCGCCAGATGGCAGGTCTGCGCATCCTGGATCAGATGATCCTCGACCACGTTCGGCAGCGCCTGACGCAGCCGCGGCCCCTTGAGCGGCGGCACGGTGGCGGCGAGCGTGAGCAGGTCGCGCGCGGCGATCATCAGGATGGTGGCCGAGGCCTTCGGCAGCAGCCCCAGCGCCGAGCGGCCCGCGCGCTGCGTGTTGCCCGTCTTGTCGAGCAGCACGAACGGCAGCTCCGGCAGCTGCCATTCCTGCGAGTGGACCGCCGGGTCGCGGGGCGGCATGAGAACGATCAGCGTGCTCAAACGCACCTCTTTTCGATGTTGGTCGGGGACGGATTCATGGTTCGTCGCGAACGCGCACGATGCGCGTCGTATGAGTGAGCGGGTCGCGCCAGACTAGCGTCGTGCGGTCCACCTCGGCGCGCTCGTGCTGCACGCGCCCATGGACGAGAAAATAACTCGTGTTGACGTCGATCTGCGTGGTATCGATCGAGGCCTGCTTCACGCCCACGCCTTCGAGCGCGAGCTGCACGTCGCTCACGTTGCGGAAAAACACGCTCTGGCGGCGCGCGACGAGGGCCTGTGCATTCGACAGGCTCATGCCCGTTACGACGGAGGCGATCACCTCGGCGCTCGCCGTGTTCATGTTCACGGGCGTCACCGTGGGCAGGATCGTCACGAACGGGCGCAGCCGCGCGACGGCGTCGGGCGTGAAGCCGGGCACGTCGAGCAGCGAATCGACGCTCGTCATCAGGATCGGGGCGACGCCGCTGTTGCTGTCGGCATCCGAGAGGCCGGGGTTGTCGGTGTAGTTGCCGCCGCCGGTCGAACCGCCGCCTGCGAGCACCTCGGTTTGCGAGGTGCCGCTCGTCGTGGCGGTTTGCGTCTGAAAGCGCGTCGCCGAGTAGGCGAGGCCCGAGCGCAGATACACCGCAGTGTTCTTGGCGAGCTGCTGGTCGATGCCGAGAATCTGCAACAGGCGCGCGAACGCTTCGATCCCGGTCAGGTTCAGCTGCAGCGAGCCCGGCGCGCTGCTCGCCACGAGATCGCGCAGATTGAAGCGCGCCTGGGCGTCTTCGATCGAACCCGAGAGCCAGGTGTCCGCGCCCTGTTGCGCGTGCGCCTCGCCGATCTGGCCGAGAAAGTCGGACAGGCGCGTTCTCGCGAGCGGCACGCCCCACGCGCCGCCGAGATACGTGATGCCCGCCGACGTGTCCGCTTCGGAGCGCAGCACGAGGCGCGTCCAGTCGAGCGAGGCGCGCGCGATCCATTGCGCCTGCGCGAGCAGCCGCTGGTTCTCGATGCGGCGCAGCTGCACCTGCTGGCGCCACAACATGCCCGAGACGAGGATCGCCGACAGCGCCACGACGAGCAGCGCGCTGATGATGGCCGCGCCGCGCCGTGCGCGTGTAGCGCGGCTGGAACGTCGACATCGTCGGGCGGATGTTCGTTGTGTGCGCAACGTCATTCCCCCACCATGAATACGCGGGTCACCGGCCGCTCGAGCGAATGCGAACCCACGCTCACCTGTACGCCCGTCACCGCGCGCGGCAACGGCGCGTTGCCGAGCTGCGGTACCTTGAGATCGTTGTTGTAGCCGCTCACCTGCGAGCGCACGTCCTGCATGTTCGCCGTCCAGCCCGTCTTCGGCACGTACAGGCGCGCGTTGATGACGTCCACGCCGCTCATCATCGGCAACGCGCCCCAGTTGTCGCCTTCGCCGCCGCGCAGCGCGCGCCGCAGCTCACCGAGATTGGCGAGCGGGGGCGACGCATAGCGCACCACCTGGCCGCCCGACACGCGGTAACGCACCACCTGCAGGCGCGGCGCCGCGCCTGGCGGCACCGCGAACGCGCGCACGATCTGCAGCGCGCCGCCGTCGAGCGAGATGGCGACGCCGCCCGCCTCGTCATCGGAGGTCGCTTCGCGCAAGTCGATGCGCATCTGGTCGAACATCTGCGCGAACACACGTTCCTCCGCCATCGAGCGCGTGATGGTTTCGCGCCCGCGCACGATCTCGTCGAGGCCGCGCCAAGAGAGGATCGCCACCACGGCCATGATGGCGATCGCCACGAGCAACTCGATCAGCGTGAAGCCGCGCGCTGACGAGGCGGCGCGCGCGCGGTCACAACGAGCGGTTCGTCTCATTGGCGAGCACCGTGACGAGTTGCGCGAGATTGCCGGAACGGCCGGGCGTCGCCACCGACACCTCCACGCGCCGGAAGACGGGGTTGGGCGTCGTCGCGACATGCTGCGTGCAGGTCAGGCGCAGATTGCCCTGCGAGCAGTCGAACGTGCTCTCGCCGAGGTCCGGCCATGCGTGCGCGAGACGCAGTTGCGCAAGCGTGTTGTCCGCACTCCAGCCCGCGAGCAGGCGATCGTGCAGATCGCCCTCGCTTGCGGCGAGACTGCCGACAGCGCGCAGCGACGCGGCCAGCGCAATCGCAATGATTGCGAGCGCAACCAACACCTCGATCATCGTGAAGCCGCGCTCACGCACCTGACGAGCCGGACGAACCCCGCGAGCGCCGTAGCCGCGCCTTCTTCCACGCATCGAGAGCCGCATCTCAACGCACCTCGAAGCGGCCGGTGCCGGTGCCGACGATCGTCGCGCGGCCCGCTGCCGAGAAGAGCGTGACCTGCACCGGCACGTCCACGGCTTCCGTGCCGAAAATGAGCCGGTTGGCCTGCGTGTCGTCGCTGCCGGGGTAGGTGATCGCCACGCCGGTCACGCCGCCTTCCCAGTTGCGCGGACCGAGCAGATCGTCGCGCAGCGGACGCCAGCCGTCCTCGGTATGAACGTCGAAGCGGAACCCGCCCGCGAGGGGCTGCCATGCAATGGGCCGGGCACGCACCTGCGCCTCGTCGCCCGCCGATTCGAACAGCAGCGCGAGCCGTTGCGCTTCTTCGTTCAGGTCGGTGCGCGGATTGCGCGTGAGCGTGAGCGAAGCGAGCGAGATGAGAATCCCCGCGATCAGCAGCACCACGAGCATTTCGAGCAGCGTGAAGCCCGCCGCGCGCGAACGCATGCCCGCGCGAGAGGCGCGCGCGCTGCGTGGCGATCGGCGATCCCGGCAAGGGACAAGGCTGCTCGGTTGCATGGCTGCGGCGTGGCGGACGACTTACTGCCAGGACCCGACGTCGGCGTCGTTGCCTTCGCCGCCGGGTTTGCCATCGGCGCCGTAGCTGAATACGTCGATCTCGCCGTGCACGCCCGGATTCAGGTACTGGTACGCATTACCCCACGGGTCATTGGGCAGACGCTCCAGATAGCCGCCGTCCTTCCAGTTGTTCGGCACGGGGTCGGTCGTCGGCTTTTGCACGAGCGCCTGCAGCCCCTGGTCCTGGGTCGGATAGCGGCCGTTGTCGAGGCGATAGAGCTTCATCGCCTGCATGATCGTGCCGATGTCCTGGCGCGCGGCGACGCGGCGCGCTTCGTCGGGACGGCTCATGATCTTCGGCACGATCAACGCGGCCAGAATGCCGAGAATCGCGATCACGACCATGATTTCGATGAGCGTGAAGCCGCGTTGGCGGCGCGCGCGCATGACTTCGATTTCGGCACGGCGTTTGGCCCACATGGACATGAGTTCTTTCCTCCCTCGCTAGATATGGTTGCGGTGCACGCCTGTGCGCCGCGCTTCGTCCCGCCTGCAATCGAACCCGCCGCTCGATTCGGCCGGGTCCTCGCACGCATGACGGGTCATTGTAATGTCACACGATGACGCCTTTCCGACGCCTTGCGGGCATGGCAAACGCGTACATCAAAATTTTCATAAACCTTCGTACAATGAGCGCATGAACCCACTGCAAATCCGCCTTCTTTCCCTCGCCGCGTTTGCGGTGTTCTGCGCCACGGCCACGTGGTGGGGAATCACCCTGGCCACGAACCACGCAGCGCCGGTGCAGGCCGCCGCCGCCCGGGCGCCGGTTTCGCTCGACCAGGCCGGCACGCTGTTCGGCGGCAGGCTCGAGCGCAACCCCGTACAGGACATTCACCTCTTCGGCATCCTCTCGCTCGCGCAGGGCGCTGCGGCCATCGTCAGCGTGGGCGGTGAACCGCCGCGGGCGATCTCGCTCGGCGGCCCGATCGACCAGAACTCCAAGCTCTTCGAAGTGCGCCCCCGCTCGATCGTCATCGACCGCCACGGCGCGCACTCCGAAATCTTCCTGCCGCCCAACGCAGCCGGTCCCACCATCTACGTGCGCTGAGTCCCGCGCGCCCGGCTTCCCGCGACTTCGTGCGGTTCGTACGCCTTACTGCACGAGGTTGTTCAACTCGATGATCGGCAGCATCACCGCGAGCACGATCACGAGCACCACGCCCCCCATCGCCAGGATCAGCAGCGGTTCGAGCAGGCTCGTGAGGAACATCGTGCGCCGTTCGAGTTCGCGCGCCTCGCCTTCGGCCGCGCGGTCGAGCATGGTCGTCACGTCGCCGGTCGCCTCGCCCGAGCGGATCAGGTGCACGAGCACGGGCGGAAACGTCTTCGTGTTGCCAAGCGCCCGAGACAGCGAGGTGCCTTCGCGCACACGCACGATGGCTTCGTCGATGTTCGTGCGCATCGCCTTGTTCGAGAGCGTTTCGCCGGCCGCCTGCAGCGCGCGCAGGATCGGCACGCCTGCCGCACTCAGAATGCCGAGCGTGCTCGCGAAGCGCACGGTGTTGTAGCCGCGCACGAGCTTGCCCGCGAGCGGCGCGGTCAACATCCAGCGGTCGAATGCGAGACGCGGGCCGGGCCGGCGCAAGGTCGAGCGCACGATCCACGCCACCACGGCCACGGCGATCAGCACCGCCCACCACCACTGCCGCACGAAGCCCGAGAGCGCCATCATCACGATGGTGAGCAAGGGCAGTTGCTGCTTCGTGCTCGCGAACACGTTGACCACTTGCGGCACCACGTAGCTGAGCAGGAACGTGACGATGCCGAACGCGATGATCGTGACGATCGTCGGGTAGGTGAAGGCGAGCACGATCTTCTGCTTGAGCGCGTTGCGCTGCTCGATGTAGTCGGCCAGACGCGAGAGCACGATGCCGAGCTTGCCGGTGTGCTCGCCCGCGGCCACGAGCGCGCGATAGATATCTGGAAAGTCGCGCGGATGCTGCTCGAGCGCGCTGGCGAGCGAATGTCCGCCCAGCACTTCGGCGCGAATGGCCGCCATCAGCTCGCGGATGTAGTCGCGCTCGGACTGCTCGGTGAGCACGGCAAGCGCTTCGCCGAGCGGCAGGCCCGCAACGAGCAGGCTCGCGAGCTGGCGCGTGAGAATGGCCTGTTCGCGCTGCGAGAGCTTGCGTCCGAGCGCGAGCCGCTGCTGGCGCGCGCCGCGCGTGCGGCTCGCGGCGGGTTCGACCACGAGCGGCGTGAGGCCCTGGCCGCGCAGCAGCGCGCGCGCGCCGCGTGCGCTGTCCGCGTCGAGCACGCCTTTTTGCGGCTTGCCCGTGGCGTCGATGGCTTCAAAGCGAAATGCCGGCATGTTGCTGATCGCCCTCGCTTTTATTGAGCGTCCAACTGGGGGTTCATCGGGCGGCCCATCACGCGCCGCCCGTCACGCGCAGCACTTCCTCGAGCGAGGTCCTGCCCGCCTCGACCCAGCGCTCGCCGTCTTCACGCAGCGTGCGCATACCTTGTGCGCGGCCGGCCTCGAAGATCTCCGCATCGGCGGCGTTGCGGTGGATGAGCGCGCGAATCGGCTCGTCGATGAGCAGCAGCTCGTACACGCCGCGCCGCCCCGAATAGCCCGAATGGCCGCAACGATCGCAGCCCACGGGATGCCAGCGCTTCCTGCCGTCGTCTTCCTCGCGTTCTTCCTTGCACACGGGGCAGAGCTGGCGCACGAGGCGCTGCGCGAGCACGCCGAGCAGGGACGACGCGAGCAGATACGGCTCGACGCCCATGTCGGTCAGACGCGTCACCGCCGAGGCGGCGTCGTTGGTATGGAGCGTGGCGAGCACGAGGTGGCCCGTGAGCGACGCCTGCACGGCGATCTGCGCGGTTTCGAGGTCGCGGATTTCACCGATCATGATGATGTCCGGGTCCTGACGCAGGATCGAACGCAACGCACGCGCAAACGTCATGCCGATGCGCTCGTTCACCTGGGTCTGGCCGATGCCCGAAAGGTCGTACTCGATCGGGTCTTCCACGGTCATGATGTTGGTCGTGGCCGTTTCGAGCCGCGACATCGACGCGTAGAGCGTGGTCGTCTTGCCCGAGCCCGTCGGGCCGGTCACGAGCACGATGCCGTGCGGCTTCGCGATCAGCTGGTCGAACTTGCCGAGCGTGTCGCCGGCCATGCCGAGCGCTTCGAGGTTCAGGCGCTGCGCATCTTTCTCCAGCAGACGCAGCACCGCACGCTCGCCGTGGCCCGTGGGCAGCGTGGAGACGCGCACGTCCACCGGACGCCCGCCCACGCGCAGCGTGATGCGGCCGTCCTGCGGCAGGCGTTTCTCGGCGATGTCGAGCTGCGCCATGATCTTGATACGCGAGATCAGCGCGCCATGCAGCGCCTTCTTCGGGCGCACGACGTCGCGCAGCGTGCCGTCCACGCGAAAGCGCACGACCGATGCATTCTCGAACGGCTCGATATGAATGTCCGATGCCTGCTCGCGCGCGGCCTGCGTGAGCAGGGCGTTGATCATGCGGATGATCGGCGCGTCGTCTTCGGACTCCAGCAGGTCTTCCACTTCGGGAATGTCCTGCATGAGGCGCGAGAGATCGACTTCGCCTTCCACTTCGCCCACCACTTGCGCCGCGCTGCCGTCCTGGCGCGCATAGGCCTGGTTGATGGCCTGCGCGAGTTCGTCGGCCGGCACACGCACGAGCGCGAACGCGCCGAAGTTGCGCGCGACCTCGGCGATGGCAGCCTGCGAGGTGCGCTCGCTGATCCACACTTCGAGGCCTTCGGCGCGCTGCTGGGCGACCAGAATCTGGCCGCTGCGCGCAAAGCCGTACGGCACGAGGCGCGCGGCAAGCGGCGAGGGCGGCTCGCGGTCCGCGCCGCCGGTGGCCGCAGGCGCGTGCGGCGTGCTCACGGCTGCACCCGCGTAGTGGCAGGCGCCGCCTGTTGCACCGGCGTAGTTTCCACCGGCGCCGTTTGCACGGGTGCGGCGGGCTGCATCTGCACGGCGCTTGCCGGGTTCGCGGGCGCCGCGGGCTGCACGCCCAGCGCCTGTTGACGCCGCATCTGGTCGAGATCGAACAGGTTCAGCACGGAGCCGCCCTGGCTCGGGCCGACCGGCATCGGCGGCACGACCGGGTCGTCGCGATCCTTGATCAGGTTGTTGTCGGACTTGTAGGCGCCCGTTACGCCCTGAATATAGTCGTAGCGATTCGACGTGACCGCCTGCGCCGTGTCGCGATCGTTGATGATCACCGGACGCAGGAACACCATCAGGTTGGTCTTCTCGCGCGTCTTGTTTTCCGAGCGGAACAGCTGGCCGATCCACGGGATGTCGCCGAGCAGCGGCACCTTGCTGTTGGCGACCTGGTAGTTGTCCTGCATCAGGCCGCCCAGCACGATGATCTCGCCGTTGTCGGCCAGCACGGTCGACTGGATCGAACGCTTGGTGAACTCGGGGCCGGCCGGGTTGGTCGTCGCGTTGGTCGTGCCCGTCACGATCGCCGAGTCTTCCGTGTACAGCTGCAGCTTCAGGATGCCGCCGTCGGTGATCTGCGGCTTGATGTGCAGCGTCAGGCCCACGTCCACACGATCGTAGGTGTTGAACGCCGTGCTCGCCGTGCCGCTCGTGAGGTTCGAATACGAACCCGTCTGGATCGGCACGTTCGTACCGACGACGATCTTCGCTTCCTGGTTGTCGAGCGTGATGAGGTTAGGCGTGGACAGCACGTTGGCATCTGCCGTTTGCGAGAGCGCCTGCAGCAGCGCGCCGAGACCCCGCACACCGAAGATGTTCTTGATCCAGCCAACATTCAGGCCTTGCTGGAGGGTGGAAGCCCCGAGCGCGCTTGCGAGGCCGCCGGTGCTGGCATCGGCGGCCGCAGCCGCCGTCAGGTTGATGATGCTGTTGCCGCTGCCAGTGGCAAGATTGGTGCCGGCGTACAGATTGCCATTCGCCACCTGCCACTGAATGCCCAGGTTGGCGTTGGTGGTCGAGTTCAGCTCGACGATCAGCGCTTCGATATAGACCTGCGCGCGCCGCGCATCGAGCTGGTTGATCACGGCGCGCAGGTTGCGGTACACCGCGTCCGGGGCCGTGATGATCAGCGAGTTGGTCGCCGCGTCGGCCTGGATCATGCCGCCCGGCTGGTTCTCGTCGCCCTTGTCCTTGTCGCCACCGAGGAACGGGGCTTCGTTGCTGCCGCCGCCGCCGCTGCCGTATGAACTGCCCCCGCCGAGCGAACTGCCCGACGACGTACCGCCGCTGAGCGAGCTCGACGGCAGCGGCGGCGTGCCGGAGGTGCCCGTCGACATGCTGCTGCCGCCGCCGCTGTTGCCGGCCTGGTTGAAGCCGTTCGCGTTGCCCGACGACGATGTATCGTTGCCGCCCTTGCCGAGCATGCCGCGCAGCGTCTTGGCGAGCTGCGTGGCGTCGGCGTTGCGCAGCGGCACGACGTGAATGTTGCCCGGCATGCTGGTCGGCGCGTCGAGCTGCTTCGAGAGCTGGACCGCGGAGGCGAGGCGTTGCGCGTTCGAGGCGCGCAGCATCAGCGAGTTGGTGCGCGGGTCGGCGATGACCGAGACCTTCAGCGACGGGTCCGAGGCGCCGATCGCGCCCGGGTCGAGCATCTTCGCGATTTGCGGCGCGATGTCGAGTGCATTGGCGTTGTGCAGCGGCACCACCTGGACCTGCTGGCCGGCGGCCGAGTCCACACCCGCGATGATCGAGGCGATGCGGCGCACGTTGTCCGCATAGTCGGTCACGATGAGCGTGTTGTTGGCCGGGTAGGCGGCGATGGTGTTGTTCGGCGAGATCAGCGGGCGCAGCACCGGCAGCAGGTTGTTCGCCGACTCGTGCCTGAGCGTGAACACCTGGGTCACCACCTGGTCGCCACGCGCGGTGGGCGCATTGCCCACATAGGTCGGCACGCCCTGCAGCTTGGCGTCGGCTTCCGGCACGACCTTCAGGACGCCGTGATCCTGCACGAGCGCGAAGCCTTGCATGCGCAGCGCCGACTGCAGGGTCTTGAGCGCCTGGTCTTCAGGCACCGGGTTCTCGGAGACGAGATTGAGCTGCCCCTTCACGCGGGGATCGACGATGATCGTTTTGCCGGTGGCGGCGCCAATTGCCTTCGCCACCTGGTCGATGTCGGCGTTGACGAAATTGAGCGTGACCTGCGCATAGGCAAGCTGTGCCGTAATCAGTCCGCTCACGAGCAGCGCCGTGGCGACGCGACGCAAAGCCATACGATTTCTTCTCATGGGTGTCTTATCGAAGCCAGCGGCAGACGCGCGCGGCTATTCGTCCTCGACGTACGGCTGTGGGGCCGACTCGCCTGTGCTTTCCTGACTAGTGCCGGCGCCGGCTCTCCTCAGCCCGGACGTCCGTTAGTCAACAAAAGATGGAACAGTAGCAGTTTTTCATGTCGAATTTGTCACAAAAAATGGGGCTCCGGGGAATTCTTCTAATCGCCGAGCCGCGCCAGCCGGCAATCCCAAGCTGTTTGTAAGCATGCGTGCCTCATGAGCCGGCGTGCGCGGACTTCGATTGGTTCGAAGCGCCGCGTCTTGTCCGAGCAGCCAGCTTGACGCGTCATCGGTGACCGGTATCATACGAGCGGCCCGAAGGATGGCCAACGCACGTTTCCCCCGCCTTTATGTGGGAATTCCCGCATTGCGCGCCAGAAATCAGGCCGGCCAGCGAGAGATTGCGTCATCCTGCAGGCTGCATCGTTCGCCTCTTTGCTTGTCCTTTGCTTGTCCTTTTGTCTGCTTTCGCGCGAGTCGCCATGCCGAACGTCTGGTCCGCTACGCTTGTCGCCGCCGTGGTGCTCGTCACCGCCGCGAGCGTCAGCACGCTCGCGCATGCGGACTGTTTCGACGAGGCCGCGCGCTACCAGAAGGTCAATCCACTGATCCTGCGCGCCATTGCCTGGCAGGAGTCGCACAACCGGCCCGACGCAGTACACAGGAATGCGAACGGTTCGATCGACTACGGCGTCATGCAGATCAATTCCGTGCATCTGCCCGTGCTCTCGCAGTACGGCATTTCGCAAAGCACGCTCATGGAGCCGTGCAAGAACGTCTATATCGCCGCGTGGCATCTGCGCCAGAAGATGAACAAGTACGGCAACACGTGGGCGGCCGTCGGCGCTTACCATTCCGAAACGCCGACGCTGCGCGACCAGTACGCGCAGCAGATCGCCGACATTCTGCGCAAGTGGCATCTCATGCAGTAGCACGCTTGAGCGCCTGTTGAGCGCTCGCCGCGTGCTCGCGCCCTGAATGCGGCGGCACGCGTGCCCTGCGCGGCGCGCGTGCATGGTGCAAAATGCTGGCTGGCGCCGCTCCCTTACGAGGATTTCGATCCTTTCGCGCGGCGCGCCTCCCGACTCACTTTCTGCACCAAACTGCGATGAACCAGCCGCCACTGCCCGTCACCGTGCTCTCGGGTTTTCTGGGCGCGGGCAAGACCACGCTGCTCAACCATATCCTGTCGAACCGCGCAGGCCTGCGCGTGGCGGTGATCGTCAACGACCTCGCCTCGGTGAACATCGACGCCGCGCTCGTGCGTGACGCCTCGGCACTCTCGCGCGTGGAAGAGCGCGTGGTCGAATTGTCGAACGGCTGCATTTGCTGCACGCTGCGCGACGACCTGCTCACCGAGATCCAGCGCCTCGCCGATCCGGCTCGCGCCGGCCAGCGCTTCGACGCCATCGTGATCGAATCGACCGGCGTGGCCGAGCCCATGCCGATCGCGGAAACCTTCACGTTCGCCGGCGACGACGGCATCGCGCTCGATGAATTCGCGCGTCTCGACACGATGGTCACCGTCGTCGACGCATTCAACTTCCTGCGCGACTACGCGAGCGCCGACCAGCTTGCGCAGCGCGGCGTGGCAGCGAGCGAGGAAGACGACCGCGCGATCGTCGAACTGCTCGTCGATCAGGTGGAGTTCTGCGACGTGCTCGTGCTCAACAAGGCCGACCTCGTAAGCGACGACGAACTCGCACGCTTGCAGCACATTCTCGCGCGCATCAATCCGCGCGCGGTGCAGGTGGTGAGCCGCTTCGGCAACGTGCCGCTCGAGGAGGTGATCAACACCGGCCGCTTCGATTTCGATGCGGCATCGAGCGCGCCGGGCTGGCTCGCCTCGCTGCACGAGCATGACCATTGCGAAGACCCGGCGCATTGCCACGATCCGGCGCATGCGCCGCGCAGCGAAGCCGACGAATACGGCATCAGCAACTTCGTGTATCGCGCACGCCGCCCGTTTCATCCCGAGCGCTTCTGGGCGCTGCTCAACCAGGAATGGAAGGGTGTGCTGCGCTCGAAGGGTTTCTTCTGGCTCGCCACGCGCAACGACGTGACGGGCACGCTCTCGCAGGCGGGCGGCGTGTGTCGTCACGGTCCCGCGGGCACGTGGTGGGCGGCGCTGCCGCGCGAGGAATGGCCGCAGGACGCCGAACTCGAAAAGGAAATCGCCGCCGACTGGCAAGGCGATCTCGACGACCCGAGCGTCGGCGATCGCCGTCAGGAGCTGGTGATGATCGGCGTGGATCTCGAGCGCGACGCATGGCGCGCGAAGCTCGATGCATGCCTTCTCACTGATGCGGAATACGCGGCAGGCCCCGAAGCCTGGCTGGGCTACGCCGACCCGTTCCCGTCGTGGGAGCTCGACGACGACGATCACGATCATGATCACGGCGATCACGACGAGATCGTCCACCGTCCCGCCTGACCGGAACGACGCGCTCAACGAACAACGGCGCCGCAAAAATGCGGCGCCGTTTGCTTTTTCGCCAGCGATGCATGCACCTCGCAGGCGAAAAAAAACCCGCCAGGGGCGGGTGTCAACTTAAAGCGGCAATGCCTTAGCGCTTGTTGACGGCGTCCTTGAACGCCTTGCCAGCCGTGAACTTGACGGTCTTGGCAGCGGGAATCTTGATGGTTTCGCCGGTCTTCGGGTTACGGCCCGTACGGGCTGCGCGCTTGCCCGAACCGAAGCTGCCGAAGCCGATCAGCTGAACCGCGTCACCCTTCGACACAGCCTTCTTGACCACTTCGAGGAGCGTGTCCAGCGTCTCGCCGGTTTGTGCCTTGCTAGCGCCCGTCTGTGCTGCGACGGCGTCGATCAGTTCCTGTTTATTCATTGAGAAGTTCCTTTCTGTGTTTAGGTTGACACGAACAGCGCGAACGCGCCGATTATACGGACGCGTGCCGCGCCGTCGAGCAGCGACGGACCCGGAGCACCCCGGCGTTTTCGCGTTGCGGCGACTAGCGTGTGTCTGATGCCGCAACGTCCGTGCTGCCGCTTCCCTGGGCGGCGCTTGCTATGATAGCGCAGCGCAAACCCAATAACGACAAGGGTTTCGAAGATTTCGCGCGGGAAATGCGGGTTTTTTGGAGCTTGTAGACCTTTTTCGGGTATCCACCCCCGCAAATCCCTCCGTCTGCGACGTTTTTCCCGCCGCACGCGTTGCGCCGCGCCAACGCAGCATGCGCGCAAACGCCAGCCCGGCAAGCGTTTGCGGCGACGCGATCCGCCTTCGCCACACGCTTTTTGCAGCCTCGCTGCTTGCCCGTTTTCTCCTCACCTCTGGCTTCGCGTTCCTCATGACCGCCACCCTGACACCCGCCACGCTCGCCTTCCGGGAAGACGGCACACCGTTTTCGCCCATCTATGGCGACGTCTATCACAGCACTGCAGGCGCATTCGCACAGGCTCAAGCCGTCTTTCTGAACGGCAACGCGTTGCCGCAGCGCTGGCAAGACCGGCGGATCTTCACCGTGGTCGAAACCGGCTTCGGCATGGGCGTAAACTTTCTCGCCACGTGGTCGGCATGGCGCGACGACCCGGCGCGCTGCGAACGCCTGCATTTCGTTTCGGTGGAAAAACATCCGTTCGTGCACAACGACCTGCGAAGCGCACTCGACGCAGTCGTTGCGCACGCACGCGAAGCGCCGCTCGCGCGCGAACTCGTGAACGCCTGGCCGATGCTCGTGCCGGGCACGCATCGCCTCGAATTCGAGGGCGGACGCGTCACGCTCACGCTCGTTTTCGGCGATGCGCTCGAGGTCTTTCCCAAAATGTGGATGCGCGCCGATGCGATCTACCTCGACGGCTTCGCCCCGGCGAAGAATCCCGACCTCTGGTCGCCGGCCATTTTCAAGGCGCTGGCGCGTATCGCTGGCGAGGACGCCACCTTCGCGACCTGGAGCAGTTCGGGCGACGTCAAGCGCGCGCTGCAGCAAAACGGCTTCGAATACCACAAGGTGGAAGGCTTCAACGGCAAGTGGGCGATGCTGGTCGGACGCTTCGCGCCGCGCTGGCGCGTGCGCCGCTACGAGCCGCCGCTGCCGCTTGCGCTGCGCGAGCGGCACGCGGTCGTCGTGGGAGCGGGACTCGCCGGCTGCGCACTCGTCGAGCGGCTGGCCGCGCGCGGCTGGCGTGTGACGCTCGTCGAACGCAACGCCGCGCCCGCGCTCGAGGCATCGGGCAATCCGGCCGGCGTATTTCATCCGCTGATTTCACGCGACGACAGCAACGCGTCGCGCATCGCGCGCGCGGGGTTTCTCTATGCGCTGCAACGCTGGGCCGCGCTCGAAGCCGCCGGCCATGCGCCCCGGCGCTCGCACGCCGGCTTGCTCCATCTCGCCACCGACGACGAGTCGCGCGCAGTCGCCGCCGCGCTGGAATCGTTCGGCTATCCCGAAGAATTCGTGCGCGCCGTCACGCGCGAGCAAGCACAGACGCTGGCCGGCGTCGCGCTCAATCAGGGTGGGTGGTTCTATCCGCATGGGGGCGCGATCGACCCGGCAACGCTCTGCCGCGCCCAATGCGCCTTCGCCGCCGCGCTGCCCGGCGCCCAGGTCGAGACACGTTTCGGTGTGCGTATCGGTCACATTGCTCGCGCCGACGAACCGGAATCCGGCGAATGGCAGGTGTACGACGAGGCCGGAGGGCTCATCGCCCAGGCAGCCGCGGTGATCTTCGCCAACGCTCAGGACGCTTCGCGCGCCGCCGCGCTCGCGCATGCGCCCACCCGCATCGTGCGCGGTCAGCTCACGCTCGTCGATCCCAGCCCGCTCGCGAACCTGCGCGTGCCCGTGATCGGCGAGGGCTATGCGGTGCCGCTCGACGGCGGCGTCACGCTCGCTGGCGCCACCTACGAAGTCGACGACGCCAACGACGCGCTGCGCGCCGCCGGCCATGCCGAGAACATCGAACGCGTCGCGCAGATGCTCCCTGAGCTTGCCGCGGCCCAAAGCGCGGGCGAGCGCGATTTCGCGGGCCGCGTGGCGTTCCGCTGCGTCACCAGCGACCGCATGCCGATGCTCGGCCCGCTCGCCGACGAAGACGCCGCCCGCCGCGACGCCCAACGTCTGGCCGGCGCATGGCCGCTCGATCTGCCGCGCGCAAGCGGCCTCTATGGCGCGTATGCGTTTGGCTCGCGCGGGCTCGTCTGGGCGGGGCTGGGGGCGGAGCTGATCGCGTCGCAGCTGGAGGGCGAGCCGTGGCCGCTGGAGCGGGAACTCGCAGACCAGCTGGACCCGGCGCGCTTCCTGCAGCGCGCCTTGCGCCAGCGCAGTCTTTGATCGCCTCACACGGAAAAGCGCCGCCCAGGTTATCCACGCAAATCTGTGGATAACTGCGCGAATTGCCAGCGAATCGAGTGTGGAAGCGGTGTGGACGTAAACGGGGTAACTCGGCACGCCCCGCTCCAGGCCCAAAAGTTACTCTTCGAAGTGCGCATGGACCGCACATGCTTTGCGCGCGGTTGTGCGAGCGCCAACTCGCGGATTCCTTTCGGTAAACCCCGGTTATCCACAGGAAATCCAGGTCCTTGTTAACTTCTACTACGTATACATACGGTAAACAGTAAACCCCAAGCTAGCGCCATCGCTGCCGGCAAAGACGATCCAGCCGGAGCTTGAAAACCCAGACGAAAGCCGGCCGCCGATGCGGTCATTTTTTCCGCATACGTCCGCAAAAGCGCACAATACGGACGCTATTACCGTCTTTGTCGATGCTTTCGAAGGGGTGGGGACAATTGCAAAAAAGCTATGGCACAATCGCCGTTCTTTCCGCGTCAAACGCCGCATCAGACGGTCGACGCATCCAAGGAACGGTTGCCCCTCATCCTGAATCTGAGTGCTCAGGGTAGACGGCAGCGTTCGTTCATCCAACGCGGGCGCAGCCACACCACACGCAACGCGCCCGTACCGGCTGTTCGCCGCACCGTCATGTGCCGGCTGCTTTGTCGCAGCGTTTTGCCACACGGTTTGCCCGGGCTCGCCGCAGGAAGCGCATATTCGCGCCAGCTCGCCCAATCGTCATATCGTCGGGCCAGTCGGCTGCGTCGATTGGCGCAGCGCCAGGCGCAGAGCAAGCAGGCAACGGACGGGGAGTAGAGGTGTCGTTCGCCTCGTGCGGCATGCGGCTTGCCTGTTAGCCAGTCGTATGTCGATCTAACGTCGGACAGCCGGATTCGATCCCACGCAAGATGTTGTTGCCAAGGAGAAGCCACCACGATGAAGTCGGCGTTTTCATTTTTTCCCGCCTGGCCGTTGCAGCTCGACGGTATTTTCTGGGCCGGGCTCGCACTGCTCGCCGCCGGTTTGTGCGGCGAGCTTTGTTATCGGGCGTGGCGCTTGCCGCGGATCTCGGGCTATGGAGTGATCGGGCTCATTGCCGGATCGGCCGGGCTCGGCGTGATCGACGCCGATGTCGGCACGGCCGCGCGGCCGCTGCTCGACGTCGCGCTCGGCCTGCTGCTGTTCGAACTGGGCAGCCGTCTCGACCTGCGCTGGATCCGCCGCAATCCCTGGCTCATCCTGTCGAGTCTTGCCGAGTCCTCGCTCACCTTCGTGCTCGTGCTCGCGGTGCTGCTGTTCCTTTCCGTGCCGACGATGATCGCGCTCGTCGTGTCGGCGATCGCCATGGCGACGTCGCCTGCCATGGTGATCCAGCTCAAGACGGAACTGCGCGCAGAAGGCCAGGTCACGCAGCGCCTGCTCACGCTCACGGCGCTCAACAGCATGTATGCGGTGATCGTCGAAAAGCTCGCCTCGACCTGGCTGCATCAGGAGATGTACGGTAACGTGTTCGCGACGATCCTGCAGCCGCTGTATCTGCTGATCGGCTCGCTGATTCTCGCGTTCGTGCTCGCCCGCGCATGCACGCTGTTTTACCGCCGGCTGAGCCCGCAGGACGAGCACTCGTTCGTCGCGCTCTTCGGCCTCGTGCTGCTGGCGATCGCCATCGCGCACCTGCTGAAGCTCTCGACGATCCTGAGCCTGCTCGCCGCCGGCATCATCGTGAAGAATCTGGAGCCGCGCCCGCAGCTGTGGCCGCAGCATTTCGGCACGGCCGGATGGCTGCTCACGGTGATTCTGTTCGTGCTCACGCTCACCACGTTCGAGTGGCACGACATTCTCGTGGGTGGCGTGGCGGCGGCGGGGCTGATCGTCGCGCGTCTCGCGGCCAAGCTCGTCGGCGTGCTGATATTCGCCAAACCGAGCGGGCTGCACTGGAAGCAGGGGGTGGCGCTCGGCCTCGCCTTGACGCCCATGTCGGCGCTCGCGCTGCTGCTCGTCGAGGACACCTACGAGCTCTATCCGACGTTCGATCCGCGCCTGCGCGCGATCATTCTGTGCTCGATCGTCGTGCTGCAGCTCTTCGGACCCTGGGTGGTCTACCGCGCGCTTGCGCTCGTCGGCGAACGCGGCGAAAAATGAATCCCGCGGCGCGCGCGGCCGGCGGCTTGCGCGCGACGCCCCGAAGGAAACGCCATGTCACTTGAAACGTTTGTCGATTCGAAGCCGTTCACGTTCGGCATCGAACTCGAAATGCAGATCGTCAACACGCACGACTACGATCTGACCAAGGCGGGGAGCGACCTCATGCGCCTCGTCAAAGATCAGGAGATTCCGGGCAATATCACGCCCGAAATCACCGAAAGCATGATCGAACTCTCCACCGGCATCTGCACGAATCACGAGCAGGCCGTGGCCGATCTGCGCAAGATTCGCGACGTGCTCGTCGGCGCGGCCGATCGTCTCAACGTCGGTCTGTGCGGCGGCGGCACGCACGCGTTCCAGCAATGGAGCGACCGGCGCATCGTCGATACGCCGCGCTTTCAGTATCTGTCCGAACTGTACGGCTACCTGGCGAAGCAATTCACGGTGTTCGGCCAGCACGTGCATATCGGCTGCCCGGATGCGGACAGCGCGCTGTTCCTGCTGCACGCCCTTTCGCGCTTCATCCCGCATTTCATCGCTCTCTCGGCGTCGTCGCCGTATGTCCAGGGCGTGGACACCGGATTTCATTCGGCACGACTGAATTCCGTGTTCGCGTTTCCGCTGTCGGGCCGCGCGCCGTTCGTGCTGAGCTGGGAGGAGTTCAAGGAGTACTTCTCGAAGATGGTGCACACGGGCGTTGTCAACAGCATGAAAGACTTCTACTGGGACATCCGCCCGAAACCCGGCTTCGGCACGATCGAGGTGCGCGTGATGGACACGCCGCTTTCGGTGGAGCGCGCCGCCGCGATCGCCTGCTACATCCAGACGCTCGCGCGCCATCTGCTCACCGATCGGCCGATCGCGCCGCTCGAGGACGACTACCTCGTCTACACGTTCAACCGCTTCCAGGCTTGCCGCTTCGGCCTCGCCGGCACCTGCGTGAATCCGCAAACGGGCGAGCGCCGCACGATTTCCGAAGACATTCTCGAAACGCTGGACCGGATCGCGCCGCACGGCGAGGTGCTCGGCTCGACGCGCGCACTCACCGAAATCGGCACGATCGCCCGTGCGCAGAACAACGACGCCACGTGGCTGCGCAGCGTGGTGGCCGAGGAAAAATCGCTGCACGAAGCGGTGCGCCAGCAGTGCCTGCGCTGGCGCGCCTGACGGGAATCGAAAGGGGGAGCCGGCGGACACACAGGACCACTGACCGATTTTTGCGGGGTGCCGGATGCGCCCCGCGCCGGCCAGGCAGGATGCGAGGGCAGCTTTCGGGCTGCCCTTCGTGCTTCCAGGGACCGGAAAACGGGTAAGAAGCTGTTAAGAGCGGGCCAAAAACGGGTCGCGTTGGTTCCGCACGCCACTTTTTTCGCGGTGGACAAAAATTTTTTTACCGGCTTCGAGGTACCTGGGGGTTCTTATTTTTTTGACCTGGGTCCCGACATGGTCCATATTCAAGGACAAATGGCCCAGGCGGTTGTGGGTAACCTTCGTTTTCCCTGCAAACTCAATGGACTACGTAATGATTGGTTAGTCACAATCGGGCAGATTCCAGTTGCGTTCGGGACAGAAATCCGCGATAACCTGCATGGGTCACGGGGCGGCGGCGGCGAGCGGCGCGGAACCTGTGCACAAGGCAATAGCCTGCTTATCAACGGGTTATCCACAATTCGCACTGGATAAGTTAGCTGTGCGATTTGCCGCTCTCGCATAGAATGTCGGTTTTGCTGCACCGGCGTCGGGACTTGAAGGATGTTTCCGGGGCCAGCGGCAAGAAACATGACGGTGCAACGCGTACGATGGCGTACGCGAAGCAGGAATTTTTTGAGATGGTGCGGCGCTCGGGGAACTGGGCGCCGGCGTTCCCACAGGCCGTCGGTCAAAGCGGCGGCTGACGATGCAGCGCAAGCTGCCAATAACCAGCGAAAGACTATGAGCGAAGGCGTATACGGAGAGCAGGCAGCCGGGCGGGTGACCCATAGCCTGCTGCGACTGAGCACGGCAATGCGGAGCCAGGCGTGGGACTGGGCCGAAGGGGCAGGACTCACGCCTACCCAGGGCGAAATTCTCGTGCTGCTGATGCAGCGTAAGGGGCCGATGCGCCTCGGCGAGATCGCGCGTGAAACGGCCCTCACGGCCGCGACCACCAGCGATGCGGTGAGCACGCTCGAAACCAAGGGGCTGGTCGAAAAGCGCCGTGCGCTCGACGACGGCCGCGCACTCGCAGTGCGTCTCACGTCGCGCGGCCGCACGGCGGCGAAAAAGGCCTCGCAGTGGCCCGACTTCCTGTCGAAGGCGGTCGGCACGCTGAAGGCTGACGAGCAGTCCACGCTTTATCGCACGCTGCTCAAGACGGTTTATCTGCTCGAAGCGCAGGAAACCAGCCCGCAGCACCGGATGTGCCTGACCTGCTCGCATTTCGAGCCGAGCAAGAACCCGAAGAAGACGCCGCATCACTGCCAGCTGCTGAACATCGACATGGCTGACACGGATCTGCGTCTCGATTGCTCGGTCTACGAACAGGCCGACGTGACGACCCAGAAGAAAAACTGGAAGATCTTCGCGGTTTAAGGCCGAAGCTGCGCCGCCGCCCCCATGCGGGCGGCGCGCGTCATGCATGTAATGCACGGTAATGCAAAGCAGCGCGCGGTCGTTGGTGTGCCGACGCTGCGTGCTGACTTTGCGTGTATCAAACGCGTGCGTGGCAATTTGTGTAGTTCTCGCAAGTATTGGCCACACGTTTTTTGTCACGACCGCTGGCGCAAACGTTCGCACGCGCCGTGAAAGAGCGGTGACGTGCATGCCGTCCACAGCCGACCCGGGAATTTGCCGATGAATCGCGAAGTATTGGCTGTGCGCCATGTCTATTTCGAGGACCTTGGCAGCTTCGAGCGCGTGCTCGGCGACCGCGGCCGCCCCGTGCGCTACGTCGACGTCGGCTTCGCCCGTGTCGGCGCGCTCAATCCCTTGTCGGCGTCGCTCATGGTCGTGCTCGGCGGCCCGATCAATGCGTGCGACGATGCGCGCTATCCCACACTCGTTCCCCTTGCCGCGATGATCGAAAAGCGCATCGCGGCGGGCCTGCCTACGCTCGGCATCTGCCTCGGCGCGCAGCTCATTGCGCGCGTGCTCGGCGCTCGCGTGTATGCGGGGCCCCAGCCCGAGATCGGCTGGACGCCGCTCACGCTCACCGACGCCGGCCGCGCCTCGCCGCTGCAGCACCTCGACGGCGCGGCGACCTCCATGCTGCACTGGCATGGCGATACCTTCGATCTGCCGCAGGGCGCGGCGCGCCTCGCTTCGACGCAGCTCTGCGAGAACCAGGCGTTTTCGTGGGGCGACAATGTGCTCGGCCTGCAGTGCCATCCCGAAGTGCGCGCCGACCGTTTCGAGCCCTGGCTGATCGGTCACGCCGCGGAAATCGCCGGCGCGGGCGTGGACGTGAACGCGCTGCGCGACGACACGGCGCGCCACGGGCCGCTCCTCGAAGCGCAGGCGAGCCGCATGTTCGGCGAATGGCTCGATGCCGTCGACGCACAGATGGCCGCGCGCCAACCCTGACCCGCGCCTGAACCCGGCTTGATCCACTTCGCGCGGGCGCACGCCGCGCAGGCGTCGTGTGCCTTGTCCAACGCATGAAAAAAGCGCGTGCTATTCTCGGACGCTTCTGCCAACCGTCCGTGGACCTCCCATGAGCAAGCTCTTCACTCCGCTCGAACTGCGTGGCGTGACGCTCCCCAATCGCATCGTCGTTTCGCCGATGTGCCAGTACTCCGCCGAGCGCGGCGAAGCCAACGACTGGCACATGATCCATCTCGGCCACCTCGCGCTTTCGGGCGCGGCGATGCTCTGCATCGAAGCGACGGCCGTCGAGCCGGACGGCCGCATCACGCCGGGCTGTCTCGGCCTGTGGGACGACGTGACCGAAGCCGCGCTCGAGCCCGTGATCGCCGCCATCCGCCGCCATTCGCCTGTCCGCATCGCGATGCAGATCTCGCATGCGGGGCGCAAGGCGTCGAGTCATGTGCCCTGGGAGGGCGGCCAGCTGATTCCGGTCGCCGACGGCGGGTGGCTGCCGCACGCGCCTTCGGCGCTCGCGCACAAGGAAGGCGAGGCGCCGCCGCTCGCACTCGACGTCGCGGGTCTGAATCGCGTGCGCGATGCGTTCGTGGCCACGGCGCGCCGCGCGGCGCGTCTGGGCATCGACGCTCTCGAAATCCACGCGGCGCACGGCTATTTGCTGCACCAGTTTCTCTCGCCGATCGCCAACCAGCGCAGCGACGAGTACGGCGGCTCGCGCGAAAACCGCATGCGCTTTCCGCTCGAAGTGTTCGACGCCGTGCGCGCCGAATTTCCGGCCGATCGCCCGATTGGCGTGCGCGTTTCGGCAACGGACTGGGTCGATGGCGGCTGGACGCCGGAGGACACCGTCGTCTTCGCGCAGGCGCTCAAGGCGCGCGGCGCGGACTGGATCGACGTGTCGTCGGGCGGCGTGTCGCCGCTACAGAAGATTCCGCTCGAACCCGGCTATCAGGTGCCGTTCGCACGCAAGGTGAAGGCCGAAACCGGCATGACGACGATTGCCGTGGGCCTCATCACCGACGCCTTGCAGGCCAACCAGATCGTCGAAGACGGCGAAGCCGACATGATCGCGATGGCGCGCGCGATGCTCTACGATCCGCGCTGGCCGTGGCACGCCGCGGCACAGCTCGGCGCGAGCGTGAGCGCGCCGCCGCAGTACTGGCGCTCGCAACCGCGCGAGCTGAAGAAGCTGTTCGGCGAGACGACGCTCGGCCAGCGCTGAAACACGCTGCACGTGGTAGTTTCTCGCGGCGCATATGGGTTGAACGAAAGAGGCGCGAGCGTGTACGATGCCGTCTGTGGCGCGCCGGGCGTCGCATGAGCGCGGCGCCCAATCGGCGCCGCGTTTGCGTACGGAGCGCGACGAGCCAGGACGCGAGGTTTGATGCAAGGGCCGATGCAAGGCCAGGCAGACCGCCAGGCACGGCTTCATGAGAGAGCCGCAGGCGGCGCGCGGCAGGACATATTCCGCGCCGCCTGTCATGACCGGGACAGTCTCCCCCAGTACTTCACAAGGATTCATTCAATGAGTGAACGCAGGATCGTCGTGCGCCAGTCGGGCGTGCACGGCAAGGGCGTGTTTGCGGCGGTCCCCATTGCGACCGGCGAACGACTGATCGAATACAAGGGCGAGCGCATTTCCTGGAAGGAAGCGTTGCGGCGTCATCCGCATAATCCTGCCGAACCGAATCACACGTTCTACTTCGCGCTCGACGACGGCGACGTGATCGACGGCAAGGTGAAGGGCAACAGCGCGCGCTGGATCAATCATTCGTGCGCGCCGAACTGCGAAGCCGAGGAAATCGACGGACACGTCTATATCCACGCGCTGCGCGATATCCCGGAGGGCGAGGAGCTTTTCTACGACTACGGCCTCGTGATCGACGCGAAGCAGACGAAGAAGCTCAAGCGCGAATACGAATGCCGTTGCGGTGCCCGCAAGTGCCGCGGCACGATGCTCGCGCCGCCCGACGACGACAAGTCTGCGAAGGGTGCGAAAGCGTCGAAAGGCAAGAGCAAAAAGAAGAAGTAAGCGGCGCGGCGCGCGCCGCACCGTATCAAGCACAAGGGCCGCATGAGCGGCCCTTGTCGTTTTCCCGGCACCTGCAGCAGCGTCAGAGATCGACGCTCGCCTGGTGGCTCGGTTTCTTCTCGCGCGGCGGCTCGCCGGCCTCGTCCGAACGCAGATTTGCGGCCTCGAGCGCGGCGGCCTCCTTGCTGTCCTTGCGGTCTTTGGCGTCCTTGCCGCCAGGCGCGCCGCGATGCGCGAGCGGCACGCGCACGATGAAGCGCGCGCCGCCTTCCGGCGCATCTTCGTAATGCACGCTGCCCCGATGCAGCGTCATGATGTCGTGGACGATCGCGAGGCCCAGGCCCGCGCCGCTATCGACACCGCTTTCGCTCTGGCCGTCGCCGCGGAAGAAGCGCTTGAAGAGATCCGCCTGCTGCGAAGCGGGCACGCCGCCGCCGTTGTCTTCCACGACGATCTCGGCCATCGGCATGCCTTCCGCGGAGGACTGCGAAACGGTGACAGTGATGCGCGCGCCTTCGAGACGCACTGGCGGCAAATACTTGAGCGCGTTGTCGAGCAGATTCGCGATGACCTCGTGCAGCAGCACGGGGTTGCCGCGCACCATCAGCGGCGTGTCGTTTTCGGGATCGTCGAGGCGCTGAAAGCCGAGATCGACGTGGCTCGCCAGCGCCCGCGGCACCCACTCGGCGCCCGTCTCGAAGGCGAGCGCGGCCATGTCGATATCGACGAAGCGCGCGGCCTGTTCACCCGGCTCCGCGCGCGCGAGCGAGAGCAGCTGGTTGGACAGACGCACCGCGCGATCGGCGGCCGCCCGCAGCTCGCGCACCGCGTCGGTGACCTTCTGCGGCTCGCGTGCATTCGCGGCCTGCTCGGCGTGCAGCTTCACTGCGGTGAGCGGCGTACGCAGCTGGTGGGCGGCGTCGGCGATGAACTTGCGCTGCGCGTCGAGCGCGGTCTTCAGGCGGCCGAGCAGCGCGTTCAGCGCGCCCGTGAGCGGACGGATCTCGACCGGCACGTAGGTCTCGTCCACCGGTTCGAGCGACGTGTGCGTCTGGCGGTTGAGCGAGTCGGCGAGCGCGGTGAGCGGGTTGAGCTGCTGGTTGACCACGCGCCACACGATGACCCAGCCGGCGAGCAGCAGGAGCAGCAACGGCATCATGATCGCGATGAGAAATTCGGCGGCGATGCGAAAGCGATGATGCACCGGCTGGCCGACTTCCACGACGATCGGATTGCCATGCGGCTGCGGCACGCGCACCTGGGCGACGCGCACGGTCACGCCCTGATAGATCGTTTCGAACACGTACGCGTAGTGCATGCGGCGCACGTTGGTGCCCTGCAGCGGCAGGGTGTGATCGCCCGCGATTTCGGTTTCGCCGTTGCTGATGCGATAGACGAGGTGCTCGACGGGATCGGAAAACATCGCCTGCGCGAGCGGCGGGACGATATTGGGGGCGTCGTCGCCGGCGATCTGGATCTGGCGGGAAATGGCCGTGGCGAGGTCGGCGAGCGAGCGGTCGACCACGTGCTGTGTGTACTGCCAGGCGAGCCAATAGGCGATCAGGCCGCTCATCAGCGCGAGCAGCGAAAGCGGGGCGGCGAGGCGCCGTAGCAGCGTGCGCCGCAGGCTCGTTGCGGCCGGTGAGGACATGATGGCTTCGGGGCGAATGATGAATCGTGGGTGCGGCGGCGTGCGCGGCACGGAACCGATCCATT
Source organism: Paraburkholderia sp. BR10937 (assembly GCF_040965695.1). Taxonomy (NCBI): domain Bacteria; kingdom Pseudomonadati; phylum Pseudomonadota; class Betaproteobacteria; order Burkholderiales; family Burkholderiaceae; genus Paraburkholderia; species Paraburkholderia sp. BR10937. The sequence continues at coordinate 24,746 of NZ_JBFRCL010000060.1, forward strand.
GTACGCGGGCCGCGGGCGTGGCGGCTGAAGTGCCGGTGAGACGCCAAAGCCGGCGCCATCAAGCGCAAACGGCGGCGGATTGCTCCGCCGCCGCTGGCTGGCCCGGAAAGCGAAGCGGATCAGGCCGCCTGGCGGATTTCCTGCAGCAGATAGCCGAAGCCGCGCACCGTGACGATCTCGACACGGCAGTTCTCGAGCTTCTTGCGCACGCGGTGCACGTAGACTTCGATCGCGGTGTCGCCGAGGTCGCCGCCGAAGTGCGTGAGGTGGTCCTGCAGTTGCGCCTTGCTCACCACGCGGCCGTGACGCAGCAGCAGCATTTCGAGCACGGCGAACTCGCGCGGCGAGAGTTCGAGCGGCTTGTCGTCGTTGAAGATGCGGCGATCGACGCCCGACAGGCGCACGCCGCCGAGCGACACTTCGGGGCGCGGCACGTCGCCGTGCGGGCCGCTGCGGCGCATCACGGCGCGAATGCGCGCTTCGAGCTCGGCCGGTTCGAAAGGCTTGAGCATGTAGTCGTCGGCGCCGGAATTCAGGCCCTGGACGCGGTCGTTCAGTTCGTCGCGCGCGGTGAGCACGATGACGGGCGTATGCCGGTTGCTTTGGCGAAAGCGCGAAAGCAGCGTCATGCCGTCGATGCCCGGCAGCCCCAGATCGAGGATCACAAGCTCATGGCGGTTTTGCGTGAGGGCCTGTTCGGCAAAGATGCCGTCGTGGACCATGTCGACCGTGAAGCCGGCTTGTTCGAGGCTGGACTGGATACCGCGTGCGATAGGGCGGTCGTCTTCGATCAGAAGGAGTCGCATGGGATTCGCTCAAGTACAATGGGTTTTAGCGTTCAGGCACGCAGTTCGCGAAGCGTCGCTTGCTGGCCTCGAGGCACAGCCCGACGGTTGCGCGATCACGATCCACATGTCCGATATTTCAATCACCGAACTCGAAGCCGCGATCAACTTCTGGCGCAACCGCTCGCCTTCGATTGGCGATGAACTCGCGTTGTGCCAGGAGGCGAGTGCGCTCTCCAAGCCTTATGCGCTGCTGATTGTACAGCGTCAGAACACCATATCACCGGAACGTTTAGACCCGATTGCCCGCGCTGCCTGGGAGTCTTACGTATCCATCAAGAATAGCCTTCAAAGCTGAAGGTTTGAAGGCCCGGCACCCTGCATTATGCTTTCACGGCGCGCTGTGCGCTCGTTATGTGCGCTCGCCATGCGCACAGCGTACCCATGGTTAGTACCGCTGCTTATGCGCTGAGCGGCCCCGGCGCGATCGAATCGATGAAGCGCGCGAGTTCGATGTCGCGCGAGGTGAGGCCGTCGGCTTCGTGAGTGGAAAGCGTGATCTCCACACGGTTGTAGACGTTGAACCACTCGGGGTGATGGTTCATTTCCTGCGCCTTGATGGCGACGCGCGCCATGAAGCCGAACGCTTCGTTGAAGTCGGCGAAGCGGAAATGGCGCTGGATCGCATCGCGGCCGGCGACGGCCTGCCAGCCGCGCAGGTCGGCGAGTTCGGATGCGCGCTCTTCGGATGTGAGTCGGTTGATCATCATTGCACCTGTATTGAGCTTGGGGCTGGGCGTGCGCCGTGAGCCGATCAGCCATTTTTTCACGTCTGGGGCACGCGTGCGAGCGCTCGCATCAAGGAACGCGCGCGTGCTGCGGCGCAAAGCGCGCGTGTCGTTCAGACGTCGCCGTCGTCGAGCCAGCCCTCGCGCGTGCCGCGCGTGAGGATCGTGTCGCTGTGCAGCACGTCGCCTGCCGCGTGAGGCTGCGCCGCGATGAGCGCCGCCGGATCAGCCAGACGCGCAGCAATGCCCGCGCCCAGCGCGTCGAAAAGCTGGGCGAACGAATCGATCACGAAGTAGGTCTTCTGGAAGGTGTCGATGCGATAGCGCGTACGCAGCACGCGGTCGAGGTCGAACCCGAGCCGGTTGGGCGCCGCGCTCTCCATGCTGTATAGCGTCTCGCCCTTGCTCGAGACGATGCCGGCGCCGTAGGCCTTCACGCCGTTGGGGGCGCTCGCGTCGCGCATCAGGCCGAACTCCACCGTGTACCAGTAGAGCCGCGCGAGCAACGGCAACGCGCGTTCCTCGAGGGCGAGCGCCGCGCGGCCATAGGCGTGAATCGCATCGGCGAAAGTGGGGTCGGTGAGCAACGGGACATGGCCGAACAGGTCGTGAAAACAGTCGGGTTCCTCCAGATAGTCGAGCTGGTCGGGACGGCGCATCCACCAGGTGACCGGAAAGCGCCGGTTCGCCAGGTGCTCGAAGAAAATGCGCTCGGGCACGAGGCCAGGTACGGCCACGATGCGCCAACCGGTTGCGGCCATCAGGCGCTCGCTCACCTGCGCGAAGGAGGGAACGTGGGCAACATTCAGGCCGATGCGCAACGCACCCTGCATGAAGGCGTCGCAGGCGCGGCCTTCGAGCAGATCGCGCTGGCGCCGGTAGAGCTGGTCCCAGACGGCATGATCGGCCGCGCCGTAGCGCTCGCGGGGCTGGTCAATCGTGAAATCGGGACGGGTGGTGAGACCCGCATCGAACTGCTCCTGCAGTTTCGCGGTGGCGGCGGCCATGTTCGTAACGCTCCACTAAAAAAGCTTGCTGTCATGCAAGTCTAGAGCGGTTGGCGCGCGGCATGTGCGCGTACTTCACGGGATGCGGCTGGCTTATGCAATAATCGAGCGCAATTTGTTATTTAATGCGGATTTCATTCATGCTTGAACTCGACCATTTCGATCTGGCGCTGCTCGACGTACTGCAGCGCTTTGGCCGCGCCACCCATCAGCAGCTTGGCGAGCAGGTGCCGCTTTCGCCCTCGCAGATCGGCAGGCGGCTGCAGCGCCTCGAGGCGTCAGGGGTGATCGACGGCTATCGCGTGGTGCTGCGCCCCGAAAAACTCGGGCTCGGCGTGACCGCGTTCACGAGCCTCAAGCTCAAGCATCACGGGGATTCGATCATCGAGCAGTTCCAGCAGCAGATCGACGTGCTGCCCGAAGTGCTCGAATGCCACGCCGTGGTGGGAGACGCCGATTATTTGCTGCGCATCGTCGCGCCCGATCTGAACGCGCTCTCGACCTTCGTCATGAAGAAGCTCATGCGCGTGCCGGGCGTGGACAGCGTGCGCTCGAACATCGTGCTCACCACGTTCAAGCGCAACGGGCCGCTGCCGCTCGGCCATCTGGAGCCGGGCGCGCCGGCGGCGTGAGTGGCATGGGAGGGAAGGCGTAGCGGGCCGCAAGGGCCCGCTGGCCAATTACAGATGTCAGGCCGCGTTGGCCGTATTGAGCAGATCCACGTAAGCCACGGCGACGAGATCGCTTTCGTCCACGCCGAGCTTCGCGAACACCGCGTGCGCTTCGGCTTCGCCGCCTTGCTCGTCGTCCTCGGGGCCGAGCACCACTTCCAGCTCGACGAAGTCGCCCAGACCATCCACGCGGTCCAGGTGGATGCGCGTGCGGCCCGCCAGATACACGTGGCGTTCCTTCGAGACGATGCCGCGCGTGGTGAGCGCCGTGGCGAGCAGCGAGTGCATGGCCTCGGCATTGGTGACGGGGCTGCGCGTGTAGTACGAGGCCTTTGGGCCGTCGCGGTCGTCGCGCTGATAGAAGATCAGCTCGGGCGGCGTGCCGTCGTCGAACTGGCGCAGCTTCAGGCGGCCGCGCGGTACGTCATAGAAGAAGTCCTGCTGGCGAAAGATCAGCGGCGCTTCGGTGGCGAGCTGGGAAGCGCGGTCGCGCAGGGCGTCGAATTGACGGGCGCGGGCTTTGATTTCGATGTTGCGGGCCATGCAAGGCTCCTGTCGAACGAAGAGAACAAGGGGAACGATGGGAGAGGCTGGAAACGCGCCGCCCAGGGTGAGCACACCCGTGGGCGTGCCGAAAACGCGGAGCGAATTCCCAATCTATCAAAACTTGTGTGACAGCGCTGTTACGCGAGCCAGGCTGCGCTTACGTCAGACATGAACGGCGCACGCGTCTTCATGAGCGCAGCTCATATCGCCCACTGCGTTTCGATCGACTTGAGCGCCGCCGCGATGGTGGGCTCGTCGCGCCGCGCGGCGAGCGTGATGAAGGTGAGTTCCGTGGGCACCGTCACGCCTTCGACGATGGTGAGCCCGTGCGCGTGCGCTTCGGCGAGGGCCGTGGAATCGCGTGCGAGCGTGAGGCCCACGCCCGACTTCACGAGATCGAGCATCGACGGCTCCTGGTCCACCTCGGCTACCTTTACCGGCCTCGCGTGCGCAGCCTCGAACAGCGAGGTGAGCAGGCGATTGTGCGCGGAGGCGGGCGGCGTCCAGATCCACGGCAGCGCGGCGAGTGCGCGCCAGTCGCGCGCATCCTTCACGCGGTCTTTCCAGCCCGCCGGCGCGAGCACGCGGTACTGGAAGCGCGTGAGCGTGATGGCGTGGAAGGTGTCGGGGTCGGGGGCGGGCTGGCCGATGTAGTAGCCCACGTCGAGCTCGCGCGAGCGCACCTGGTCGAGCACCCAGCCCGACATGCCGTGGCGCAGCGCCGTTTCGATCTGCGGCCAGGTTTCGACGAGCTGGCGCAGAAAGCCGCCGAGGCGCAGGAACGCCGGATCGAGAATGGTGCCGATGCGCAAGCGCCCGCGGACCTCGTGCCGCAGTGCAGCAGCGGCGCGCTGCACGTCGCCGGCGGCGGTGAGCGCGCGTTCGGCGTGTGGCAGCAGCGCCTGGCCGTCGCGCGTGAGCGCGAGGCCGTGCGAGGTGCGCGTGAAGAGCGTAACGCCCAGCGCCTCCTGCAGATGCTTGATCTGCAGGCTCACGGCCGGCTGCGTGAGATGCAGATGGGTCGCCGCGCGCGTGAGGTTGCCCTCGCGCGCGACCGTGACAAACGCTCGGAGCAAGGTCAGGTCCATATCCTGATATTAAACCGCCTTATATCGCTGTTGAGCATTAATCATTGGATCGCGCCGACGCCAGGCGATTACGCTAGGCAGATCGAGGCTTCACGACAAAAGAGGCACACTCATGGGCGAGACACATCAGATCGAAGCTGGCGTACGCATGCTGACCCACTTCGTCAACGGCAAGCCGCTGGCTGGAACGAGCGAGCGTCATGGCGACGTCTTCAATCCGGCATTCGGCAGAGTGAGCGCGCGCGTGCCGCTCGCCACCGTGGCGGAAGTCGACGCCGCCGTTGCCGCCGCTCAGGCCGCGTTTCCCGCGTGGGCGGAGATGGCGCCCATCAAGCGCGCGCGCATTCTCTTCAAGTTCAAGGATCTGCTCGACCAGCATCACGACGAACTAGCCGAACTCATTACGCGTGAACACGGCAAGGTGTTCTCCGACGCGAAGGGCGAGGTGATGCGCGGCATCGAGGTGGTCGAGTTCGCGTGCGGCATTCCCAATCTGCTGAAGACCGATTTCACCGACCAGATCGGCGCCGGCATCGACAACTGGAATCTGCGCCAGCCGCTGGGCGTCGTGGCGGGCATCACGCCGTTCAACTTCCCGATGATGGTGCCGTGCTGGATGTTCCCGATCGCGCTCGCCTGCGGCAACACGTTCGTGCTGAAGCCTTCGGAGCGCGATCCTTCCGCTTCGGTGCGGCTTGCCGAACTGCTCAAGGAAGCCGGGCTGCCCGACGGCGTGTTCAACGTCGTGCACGGCGACAAGGTGGCCGTGGACGCGCTGCTCGCGCATCCCGACGTCACCGCGCTGTCGTTCGTCGGCTCGACGCCGATCGCCGAGTACATCTACACGGAAGGCACGAAGCACGGCAAGCGCGTGCAGGCGCTGGGCGGCGCCAAGAATCATCTCGTCGTGATGCCCGACGCCGATCTCGACCAGGCCGTCGATGCGCTGATCGGCGCGGCCTATGGCTCGGCCGGCGAGCGCTGCATGGCGATTTCGGTGGCGGTGGCCGTGGGCCATATCGCCGACGAACTCGTCGAGCGTCTCACGCCGCGCGTGAAGGCGCTGCAGATCGGCAGCGGCATGGACGGCGCCTCGGAAATGGGACCGCTCGTCACGGGCGTGCATCGTGCGAAAGTGCAGGGCTATATCGAGGCGGGCGTGGCGGCGGGCGCGAAGCTCGTCGTCGACGGGCGTGGCCACAAGGTGGACGGTCATGAGGACGGCTTCTTCCTCGGCGGCACGCTGTTCGACGACGTGAAGACCGACATGACGATCTACCGGGAAGAGATCTTCGGTCCGGTGCTGTCGGTCGTGCGCGTGCCCGATTTCGCCAGCGCCGTCGAGTTGATCAACGCGCACGAATTCGCCAACGGCGTGTCGTGCTACACCTCGGACGGCGGTGTCGCGCGCGCCTTCTCGCGCCAGATCAAGGTGGGGATGGTGGGCATCAATGTGCCGATTCCGGTGCCGATGGCGTGGCACTCGTTCGGCGGCTGGAAGCGCTCGCTGTTCGGCGATCATCACGCCTACGGCGAGGAAGGCGTGCGCTTCTACACGCGCTACAAGAGCATCATGCAGCGCTGGCCCGACAGCATCGCCAAGGGCGCGGAATTCACCATGCCCGTGGCGAAGTAAGCGGGCGGGAGCCGGGCGGTTCGACAGGAATCCGAAGCGATCGATGCCGCCCGGCGCAGCAATCGCAGTTCAAAAAATACAACATGAAGAGAGCAGTCATCGCTGGAGACACATCATGCCTGCACCGAGTGAAGCCCAGGCCGCGCGCCGCCTCGAAGGCGAATTCGACTACGTGATCGTCGGGGCGGGCACCGCGGGCTGCGTGCTCGCCAATCGCCTGACCGAAGACGCGGACGTCTCCGTGCTGCTCATCGAGGCGGGCGGCAAGGACGACTATCACTGGATCCACATTCCCGTGGGCTACCTGTACTGCATCGGCAATCCGCGCACGGACTGGCTCTACAAGACCGCGGCCGAAAAAGGCCTCAACGGCCGCTCGCTCTCGTACCCGCGCGGGCGCGTGCTGGGCGGCTCGTCGTCGATCAACGGCATGATCTACATGCGTGGCCAGCGCGAAGACTACGACAACTGGGCGCGCGAAACCGGCGATGCCGGCTGGTCATGGGACAGCGTGCTGCCCGTGTTCCGCCGCAGCGAAGACCATCACGGCGGCGCGAGCGAGTTTCACGGCGCGGGCGGCCAATGGCGCGTGGAGAAGCAGCGCCTGCGCTGGCAGATTCTCGAATCGTTCGCGCACGCCGCGCAGGAGCAGGGCATTGCCGCCACCGACGACTTCAATCGCGGCGACAACAGCGGCGTGGGCTATTTCGAGGTGAACCAGAAGCGCGGCGTGCGCTGGAATGCGTCGAAGGCGTTCCTGCGCGCGGCGATGAAGCGGCCCAACCTCACCGTCGTCACCGGCGCGCTCACGCAGCGCGTGATCTTCGAAGGCAAGCGCTGCGTGGGCGTGGAGTATCGCGGCGACGTCGATTACGTCGCGCGGGCGCGTTGCGAAGTCATCCTGAGCGCGGGAGCGGTGAATTCCCCGCAATTGCTCGAGCTTTCCGGCATCGGCGACGCTGCGCGGCTCGCGCAACTCGGCATTGGCGTCGTGCAGGATCTGCGCGGCGTGGGCGAGAACCTTCAGGACCATCTGCAATTGCGCATGGCGTTTCGCGTGAACGGTGTGCGTACGCTCAACACGGCCTCCGCGCACTGGTGGGGCAAGCTGATGATCGGCATGCAGTACGCGTTGTTCCAGAGCGGACCGATGTCGATGGCGCCCTCGCAGCTCGGCGCGTTCGCGAAATCGGACCCGGGCGATCCCACGCTCACGCGGCCCGACCTCCAGTACCACGTACAGCCGCTTTCGCTCGACCGCTTCGGCGAGCCGCTGCATCGGTTCAACGCGTTCACCGCCTCGGTGTGCAACCTGCGGCCCACCTCGCGCGGCAGTATCCACGCGGTGTCGGCGGACCCGTCGCAGCCGCCTGCAATCGCGCCCAATTATCTGTCGACCGATCGCGACCTGCGCGTTGCGGCCAACGCGATACGGCTCACGCGGCGCATCGCGGCGTCCGGCGCGCTCGCGCGCTACCAGCCGCACGAGATCCTGCCGGGGCTCGCGTTTCAGACCGAGGAGCAGCTGCGCGAGGCGGCCGGCAACGTCGGCACGACGATCTTTCATCCGGTCGGCACCTGCCGCATGGGCCGCGCCGACGACCCCGAGGCCGTAGTCGACGCGCGCCTGCGTGTGCGCGGCGTGGAGGGACTGCGTGTGGTGGACGCCTCGGTCATGCCGACCATTACCTCGGGGAACACGAACTCGCCGACGCTGATGATTGCGGAGCGCGCCGCCGAGATGCTGCGCGCCGACCGCCGCGAGGGCGCGCGTGCGCAAACGGAGGCCGCCGCCGGTGCAACGCTGACGACCGCCTGAGGGCATGGAGCGACGCGCAAGATAGCGTCAGTTTCATGAATATATGGGACGCACGCGGAAGCGCTTCCGCGTGCGTGTTTCTGTACGTCCGTCAGATACGGGTTTGTGGCGATCGTGCGCCTAACCTGCGGGCATCTTTCGTCGAACTGTCGTCAACTATTGGTTGTAATGTTCGCTGTCCTTGTGGCGCTCCCTTAAGTGCAAATCCCAATGATTGCGCTGCATCATTGGCGAGACAATGACGCGAAAGTCGGCAGGCGCGCGTTGCGCGCATCGGGAGGCGCGCCGCCACGTCCGCGCCGGACCTCACCGTGCACCACGAGTCACGGACGGTCTGCAGTGTTACGCCTTACCACGCTCGGAAGGGGACATGATTCTCGGCGACACGATTCTGGAGACGCGCGACCTCACGAAACAGTTCAAGGGCTTCACGGCCGTGAACGGCGTGAACCTGCGCGTGTGCCGCGGCTCGATCCATGCACTGATCGGACCGAACGGCGCAGGCAAGACTACCTGCTTCAATCTCCTCACCAAATTCCTCGTGCCCAGCGCGGGGCGCATCGTCTTCAACGGCATCGACATCACGCATGAGCGGCCCGCGCAGATCGCACGGCGCGGCATCATCCGCTCGTTCCAGATTTCGGCCGTGTTTCCGCACCTCACGGCGCTCCAGAACGTGCGCGTGGGGCTGCAGCGCTCGCTCGGCACCGCCTACCACTTCTGGAAGAGCGAACGCACGCTCGCGGAGCTCAACGACCGCGCGATGGATCTGCTCACGCAGGTGGGCCTCACCGATTTCGCCGATGTGCCCACGGTCGAGCTCGCCTACGGCCGCAAGCGCGCGCTGGAAATCGCCACGACGCTGGCGATGGAGCCCGAGCTGATGCTGCTCGACGAACCGACCCAGGGCATGGGCCACGAAGACGTGGACCGCGTGACGGCGCTCATCAAGAAGGTCTCGAGCGGGCGCACGATCCTCATGGTCGAGCACAACATGAACGTGATTGCCGGCATCTCCGACACCATCACGGTGCTTCAGCGCGGCGAGGTACTCGCCGAAGGCAGCTACGCCGAAGTCTCGAAGAATCCGCTCGTCGCCGAGGCCTATATGGGCAGTGCGGACGCGGCGCTCACGGGGGCGCACGCATGAACACGGTCACCGAACGCGAGGCGACCGCGGCCGCCGGCGCAGCCGAGAGCGCGAAGGCGCTCGAGATTGCGGGGCTGCAGGCGTGGTATGGCGAGTCGCACATCCTGCACGGTGTCGATCTGTCCGTCGGGCGCGGCGAAGTCGTGACACTGCTCGGGCGCAACGGCGCGGGGCGCACGACGACGCTGCGCGCCATCATGGGGCTCACCGGGCGGCGCACGGGCTCGATCCGTATCGGCGGGCGCGAGACCATCCAGATGCCCACCTATCGCATCGCGCACTGCGGCGTGGGGTATTGCCCCGAGGAGCGCGGCATTTTCGCGAGCCTCTCGTGCGAAGAGAATCTGCTCCTGCCGCCGCACATCGGGGCGAAAGGGGCGAAGTTGGCGGAGGGCATGTCGCTCGACGAGATCTACGCGATGTTTCCCAATCTCGCCGAACGGCGCAACAGCCAGGGCACGCGGCTTTCCGGCGGCGAGCAGCAGATGCTGGCCGTGGCGCGCATCCTGCGCACGGGCGCGAACCTGCTGCTGCTCGACGAGATATCCGAAGGTCTCGCGCCGGTGATCGTGCAAACGCTCGCGCGCATGATTCTCACGCTCAAGTCGCGCGGCTACACGATCGTGATGGTCGAGCAGAATTTCCGTTTTGCGGCGCCGCTCGCGGACCGCTTTTACGTGATGGAGCACGGGCGCATCGTCGAGCATTTCGGCACTGCCGAGCTCGAGGGGAAGATGCCGGTGCTGCACGACCTGCTGGGCGTTTAATTTTCGGTTCTGGTTTGCTGCGCGACGCAACCGTGCCGCGCGAATCGCTTTGCCTCCGATGTTCATGGAGTGTTCCTGAATAATTACGCAACCAAGGAAGGAGACTGCAATGAAGAAAACCACGTTCGCGCGGCTCGCGGGCCTTTTTGCCGCCTCGGCAGCTGCGATGGCGCTCAGCGCGGGGAGCGCGCAGGCCGCCGACGACGCGGTGAAGATCGGCTTCATCACGGACATGTCCGGCCTCTACGCTGACGACGACGGCCAGGGCGGCCTCACGGCAATCAAGATGGCGGTCGCGGACTTCGGCGGCAAGGTGCTCGGCAAGCCGATCCAGGTCGAGTACGCCGATCACCAGAACAAAGCCGACATCGCCGCTTCGAAGGCGCGCGAATGGTTCGACCGTGACGGGCTCACCATGCTGCTCGGCGGCACGAACTCGGCAACGGCGCTGGCGATGAACCAGGTCGCGCAAGAGAAGAAGAAGGTGTACTTCAACACGGGCGCCGGCACGGACGCCCTGACGAACGAGCAGTGCACGCCGTACACGGTCCACTACGGCTACGACACGGTCGCGCTCGCGAAGGGCACGGGCCTCGCGGTGCTCAAGCAGGGCGGCAAGAGCTGGTTCTTCCTGACCGCCGACTATGCGTTCGGCAAGTCGCTCGAGAAGAACACCGCGGACGTCGTGAAGGCGAACGGCGGCCAGGTGCTCGGCGAAGTGCGCCATCCGCTGTCGGCGTCGGACTTCTCGTCGTTCCTGCTGCAGGCACAAGCCTCGAAGGCGCAGATCCTCGGCCTCGCGAACGCGGGTGGCGACACGGTCAACGCGATCAAGGCCGCGAAGGAATTCGGCATCAACAAGACGATGAAGACGGCGGCGCTGCTGATGTTCCTGCCCGACGTGCACAGCCTCGGGCTCGACACCACGCAGGGCCTCGTGCTGACGACCGGCTGGTACTGGGACCAGAACGACGACACGCGCAAGTGGGCGCAGCGCTACTACGACCAGACGAAGAAGATGCCGTCCGAACTGCAGGCGGCCGACTATTCGGCGGTGACGACGTATCTGAAGGCGGTGCAGGCGGCCGGCACGACGGATTCCGACAAGGTCATGGAGCAGCTCAAGAAGACCAAGGTCAACGACTTCTATACCAAGGGTGGTTACATCCGTCAGGACGGCGTGCTGATCCACGACATGTATCTCGTCGAGGTGAAGAAGCCGTCCGAGTCGAAGAAGCCGTGGGACTACTACAAGGTGCTGCAGACGATCCCGGGCGAACAGGCCTATACGACGAAGCAGGAGAGCAAGTGCGCGCTGTGGAAGTAAGCGCGCGCGCGTAAATGCTGCAGTCGGATGGCGCGCCCGGCGCCCCGAGGTGGGTGCGCCGGGCGCGGCATGATTGTGTAATCCGTTAATGCGTCAATGGGCGGCTCTCATGACGATTTTTGGCATTCCGCTTCCGGCAATGCTGAGCCAGTTGCTACTCGGGCTCGTGAACGGTTCGTTCTACGCGATCCTGAGCCTCGGTCTCGCGGTGATCTTCGGCATGCTCAACGTGATCAACTTCGCACACGGCGCGTTGTTCATGCTGGGCGCGATGCTCACGTGGATGGGGCTCGCATACTTCGATCTGCCGTACTGGGTGATGCTCGTCGTCGCTCCACTCGTGGTCGGCCTGTTCGGTGTCTTGATCGAGCGCTCCATGCTGCGCTGGCTCTACCGGCTCGATCATCTGTACGGACTCCTGCTCACTTTTGGTCTCACGCTCGTGGTGGAGGGCGTGTTCCGTTCGATCTACGGTTCGTCGGGCCAGCCCTATGATGTGCCCGACCTGCTCGCCGGCGCGACGAATCTCGGCTTCATGTATCTGCCCAACTATCGTGCCTGGGTGGTGGTGGCATCGCTTGCGGTGTGTTTCGCGACCTGGTTCGTGATCGAAAAGACACGTCTCGGCGCGTATCTGCGCGCGGGCACGGAGAACCCCAAGCTCGTCGAGGCGTTCGGCATCAACGTGCCGCTCATGATCACGCTCACCTACGGCTTCGGCGTCGCACTCGCGGCGTTCGCGGGCGTGCTCGCCGCGCCCGTGATCCAGGTGTCGCCGCTCATGGGCCAGCCGATGATCATCACCGTGTTCGCCGTGGTCGTGATCGGCGGCATGGGCTCGATCATGGGCTCGATCCTCACCGGCCTCATGCTCGGCGTGATCGAAGGCTTCACGCGGGTGTTCTGGCCCGAGGCCTCCGCGACCGTGGTGTTCGTGATCATGGCGATCGTGCTGCTGATTCGCCCCGCTGGTCTCTTCGGCAAGGAACGATGATGCAAAGAAAAGCGCTCTATGGTTTGTTGCTGATCGGGTTGATCGTCGCGCCGTTTGCCGGCGCCTATCCGCTCTTCGTGATGAAAGTGCTGTGCTTCGCCCTGTTCGCCGCGGCGTTCAACCTGCTGATCGGCTACACGGGCCTGCTCTCGTTCGGCCACGCGATGTTTCTGGCGGGCGCGGGCTATACGGCCGCCTATGCGATCCAGTCGCTCAATTTCACGCCCGAGGTGGGCGTGCTCGCGGGCACGACAGTGGCCACGGTCCTCGGGCTCGTGGTCGGCATCTTCGCGATTCGCCGGCAGGGCATCTACTTCTCGATGGTCACGCTCGCGCTCGCGCAGATGGTCTACTTCGTGTTCCTGCAGGCCCCGTTCACGCACGGCGAGGACGGTCTGCAAGGCGTGCCGCGCGGCAAGCTGTTCGGCGTGCTTTCGCTCGGTTCCGATCTCACGCTGTACTACGTCGTGCTCGTCGTGATGGTGCTCGCGTTCGGTCTGATCGTGCGCATCGTGCATTCGCCGTTCGGGCAGGTGCTCGTGGCGATCAAGGAGAACGAGCCACGCGCCGTCTCGCTCGGCTACGACACCGACCGCTTCAAGCTTCTGGCGTTCGTGTTGTCGGCGGGGCTCGCGGGTCTGGCCGGTGCGCTCAAGGTGCTGGTGCTCGGCTTCGAAACGCTCGGCGACGCGTACTGGACCATGTCCGGCCTCGTGATCCTCATGACGCTCGTGGGCGGCATGGGCACGCTGTTCGGGCCGCTGCTCGGCGCGACGCTGATCGTCGCGCTGGAGGACCGGCTGGGCGACATCGGCACGGCGATCGCGAGAGGGACGGGTGTCGAGTGGTTCCGCTCACTCGGTGAGTCCACAACGATCGTCACGGGCATCATCTTCATTGCCTGCGTGCTGGCGTTCCGGCGCGGCATTGTCGGCGAGATCGTGGCACGCGTGCGACCCCTGCGCGCGTGACAGCCTGGTGTGCCAGGACTGCTCCGGACTACGATAGAATGGTCGCCCGCCGGCTTGAGCTGGCATAGCCCGCGCAAAGATGTCGCGCTGCGGCATGCCGAAGCGGCCCGCCGTGCGACAAACCTGTGTAGCAATGCCCCATTTCGGTGCCGCACTGCACCACTAGGGTAAATGCTAGTTGCTGCAGAGGGGGGTGAAGTTTAAAGTTGCACCTAGTTCTGATGCACCGAATTTGCAGGTGGAGAACGAGGAGACAACTGAGGCACCAAGTGCCCGGACAAGGAAGCGCTGTTGGATGAGAGTCCAACAGCGCTTTTTATATTTCTGCGCGCGTGTTTTCAACGGCGAGCCGATTATCTTTTATCCGCTGCGAGGCGTTCGACTTACGCACCTTCGCACGCGTCGATTATCCCTTCCCAAATTACGCAATTCAGGCCGCGCGGCCGGCTTCGCCCGCTGCACCGGCGTTTGCGCATTACGCAAAGCGAGCGCGGAATCCTGCTCACTGTAAGCAGATGGAAAGCGCTTGCCATCTGAATACGCAGACCGCTACACTCGCCAATCACCGACCATGCGGTCAGCATTTTTGCGTTGATTTCCCGCAGCCGACTATCGATTTACGTATGAGGTAATCGGCCGCGGTGCGCCACAAATCCGTAGCAATAAAGAAAACGAATATCGAAGGAGTGGAGATGCAGTTGGTTTTGCGTTGGATGGGGGCGGCTTGCGTCGCGACCGGGGTGCTCGCGGCGACGGCCGGCGGGGCGTATGCAGATGTGAAGATCGGAGTGACGCTGTCGGCGACGGGACCGGCTGCTTCGCTCGGGATTCCGGAAAAGAACACGGTTGCGCTGCTGCCGAAGGAAATCGCGGGCCAGAAAGTCGATTACATCGTGCTCGACGACGCCACGGATTCCACCCAGGCGGTGAAGAACGCGCGCAAGCTCACGAGCGAAGATCGCGTCGACGCCTTGATCGGCTCGACTGTCGTGCCCAACTCGCTCGCCATGATCGACGTGGCGGCGGAAACGTCCACGCCGATGATCTCGATGGCCGCCGCGGCCTCGATCGTCGAGCCGATGGATGCCAAACGCTCGTGGGTCTTCAAGACGCCGCAGAACGACGCGCTGATGGCCGGCGCCATCGCGCAGCACATGGCGGCGCACGGTGTGAAGACGGTGGCCTTCATCGGCTTCGCGGACGCGTATGGCGAGAGCTGGTACAAGGAATTCAGCGCAGCCGCTGCCAGGCGGAACATCAAGGTCGTCGCGAACGAACGCTTCGCGCGTAACGATGCCTCGGTCACGGGCCAGGTGCTCAAGATGATCTCGCAGCACCCCGACGCCGTGCTCATCGCTGGCGCAGGCACGCCGGCCGCGCTGCCGCAGAAGACGCTCAAGGAGCGCGGCTATGCGGGCAAGTACTACCAGACCCACGGCGTGGCCAACAACGACTTCCTGCGCGTGTGCGGCAAGGACTGCGACGGCACCTGGCTGCCCGCGGGGCCACTGCTCGTCGCCGATCAATTGCCGGGTGCGAATCCCGTGAAGCAATCGGCGCTTGCCTATAAGGCCGCGTATGAAAAGGCCTATGGGGCAGGCTCGATCTCGACGTTCGGCGGTCACGCGTGGGACGCGGGCCTCTTGCTCCAGCACGCAATTCCGGTCGCGCTGAAAGCCGGTCAGCCGGGCTCGAAGGCCTTCCGCGAAGCGCTGCGTGCCGCGCTCGAGAACTCACGTGACGTGGCCGGCGCGCACGGCATCTTCAACATGAGCGCGACGGACCACGCGGGTCTCGACCAGCGTGCCCGCGTGATGGTGGAGATCGTCGGCGGCAAGTGGAAGCTCGCCGGCGATTGAGCGCCGGTTGAATGACGCACGAAACACGAAGAAGGCACGCTCGATTGAGGTGCCTTTTTTGTTGCCATCGCAACAGATTCGCAGCAGCAGGGAAAGCAGTAAAGGCAGGGCAGCAGGCAGTCGATAAAAGGGGAAAGCGCACCCACGCCTGTGGCGGCTTGTGCGGCGCCGCAGGCAGGGAAAACCATGCATTACACGCGCGATCCCGATTACTACACTCAAAGGCCGGCGCCGATTTACGAACATCGTAGTAATCGGCGCAGGATCAATCGACAACACGCAGACCAAGCGTTTGGAGACGCGCAATGAAAACGAAGAAGTGGGTTTTGAGCTCGATTAGTGCCGGACTCGCAGCGGCGCTGATGGGCACGGCGGGCATCGCCGCCGCGCAGGTGAAGATTGGCGTGACGCTCTCGGCAACGGGGCCGGCCGCGTCACTCGGCATTCCCGAGAAGAACACCATCGCGCTGCTGCCCAAGGAGATCGCAGGCAAGAGCGTGCAGTACATCGTGCTCGACGACGCCTCGGACACGAGCAAGGCCGTGCAGAACACGCACAAGCTGATCGACGAAGACCACGTGGACGCGATCATCGGCTCGTCGGTCACGCCGAACTCGCTCGCCATGCTCGACGTCGTCGCGCAGGGCAAGACGCCGATGATCTCGCTCGCCGCGTCCGCTGCGATCGTCGAACCGGTCGAGGGGAAGCGCCAGTGGGCTTTCAAGACGCCGCAGAACGACAGCCTGATGGCCGACGCGCTCGCGAGCTACATGGAGAAGCAGGGCGTGAAGACGGTGGGCTTCATCGGCTTCACCGACGCCTACGGCGACAGCTGGCTCAAGGAATTCACCAGCGCGGCCGGAAAGCACAACCTCAAGATCGTGGCGAACGAGCGCTATAACCGCACCGACTCGTCGGTGACGGGCCAGGCGCTCAAGCTGATGTCGGCGAACCCCGATGCGATCCTGATCGCAGGTTCCGGCACGCCCGCGGCGCTGCCCGCGACCACGCTCAAGGATCGCGGCTACAAAGGCAAGATCTATCAGACGCACGGCGTGGCGAATAACGACTTCCTGCGCGTCTGCGGCAAGGACTGCGAAGGCGAGCTGCTGCCCGCAGGCCCGATCCTCGTGGCCGACCAGTTGCCCGATTCGAACCCCGTGAAGAAGTCGGCGCTGGCCTACAAGACGGCCTACGAGAAGGCCTATGGCGTCGGCACGGTGGCGACCTTCGGCGGGCATGCGTGGGACGCTGGGCAGCTGCTCCAGCGCGCCATTCCGGTCGCGCTGAAGGCAGGCCAGCCGGGCACCGAGGCGTTCCGCGTGGCGCTGCGCGCCGCGCTCGAAAGCTCGCAGAACGTGGCGGGCGCGCACGGCATCTTCAACATGAGCGCGACGGATCATGCGGGCCTCGACCAGCGCGCTCGCGTGATCGTCGAGATCGTCAACAACAAGTGGAAGCTGCAGAGCGAATAACCTGCGGCGCACGGGAAAGCGCCGCGCGTTTTCCCGTGAAACACACACGCGTGTCACGGCGTCATTCTGGCCGCTGACAATCGAGCACAAGCGAGATCAAGCATGACCGGTGTGCGGCGTCGTCGCTGCGCACCGGCTTTTCACACATGAAGTCCGAACCGTGCCTTTGACGGTTCACGCCAGCATTGCCGTTTTTTCGACGTCGTAGTTTTTCCAGGTTCCAGAAAGTTTCAGGAAGAGGGGAGTATGGATTTATCGATCGCCGCGATCCTCGCGCAGGACGGCATCACCACCGGTGCGATCTATGCGCTGCTAGCGCTCGCCCTGGTGCTGGTGTTCTCCGTCACGCGGGTGATCTTCATTCCGCAGGGCGAATTCGTTTCATATGGCGCGCTCACGCTCGCCGCGCTGCAATCGCAGAAGTTTCCGGCCACCTGCTGGCTGCTCGTCGCGCTCGGCGCGGCGTGCTTCGTGGTCGAGACCGCCGGGCTCGTGCGTCACGCCGAACGGCGGCGCCATGCGGCGCGCACGCTCGTGACGCTTGCCGGCAAGTATCTACTGTTTCCCATCGCGCTCTATGCCGTGACGCGAGGGGTAGCGAGCCAGCCGCTGCCGATGCTCGTCCAGATTGCGCTCACGCTCGCGATCGTGGTGCCGATGGGGCCGTTCATCTATCGCCTCGCGTACGAGCCCATCGCCGAGGCGACCACGCTGCTGCTGCTGATCGTCGCGGTGGCCGTGCACTTCGCGATGGTAGGGCTCGGGCTCGTGATGTTCGGCGCGGAAGGTTCGCGCACGAACGCGTTCTCCGACGCCACGTTCAACATCGGCAGCCTGTCGATCTCGGGCCAAAGCCTTTGGGTGATCGGCACGGCCGCCGTGCTGATCGTCGCGCTGTATCTCTATTTCGATCGCTCGATCTCGGGCAAGGCGCTGCGCGCGACCTCGGTGAACCGTCTCGGCGCGCGGCTCGTCGGCATCGGCACCACGCAGGCCGGACGGCTCGCGTTCACGCTCGCCGCGGGCCTCGGCGCGCTGTGCGGCATTCTCGTCTCGCCGCTCACCACCATCTACTACGACTCGGGCTTCCTGATCGGCCTCAAGGGCTTCGTGGGCGCCATTATCGGCGGCCTGGTGAGCTATCCGCTGGCTGCGGCAGGTTCCGTGCTCGTGGGCCTGCTGGAGTCGTACTCGTCGTTCTGGGCGAGCTCTTACAAGGAAGTGATCGTGTTCACGCTGATCATCCCCGTGCTGCTGTGGCGCTCGCTCTCGACGCCGCACGCCGAAGAGGAAGAGGAGTGACGCGATGAAACGATTCGTCATGCACAACCGCTTCTTCTGGCTGTTCCTCGTGGTGATGTTCGCGTTGCCGGTGCTGCCGCATCCGGTGCACGTGCCCGAGTACTGGATCACGCTGCTCAACTACATCGGCCTGTATTCGATCGTCGCGATCGGGCTCGTGCTGCTCACCGGCATAGGCGGGATGACGAGCTTCGGGCAGGCCGCGTTCGTCGGGCTCGGGGCTTACGCGACTGCTTATCTGACGACGCAGTACGGCGTTTCGCCCTGGTTGGCACTCATCGTCGGCGTGGTGATCACGGGGCTCGTGGCGCTCGTTCTGGGGCTCGTCACGATGCGTCTGTCGGGCCACTTCCTGCCGCTCGGCACGATCGCCTGGGGCCTCGCGCTGTTCTTCCTGTTCGGCAACCTCGACATGCTCGGCAAGTACGACGGCATCAACGGCATTCCCGTGCTGAACGTGCTGGGCATCGACCTCGAATCGGGCCGCCATATCTACTACCTGATCTGGGTCGTGGTGCTTGCGTCCGTGGTGTCCGTTCAGAATCTGCTTAATAGCCGCATGGGGCGCGCGATTCGCGCGCTGCGCGGCGGCGGCATGATGGCCGAGGCCATGGGCGTGAACACCGGCTGGATGCGTGTGGTGATCTTCGTCTATGCGGCCGTGCTCGCAGCCGTTTCGGGCTTCCTGTACGCGCATTTGCAGCGTGCGGTGAACCCGACGCCGTTCGGTCTGAATCACGGCATCGAATATCTCTTCATGGCCGTGGTGGGCGGCGTGGCGCACGTCTGGGGCGCGGTGCTGGGCGCGGCGATCCTCACCGTGCTGCAGGACTGGCTGCAAACGCTGCTGCCGAAGCTGCTCGGCGAGAACGGCAACTTCGAGATCATCGTGTTCGGCATTCTGATGGTGCTGCTGCTGCAATACGCTCGCCGCGGCGTCTGGCCGTTCGTAGCGCGCTTCTTCCCGCGCGGTCCGCGGGCGCATGTGCCCGAGCACGCGGAGGCTTTGCCGCAGCGCAGCAAGCCGGCCACCGGCGAAATGCTGCTGACGGTGAACAAGGCGCGCAAGCAGTTCGGTGGCCTCGTGGCCGTGAACGACGTGAGCTTCGAAGTGAGGGCGGGGCAGATCATCGGCCTGATCGGTCCCAACGGCGCGGGCAAGTCGACGACCTTCAATCTCGTGACCGGCGTGCTTCAGCCGACCAGCGGCGAGATCACGTTCCGCGGCGAGCGCATCGACCGTCTGACTTCACGTGAAATCGTTGCGCGCGGGATTGGCCGCACGTTCCAGCACGTCAAGCTGCTGCCGACGATGACGGTGCTCGAGAACGTCGCCATCGGCGCACACCTGCGGGGTCACGCGGGCGTGCTGCGCAGCGTGGCCAAACTCAATGCCACGGAAGAGGGCAGGCTCATGAGCGAGGCCGCAAAGCAGATCCGTCGCGTGGGCCTCGAACAGCATATGTATGACGAAGCGGGCAGCCTCGCGCTCGGTCAGCAACGCATCCTCGAGATCGCCCGCGCGCTGTGCTGCGATCCGACCTTGCTGCTGCTCGACGAGCCTGCGGCTGGCCTGCGTTACAAGGAAAAGCAACAGTTGGCGGCATTGCTGCGCAAGCTGAGAGAAGACGGGATGAGCGTGCTGCTGGTCGAACACGACATGGATTTCGTGATGAATCTCACCGACCGCCTCGTGGTGATGGAGTTCGGCACGCGTATCGCGGAAGGTTTGCCGGAAGAGGTGCAGAAGGACCCGGCGGTGCTCGAGGCATATCTGGGCGGGGTGGAATGATGACGACTCCCGTACTGGAGGTTTCCGCACTCGCGGTTCGCTACGGCAAGATCGAGGCGCTGCACAAGGCGGCGATCAAGGTGGGCGCGGGGCAGATCGTCTCCGTGATCGGTCCGAACGGCGCGGGCAAGTCCACGCTGCTCAACGCCATCATGGGCGCGCTGCCCGTGACGGGGCACGCGAGCGGCCGCATCGCTTATATGGGCGAAGAGATCGGCGCGCTGCCGATCGAGCGACGGGTGGCGCGCGGCATGTGTCTCGTGCCGGAAAAGCGCGAATTGTTCGCCTCGATGACGGTGGAGGACAACCTCGTGCTCGGCGCATACCGTCGCAAGCGCGCCGGTGAGCGGAATTTCCTCGATCAGCTCGAACCGGTTTTCGCGCTGTTTCCGCGCCTGAAGGAGCGCCGGGCGCAGGCGGCCGGTACGCTCTCGGGCGGCGAGCGCCAGATGCTCGCAGTCGGCCGTGCATTGATGGGCAAGCCCGATCTGCTGATGCTCGACGAGCCGAGTCTGGGTCTCGCACCGCTGATCGTGAAGGAAATCTTCCACATCATCAGCGCGCTGCGGCAAACCGGCGTTGCGACGCTACTCATCGAGCAGAACGCGCGCGCCGCGCTGCAGATTTCCGATTACGGCTACGTGCTGGAAACCGGCGACCTGGCGCTCGAAGGGCCGGCAGGGCAGTTGGCGCAGAACCCGCGCGTGATCGAAACGTATCTCGGGTTGGCCAAGAAGCCGGTCTGACTTCGTCTATCGCTGTAGAAATGAGCGGCGTGTTTCACGTGAAACACGCCGCTTTTTTTTGCTCAACACGGGCCGAGTCCGGGAACAAAATTCGGGTGTGAACGGCCGAAAACCCGAAACCGTTATAATTCGCGCATACCATTTTTTCTGAGAAGGCTCACGCGGTCGTTTCCGTCCGTGCGTGAGGTCCCGCCATGCTTTATCCCACAGAGTTTGACGTAATCGTCGTCGGCGGCGGTCACGCCGGAACCGAGGCTGCGCTTGCCGCCGCCCGCATGGGCGTCAAGACGCTCCTGCTCACGCACAACATCGAAACGCTCGGCCAGATGAGCTGCAATCCGTCGATTGGCGGCATTGGCAAGGGCCATCTGGTGAAGGAGGTCGATGCACTCGGCGGCGCCATGGCCGCTGCGACGGACGAGGGCGGGATCCAGTTCCGCATCCTCAATTCGTCCAAGGGCCCGGCGGTTCGGGCGACGCGAGCGCAGGCCGACCGCATTCTTTATAAGGCGGCGATCCGTCGACGCCTCGAGAATCAGCCGAATCTGTGGCTGTTCCAGCAGGCCGTGGAAGACTTGATGGTCGAAGGCGACCGCGTCGTGGGCGCCGTCACGCAAGTGGGCATCCGCTTCCGCAGCCGGGCAGTCGTGCTGACGGCGGGGACGTTCCTCGACGGCAAGATCCACGTGGGCCTGAACAACTACACGGGCGGCCGCGCTGGCGATCCTGCTGCCGTGACGCTCTCGTCGCGCCTGAAGGAGCTGAAGCTGCCGCAGGGCCGCCTCAAGACGGGTACACCGCCGCGTATCGACGGCCGCACGATCGACTTCTCGGTGCTCGAAGAGCAGCCGGGTGACCTCGATCCGGTGCCGGTGTTCTCGTTTCTCGGCCGCGCGGAGCAGCATCCGCGCCAGATTCCCTGCTGGGTCACGCATACGAATGAGCGCACCCACGACATCATTCGTGGCGGTCTCGACCGCTCGCCGATGTACACGGGCGTGATCGAAGGGGTAGGGCCGCGCTATTGCCCGTCCATCGAGGACAAGATTCATCGCTTCGCGTCCAAGGAATCGCATCAGATCTTCCTCGAACCGGAAGGCCTGACGACGAACGAGTTCTACCCGAACGGCATCTCCACGAGCCTGCCGTTCGATGTGCAGCTCGAACTTGTGCACTCGATGCGCGGCCTCGAGCACGCGCACATCCTGCGTCCGGGCTACGCGATCGAATACGACTACTTCGACCCGCGCGGCCTCAAGGCTTCGCTCGAAACCAAGGTGATCAACGGCCTGTTTTTTGCGGGCCAGATCAACGGCACAACGGGCTATGAAGAAGCGGCCGCACAAGGCTTGCTCGCCGGCATGAACGCAGGCCTGCAGGTGCAGGGCAAGGACGCATGGTGCCCACGCCGCGATCAGGCGTACCTCGGCGTGCTGGTCGATGATCTGGTGACGCGTGGTGTTTCTGAGCCGTATCGCATGTTCACGAGCCGAGCCGAATACCGTTTGAGCCTGCGTGAAGACAACGCGGATATGCGTCTGACGGAGATCGGCCGCAAGCTGGGCGTGATTGATGACGTTCGTTGGGACGCGTTCTGCCGCAAACGCGATGCTGTTTCACGTGAAACAGAGCGTCTGAAGTCGACGTGGGTGAACCCCAAGACGCTTTCGGCCGAAGAAGCGACGGCATTGCTTGGCAAGTCGATCGACCGCGAATACAACCTCGCGGACCTGTTGCGCCGCCCGGGCGTGAGTTACGACGGCGTTTGCGGTCTGCGCGAAGGCGCTTGCGCGCCGGAAGCCCCGCTCGCCGACGACGAGGTTCTGCTCGCCCAGATCAAGGAACAGATCGAAATCGGTATCAAGTATCAGGGCTATATCGATCGCCAGGCCGACGAGATCGAGCGCAATGGCGCGCAGGAAAATACCCGTCTGCCCGAAGGCATCGATTACGCGGAAGTGCGTGGCCTGTCGTTTGAAGCGCGCCAGAAGCTGAATCAGTTCCGCCCGGAGACGATCGGCCAGGCGTCGCGCATTTCGGGCATTACGCCCGCCGCAATCTCGCTGCTGATGGTGCACCTCAAGCGTGGCCTTGGCCGCCGCCGCCAGAATCCGGGCGCTGCTGACGAAAGCGGCACCGACTCGACACCGGTGGCGCAATGACGGGCCGCTCGAGGCAACCCGGTATTGCGGACCGCGACGCGCTGGCTCGTCTGCTGAAAGAAGGCGCAGAGGCGCTTGGAGTCGAACTCAGCGAACGGCAGCACGAGCAGTTGCTCGACTACGTTGCGCTGCTCGCGAAGTGGAACGCCGTGTATAACCTCACGGCAATCCGCGATCCGCGCCAGATGTTGATCCAGCATATTCTCGATTCGCTTTCGATCGTGCCGCATCTGCCGATGCGCGCCGAAGCAACGGTGCTCGATGTCGGCTCCGGCGGCGGCCTGCCCGGCATCGTGCTCGCAATTGTGCGCCCGGACTGGCAGGTCACGCTCAACGATATCGTGCAGAAGAAGTCGGCGTTCCAGTCGCAGGCGAAGGCTGAACTCGGACTCGCGAACCTCTCGGTGGTGACCGGCCGGGTCGAATCGCTGCGTCCCGGCATCGAAGTATCGAAAAAATTCGATTTGATCGTGTCTCGGGCATTCGCGGATCTCGCCGATTTCGTTACACTGGCCCGTCATCTCGTTGCCGACGGCGGCGCGATCTGGGCCATGAAGGGTGTGCACCCCGAAGGCGAGATCGAACGCTTGCCGGCGGGCACCCGGGCGCTGAATACGATTCGCCTGAGCGTGCCGATGCTCGACGCGGAGCGCCACCTGATCGAAGTGTCGGTTGAGCCGGTCGCCGCGGTCTGAACCGGTCCGGCGATGGCCAATCGGCCGAATGGTGTGCGAGGCGGTTCGGTCATAACGTAAGCAAACTTCTTAAGGCAGTAAAAGGGACACACAAAAGATGGCAAAAATCTTCTGCGTTGCGAACCAGAAGGGCGGCGTCGGCAAGACGACGACAACGGTCAATCTCGCCGCGAGCCTCGCATCGCAGGGACAACGTGTCCTTCTCATCGACCTCGACCCGCAGGGGAACGCCACGATGGGCAGCGGCATCGACAAGGCCGCGTGCGAGAACACGGTGTACGAGGTGCTCGTCGACGGTGTCACGGTGAACGCCGCGCGCACGCGGCCGGAGCAGGTCGGCTACGACGTGCTGCCGGCCAACCGCGAACTGGCCGGCGCCGAGGTCGAACTCGTGACGGTCGAGCAGCGCGAGCGGCGCCTGAAGGCCGCGCTCGCCGAAGTCGACGCCGACTACGACTTCGTACTCATCGACTGCCCGCCGGCGCTTTCGCTGCTCACGCTCAATGGCCTGTGCGCCGCCCATGGCGTGGTGATCCCGATGCAGTGCGAATACTTCGCGCTCGAGGGCCTTTCGGATCTCATCAATACGATCAAGCAGGTCCACGCGAACATGAATCGCGACCTGAAGGTGATCGGCCTTCTGCGCGTAATGTTCGACCCGCGCATCACGCTGCAGCAGCAGGTTTCCGAGCAGTTGAAAGAGCACTTCGGCGACAAGGTCTTCGACGCCGTGATCCCGCGCAACGTCCGCCTCGCCGAAGCACCCAGCTACGGCTTGCCGGGTGTGGTGTTCGATCGCGCCTCGCGCGGCGCACAGGCCTACGTGCAGTTCGGCGCGGAAATGATCGAGCGCGTGCGCGCACTCTGACGAGACTGGGGAAGCACGATGAATGCAGTAGCACGGAAGAAGGGGCTGGGCCGGGGGCTGGAAGCATTGCTCGGCGGCAGCGCGGACATCACCGAGGCAGTGAAGATCGACGGTGCGCCCAACACGCTGCCGCTCACGCAGATGCAGGCCGGCAAGTACCAGCCGCGTACACGCATGGACGAGGGCGCGCTTCAGGAACTGGCCGCGAGCATTCGCGCGCAGGGTCTGATGCAGCCGATTCTCGTGCGCCCGG
The DNA here is from genome assembly GCF_040965695.1 of Paraburkholderia sp. BR10937. Lineage (NCBI taxonomy): Bacteria > Pseudomonadati > Pseudomonadota > Betaproteobacteria > Burkholderiales > Burkholderiaceae > Paraburkholderia > Paraburkholderia sp. BR10937. The sequence goes on from NZ_JBFRCL010000060.1 coordinate 49,447, forward strand.
TTGCGACGGGGCGCTACGAAATCATCGCGGGCGAGCGACGCTTCCGTGCGGCGCACATCGCCGGCCTGACCGAAGTGCCGGTGCTCGTGAAGGACGTGCCCGACCAGGCCGCCGCCGCGATGGCGCTGATCGAGAACATCCAGCGCGAGGACCTGAATCCGCTGGAAGAGGCGCAAGGCATCCAGCGCCTGCTCGACGAGTTCAGCTTCACGCACGAGCAGGCGGCCGAGTCGGTGGGACGCTCGCGCAGCGCGGTGTCGAACCTGCTGCGTCTGCTCAACCTCGCGGCGCCCGTGCAGACCATGCTGCTGGCCGGCGATCTCGACATGGGCCACGCCCGCGCGCTGCTCGCCGTGGACGCCGCCACGCAGATCACGCTGGCGAACCAGGTGGTCAACAAGCGGATGTCGGTGCGTGAAACGGAGAAGCTCGTTTCGGCCACGACGAAGGCCGCACCGGCGGTGAAGGCAAAGGCCGCGCACGACGGCGGGCGCGACACGCGCCGCCTCGAAGAGGAACTGTCGGACCTGCTCGCCGCATCGGTGAAGATCAAGCTCGGCCGACGCGGGCGAGGGCAGCTCACGGTCGACTTCGGCGACCTCGACGCGCTCGACGGCATCCTGCTGCGCCTGCGCGGCGAGACGGCAGCGTGATGGGCGCGATGCGCGCCGCCGCGGCAAACGCGCGCGCCGGCGCATAAAGCCGGTGCGCGAATCGGAGCAGGGCGCGCGTGAGCCCTTGAGCCTGCTGCGCCGTATCGGCGCATTCGCCGTTTCGGAGCCGGTGCTCGCGATCCTCGTCGTGGCGTTCGTGGCGTTGCAGATTTACGCGCCTCGCCCCATTGCCTCGCTGCCCGCACTCGTCGACTGGCAAACCGTGATGACCCTCGCGGGCCTGCTCATTCTGACGAAGGGTATCGAATATTCAGGACTGCTGACCTGGCTCGCGCACAAGCTCGTCCACCACATTCACTCGGAACGCGGGCTCGCAATGCTGCTCGTCGCGCTGGCCGCGGTGCTGGCGATGATCGTGACCAACGATGTGGCGCTTTTCGTCGTGGTGCCGCTCGTGATGTCGCTCCACAAGCTCACGCCGCTGCCGCTCAAGCGCCTCGTGATCGTCATCGCGCTTGCCGTGAATGCGGGCTCGGTGCTCACGCCGCTCGGCAACCCGCAGAACCTGTTTCTCTGGCAGGCGAGCGGGGTGTCGTTCGGACGTTTCGTCGTGGGGCTCGCTCCGCTTTGCGCGTTTCTCATGGCGATGCTCATCCTGGTCGCGGCGTTTCTCTTCAGGGCCGCACCGCTCGATCTCTCGAAAGACGCCGCGCCGCAGCGCGTCGATCGCGCGCTGGCGACCGTGGCGGCTTTGCTCTTCGTCGCGTTCGTGCTGCTCGCCGATGCACACCACGCAGGCGTCGCGCTGGCCGCGGTCGCCGCGGGCTTCGTGATCTGGCGCATTCGCATCGTGCTCAAGATCGACTGGCTGCTGCTGCTGATCTTCGTGCTGATGTTCATCGTCCTGCGCAGCGTGGCCGCGCTGCCCGCCATCCATCACGCGCTGACGTCGCTGTCGCTGCAAACGCCGATGCGTGCTTTTGCCGCAGGCGCGGTGCTGTCGCAAGTGATTAGCAATGTTCCGGCCGCCATCGTGCTCGCGGGCTTCACGCACGACTGGCGCGCGCTCGCGTTTGGCGTGAGCGTGGGGGGCTTCGGAGTCGCCATCGGCTCGCTGGCGAATCTCATCGCCGTGCGTCTGTCCGGCCAGCGCGGCGTGTGGCTGCTGTTTCACCTGATCGCCGTGCCGTTCTGGATCGTGGCCTTTTTGGGCGGCGCGCTGCTGCTGCATCTGTTCTGACGGCACCCCGTCCCACATCGTGGCGCATCGCCAGGATTGCGCGCCAGATGGCCTCAAAATTACCTGGTCATCCTGATGATTGCGCCTTGCCTGCTGCGTCCCTTACAGTTACCGGTCACACCTTCGCAGCGCCGTGTTTTCCGCATCATGAAGTCGCATTTCACAGGTGTTATTGAAGGGCCTAAAGTCTTGAATTGCCTGCAACTATCGCTTACAATCGCCCGGATTTATTTGGTTGGCGATGCTGTAAGTGCGCTGTAATAAAACGCGTGCAAGGCGAATTTCCGGAATCAAGCGATGGTGGGTCAGAGGCCAGACGAAGCGCCGCAGGCGCATGAAGGGCCCGATGTACCGCCGGGCGAAGTCGGAGCATCCAGCCGGGGGCAGGATGCAGCGGCAAAAAATTCCGGACGCGGTGTTTCCAAAGCGGATCACAACGCGCGCTGGGATGAGCTGGACGCCAGCCAGCAAGATAACAACGACATCGTTCCGCTCACCCGGGCCGAAGCCGAGCAAATCTTCGGCGCACAGGTGAGTCGCCCATCGCGCGTCACGCCGTTTCGTGTCGTCGCGGCGCAAGTGGTTTTGTCCCTGGTTGCAACGTTGGCGTGGTGGCTGTTTTATAAGCCGCCGGGCAGTGCTGCGTTGTCGGCCTTTTTGGGCGGAGCGATCTGCTGGTTACCCGGTGCGCTGTTCGCGGCGCGCCTGAAGCAGTTGAGCAGGGCCGGCACCGTATTTAACTGGATGCTCGGTGAAGCCTTCAAGATGGGGGCGACGATTGCGATGTTCGTCGCCATCGCGTTCTGGTATCACGACGTGCTGTGGATTCCCCTGCTCGTCACGTACCTGATCGCACTAAAGACATACTGGATCGCGCTCGCGTGGCGCTGACCCACCAACATCGCGCCGCCTCAAGTCAAGGCGTCGAAGCGATGACGGTGGAAGTTAGCTGGCCGATGCGAAGCAGATAAGACACGATCCACGGCGGCGTGTTCCCGCAATACAGTATTGCGGCGGGAACGGCCGAAAACGATTTTCGACAATTTGGGTGGCTCTAACGATATGGCAGCTAGCGAAGGAACGAGCGGACCGGGTCCGTCCGAGTACATTGCTCACCACTTGCAGAACTTTGCGACCTCGCACCAGACGTCGATCGTCGACTTCAGTGTCTGGAACATCGACACGCTGTTCTGGTCGATCCTGTGCGGCGTCGTGACGATCCTCATCCTGCGCCTCGCTGCGCGCAAAGCGACCCCGGGCGTACCGGGCCGCTTCCAGTGCGCCATCGAAATGCTGGTCGAGATGGTCGAGGACCAGTCCAAGTCCATCGTCCATGGCAACCGCGCATTCATCGCACCGCTCGCGCTGACCGTCTTCATCTGGGTCGCGCTCATGAACTCGCTCGACTTCATTCCCGTCGACCTGCCCACGCGCGTCATCGGCTGGCTCGGCCTGTCCGAAGTACTGCCGCACCAGCGCATCGTCCCGACTGCCGACCTCAATGGCACGTTCGGCATCGCGCTCGGCGTGTTCGTGCTGATGATTTACTACAACCTCAAGATCAAGGGTCCTGGCGGCTTCGCACACGAGCTGCTCTCGGCCCCGTTCGGCGCGCATCCGCTCCTGTGGATCCCGAACCTTG
>NZ_JBFRCL010000061.1:0-52317 GCF_040965695.1 Paraburkholderia sp. BR10937
CCGGGTGTGGCACCGTCCACACCGTGCGGCTCTGGCAGTAATGCTAACCCGCGTTTGATTCCTCATGGCAGGCCAGCCGTCTACCTCGCGTGAAGTCATACTGCCTAGTGCGGCCGCCTGTTCGACGGGACGGCCGATTTCCGTTGTTCATGCCGTAGTGGCCTTGTGGGCCGCCGCAAAGACTTCACGAAGCGACGTCGTCCCCGCGATGTGCTCCGTACCCGCGACACCGAGATCCATCCAGCCCGCGTTGACGGCATCGAACATCGCTTCCGCGGGTCCGGTCTGTCCCTTCGGGACGCCGAACTGTTCGAACGCTGCAGGCCACCCGGCCCGCGGGATGGGAAAGGCCTTGACGTCGCGCTGCAAGACTTCGCCCAGATGGGCCGCGACTTCATCGGCGCTGATCATCGAGCCAAGCTCGACGACGCGATGCCCGGACCACGCCGGCCCGGTCAGCAGCGTCGCCGCCCCGGCGCCGATATCGTCGGTCGCGACCATGGTCGACTTCCGGGTCGTCGGGTTGTACTAGACGGGTAGCGTGCCGCCCTGGGCGACGTGCAGGCCGTAAAGGAAGTTTTCGAAAAACCCCCAGCGTCGAATATCGTCTGGCTCCGCTAGGCCAATCCCTGTTGGACCCAATGGCGGCCCTCATCGATTGGGCCGATCGTCGTTATCCCGACATCCATGCCGCGCGCGTGCGCTTTGACGGCGCATCCGGTGATGGCCCGCGCTAGATGGCCAGTCCGATGTGGGGTTGGCGGCGAAAGGCTGAAGCGGCCAGTTGATGTCCTGCTGTGCAGATGGCGCGGAAGGTCGGGCGGGAATGAAAAATGCTGCCCACCCAACCTTCGCAGTTGCACGCTGAAACAACGCGTGCTTTTGGCAAGACAAGCGAACCAGACCTTCGAATCGACAGCCAGACGCTAGTGCGTGCATTGGAAGCCGATGGTATGCACGTAAGGACACGCGAGTTGGCTTTTGCACCGATGGTTCAGGATCGTCCTGAAACGCAAAAGCAGGGGCGGTACGTGGCCAGGATATTGCTGGTAGAGGACGATTCGCGCATGCTCGATGCCCTGGTCTGGCTAATCGAGTCCGAAGGTCATCGGGTGGCTCAGGCACGTAATGGCGCAGAAGCGCTGGCGCTCGCGCGTTCGCAACCGCCAGAACTAGTCGTCACCGATTACATGATGCCTCTCATGAATGGTCTCGACCTGGCCAGAGCACTCGCCGACGACCCCCGGCTTTCGATGGTGCCGGTCGTGCTCATCTCGGCCATCGCGGAGCCGCCTGACCCGGGTGCATTTCGGGCCTTTCTGCGCAAGCCTTTCGCCGCGTCCCGGCTCCTCGACCTGATCAACAAGAGTGTCGTCCGGCCACACGACTAGCACCAGGACCGGCGTGCCATTTCCTGCCTTGCCTCGGCAGCCTCCCAGGCGGAGATCGAGCGGAGGTTACGCGGGATGCCCGGCAGTTCCCGGTCAGTACCGCTTTTTCGGCGGCAACGACCGTTTGATCTGCTTGCGCAGGCGTGCCACAGCAGCGGCCTTTTTGCGCTTGCGTACTGTGGTAGGTTTTTCATAGGCCGTCCGGGCACGAAGCTCCGGAATCAGGCCGGTGCGCTCGATCGCGCGACGGAAACGGCGTAACGCAACGTCCACGGGCTCGTCGGGTTTCAGAATTACGGTAGTCACTATTTTCCCTGGTTGAGATCCGCCAGCAATGGCGAATCGTGGTGTGGATGTGCACGCAACGGCGTCATAGGCAAGGTCACAGCCGACGGTCGCGTATCGCGCCATCAACGACGGCGAAATGCGGTTCTTTGCGTTGCGGGACCGCTTCGCTCATCCTTGTGCCGGAAATTGATTCGTCCTTTCGTCAGGTCGTACACCGAGAGTTCCAGCGTCACCCGGTCACCCGCAAGGATGCGAATGTGATTCTTGCGAATGCGACCGGACGCGTACGCTCCTACAACCACGCCATTGTCGAGCGTGACGCGGTAACGGCTGTCCGGCAGCACTTCGTCAACGATACCGTCGAGTTCCAGCAGTTCTTCTTTGGCCATTCAAGATTCCTGATCATTTGGCGGGACATGGATTCGGGCGCCGCATTGCACGAGACGTCGCGAGCGTTGATCGACAAGCGCTCGCGCGGCAATGGGGAGCATGAAAATTACTGGGCTGCCCTTGCGTCCCGGAAGTCATGGTCACCACCTTGTCCGGGCGGCGCATCAGGTACGCGAGGGGATGGGTCAGACGCGGCGGCTCGCAATACCGGACCGATGCGCGTCGGGGCGTGCAGTCCAGCGAGCACTGTTATCGCTGGACTATCAATCAAAGCAGGACTCGCGACTCACCAACACGCGTCTTGTCGGCGCTGTGCGAAGCGAACTAGTCGTGTATTGTAACCGAAGGCCGCTATCTATCCCGCCACGATCGGCGAGGCCACGGGAAATGGTGTCGTCAGCGACGCGTGCCGAAGATGCGCAGTTCGGCTTCCCGCGTGATGTTCGGGCGCGTTTGCTGCACCCGTCCTGGTGCTTCAGGTGCGTTGAGTGTTTCGAACGGTGGCGTCGTCTTTAGCCGCGCGTGTCGACCCAGTTGCGTGCCCACTGTGTCGAGTGCTGCAACGCTTGCTCTTCACTCTTGAAGTAATCGAGCGAATAGAACCAGTAGCGGCCTTCGGCTCGCTCGCCGTCGATGAGTTCGAGCAACAGGTTGGATGAAAAGCTGCCATCGGGCAAACGATGCGCCGAGGATTGGACGGCATAGCCGTTGTAATGTTGAATTTGTTTGTTCTGCATTTTAATTTTAATAATATTTGAGCGCGCACATGCCGTGCGAATAGCGCACGGGCGCGCCGATTCAAGGCCATTCGAGCCGAATTCTTCGGCAGTCGAAAAGCGATAAAGGGCGTTAAACCCTGAGGGGAGAATGAGGCGCAACGAGACGTATGGCGCTGGCACGCTGCTGAATAAACAGATGCCAATCAGGAGAAATCGCGCCAACTGAGGGAGACAAAGCTCCGCGAGGGTGTCGCTGCAACCCGGCGTCCGTCTGAGGAGGCCGGGCCCTTCAACTTTACAGCGGCTTGATGTTAGCCGCTTGCAGCCCCTTCGGGCCTTGCTTCGTTTCGTAGCTCACCTTCTGATTTTCAGTCAGCGTCTTGAAGCCTTCGCTCCTGATTTCGGAGAAGTGAGCGAACAGGTCGTCACCGCCCTTGTCCGGGGTGATGAAACCAAAGCCTTTGCTGTCGTTGAACCACTTAACGGTGCCGGTATCCATAAAGAATCCTTGAGAAAGAAATGCGGGAATTTGCTCTATTGAAGAGCGCGTGAAGCTTCAAGGAGGGAGAGGACAACGAATACCGCGGAGGAGCGAGCAATTGATGAACAGCAATCGAACTTCTTGAACTTCGAAACGAACGGTACCCCGCCGGATGGTCCGGCGTCAATACTTATCTTGTAACTGTTTCACCAGGCGCCCGTTGTGCAGGTGAAGCGATGTGGCCCTACCTTGCTGTGCCCCCTTGCCTGACATGGCATTGCGCACGGTGTTCGATATGTCCCGGAAACAGGCGCCTTCTTCCTGAAGCCTGCGCTTCAGCGTGCGCTCACTCGTCCGACAGCCCACCGCAAGTGCCATCATGCTCATGACCTACGCAAACCAGACCGTCTGGCGCGATATGCAGCCATTCCTCCCGCCTGAATTTCAATGGCGGGAGGGCCAGCAACCCGAAGAAGAATGGTGGAACTGGGAGGGTCATCGCATCCACCTCGACACGTATCGCAATCCGCAAGCAGTTACACAGCGAGGGCGATCTGCTCGCGCAGCCAGCGATGCGCGGGGTCGCGATGCGAGCGCTCGTGCCAGAGCATGCACATTTCGTAGCCGGGTACCTCGACAGGCGCTTCGACCACGCGCAGCGCCGCGCTGTCGCGCACGAGCCGCCACGGCAGCATCGCCACCAGGTCGCTGCGTTCGAGGACTGAAATGACGAAAAGGAAGTGCGGAACGGAGAGCACGACGCGCCGCGTGAGTCCGGCTTGTGAAAGCATTTCGTCGGTGATGCCGCGAAATCCGCCGCCATCGGGCGAGACGATGACGTGTTCGAGAGCGCAGAACTGCTTGATGCCCGGCCGGCGCTTCAGGCGCGGATGGTCCGCGCGTCCCGCGAGTACGTAGCGCTCGGTGAAGAGCGCGCGGCGGCGCAAGTTCTCGGGGGCGTCGCTGGTGGTATGGAACGCCAGATCGATTTCGCCCTGCGCAGCCTGCTTCGCAACGCGCGCAGGCGCGAGTTCGACCACGGCCAGGCGCGTATGCGGCGCGGCCTCGCGCAAGCCACGCAGCGCCGGCAGCGCGATGGTGGACTCGCCATAGTCGCTCGCGGCCACGCACCAGGTATCGCGGGCGCTGGCCGGATCGAACGGGCTCTCGGGCGCAATGGCGCGCTCGAGCGACTCGAGCGCCTCGCGCAGGGGCTCGCGCAAAGCCAGCGCGCGCGCCGTGGGCTGCATGCCGCGTGGGCCTGGCAGCAACAGTGGATCGCCCAATACCTCGCGCAGCCTCGCCAGATGCACGCTGACCGAGGGCTGCGAGAGGCTCAGGCGTCGCGCCGCGCGTGTGACGTTGTGCTCGGCGAGCAGCACGTCGAGCGTGACGAGCAGGTTGAGATCGAGACTGCGCAAATTAGCGGACATAATGGCTGGTATTTCCGTTATTCATTTCCAATATAGCAGCCGGACAACTAAGCTGGGTTCGTACCAGATCACGGAGCCCACCCCATGAATATCCTGCTCGTCTATGCACATCCCGAACCGAAGTCGCTCAACGGCGCGCTCAGAGATTTCACCGTGCGGCGTCTCGAGACGGCGGGTCACGCCGTTCAGGTGTCGGACCTCTATGCCATGAACTGGAAAGCGGCGCTCGACGCGCAGGACAGCGTCGAGCGCCGGAGCGACGCGCCGTTTGACCCGTCACTCGATTCGAAGCACGCTTTCGAGAACGGCCTCCAGGCCGGGGACATCGCGCAGGAGCAGGCGAAGCTCTTGTGGGCCGATACGCTTATCCTGCAGTTTCCGCTTTGGTGGTTCTCCATGCCGGCCATCCTCAAGGGCTGGGTGGAGCGTGTTTTCGCGTACGGCTTCGCCTATGGCGTGGGCGAGCACTCCGACCTGCGCTGGGGAGACCGCTACGGCGAAGGAACGCTGGCCGGCAAGCGCGCGATGCTCGTCGTGACGATGGGCGGCTGGGCGTCGCATTACGGGCCTCGGGGCGTGAACGGCCCGATCGACGACATTCTGTTCCCCATCCATCATGGCGTGCTCTATTACCCGGGCTACGACGTGCTGCCGCCGTTTCTCGTGTATCGCACGGGGCGCATGGACGAGGAGCGTTATGCGCAAACGCGCGACGCGCTCGGCACTCGCCTCGATGCGCTGGCGCAGACCGAACCGATCGCGTTTCGCAAGCAGAACGGCGGTGCGTATGAAATTCCCGCGCTCACGCTGCGTGAAGACGTCGCGCCGGAACGCACGGGGTTTGCCGCGCACGTTGCGTAAGCGGCTGGGCCGGCGCTTGCGGGCGCCGCGTGCGACTGGAAAACGATCCGTCTAGCGCCCCATGCGCCGGTCGTAGCTGCTCACGACCCGGTGTATCAGCGTGGGGTCGCGTGCGTCGGCGGTATCGAATTTCACGACCACGCTGCCGTCGGCTTGCTGACGCACGTTCGCCGTCACGGTGCCGCCGTCGAGCGTCCCCGCAATCGTGCCCGTGCCGGGGTCCTGCACGGTGATCGCGAGTCCCTCGTCGCGCATGGCGCCCGCCGCGGCGGCGAATGACCGGTCGTAGCTGGCGGGCGTCATGACCACGGTGCCGGGTGGCGCCGCGTAGTAGGGACATCCCGCCAATGACAGCAGGCAGGCACAAGCGCCGGCGAGCACGAGACGCCTCGATACGGAACCTGCTGTTGAACGTAATTGACGCTCACCTCTCGGACTCATCGTAATTCTCCTCACGCGCATCCATCGTTCGAATTCCTAGAAGCTGACCGCCAGGCCGAACGACACGCCGCGCACGTTGTGGCCAAACACATAGCGCACCATCGCGCGCGTACGGGTGATGATGACGGGATACGCGCTGCTGTCGAGTTCCAGGCCCACGCCCAGCGAAGTGAGTTCGTTGAAGCCGAGCACCCCGGCGCTGTCGCCGAAGTAATGCGAGTAGGCGAACTCCAGCACGTAGCGCACCGGCTTGTCCAGCGCGTGCCAGCCCGTTGGCGCGCGCCAGCGCGTCCAGAGGCTCACCTGCTGCGCCATGGCGGAACCCTGAACGGCTTCCGAACTCCCGCCGAAGCTGCGCAGATAGATATCGGTCGCGCGCAGTTCCGCATCGATCTCGTAGTTTTCGCGGTAGTGCTCATAGTCGAGCATAAGCGAGCCGCCGTAGCCATACGCGTCCAGATAGCCGTTATTGAGGAACTGGAGATTGCTGTCCGTGACATGGTTGAACAACGTTTGTCCGACGCGCAGATCGCTGGAAACACGTCCGATCGTGCCGTTGATGATTGGGCGAAACACGAGTTCGTTGGTGATGCGGAAGTCCCAGCCAAGCCCCACCGTGCCGCTGAAGGTATTCCACCTCGTGGGCACCGCCCGTGTTTCTGCGCCGTCGGTCGCGATGAACGTCGGGTCGTAGCGGCTATAAGCGAGCGTGCCTTCCATGTACAACGGAAACGTCCGGCTCAGCGTGAAGCCGCCGCCTAGCTGTGTCTGCCCGAAGCCCGGATTGCCGGTGGTGCCGTTGTTGATCGAAAGCGAGCTGGTGGTGACGTCCGGCACTGTTGTGTAGGTCATGATGGACAGCACGGCGTCCGCATGCTGCTTGATGTTGCCGCCTATCACGGTCTGGTTCGACAGCTGGCCCGGTACGTTCTGCGCGTGCGCTTGCCACGGCAGCACGGCGGCGAGCATCGCCGCTCCAGTTTTTACCAGTGCGATGCGAAGTTGCAGCCAACGGACGGTGGTGTTCGTCATGTTCGATCCTGCCGGGTCCCGATGCCCGATGGGGTCTGATTACACCTGCTCGAATATGCTTAAAGCCGTCTCACGCCCGATTGCGCGCATGGTGTGAGGCCTCCTGCACGCCTCGCACGGCGGCGGCGACGATCAGTCCGGTAAACACGAGGCCGATCAGTCCGAGCAGCACCGCGTCGATACGGCCGAACGTGGTGGTCGGCACGACATCGCCGTAACCGATCGTCAGTGCCGTGATCGCGCAGAAGTACACGGTCTCGCCCATCGGCGAAGGGGTGCGCTTCAGCGTCTCCACGGCGCCGCCGAAATAGAACATGCCAATCGTCAGGATAACGAATATCAGCAGCAGGCCGCCCAGAAGCAGGCGCATGTACCAGATGGTCCGGCCCGATTCCAGCAGGATTTCGCGTGCTTTCGGGGCATGGTCCGCGCTTGTAGACGCATTGTTCATGGCGTATTCCTCTTGAGCGCGGCACGCTGTGCGAAACGCTCGACTATCTGCAGCATCAGGCACGCGTAAGCGGTGACGGCAAGAAAGAGCGCCATGCGCACGGCGAATGCGCGGTACACGTCCTTGCCCGCCACGCTGTCCTGGACCGACTGACCCAGCAGAATGATCATGGTCACGAGGCTGTTCAGCCAGAAGCCGGGCGAGTAACGCGTGGGGCGGATGCGATAAAGCTTGCGCGCCACGAGCAGGCCGAACAGCAGCATCCAGAGATAGAACATCCAGATATTCACGAAGAGCCTGAGCGCAAACCAGAACGCGACGGCGAGCAGTCCGCCGAGCGCCGTGGAGCCGAGCAGCTCACGCGCCGCGCCGCGTGCCGACGTGGTGCAGGTTTGCCTGCCGAGGCTCACGGACTTCATGATGATCGGCATGTAGTTCGCGGGGTCGTTCATCGCCAGCAGCCAGGCGGGCATGACCACGAGCGCGGCCTGCAAGGCGATGCGCGACGCTGCGTCCGGCGGCAGGACGCGCGCGGCGGGTTTGGCGCCCGCACCCGCGGCGCCGGGCTCGGGAAAGAGCGCGTGACTCATGACCGAGACGAGCACGGCGAGCAGCAGTCCCTTGACGAGCGCGCCGACCACTGTGGCGGCGAGTTGCTGGTCGGCCACGCCTGCTGCGCTGATCATCGTGAGGCCGGCCGCGAGGAACGTCGCCACGAGATTGTTGCCGCCGCGCAGGCCGGCGCGAAACGCCAGGAAGAGACACAGGCCGACGAGCAGCACGCCCGCAAACGCGTAATAGCGCAACACGGGGACGAGCAGCAGGCCGCTGCCCGTCGTGAGCGCGACGACCAGGGCGAGCGCGAACGCCGCCTTGAGCGGCAGCGGCCGGTTTTGCGTCGCCAGCAGAAAGACGGCGAGCACCGGCGCGATCACCGGAACCGGAAAATCGAGTGCGAAGCTGATGGCAAGCGTGAGCGCCGTGCCCGTGGCAACGCGTAGCGCGCGGCGGCCGGGAATCGATGGGCTCGTTTGCATGGGCGCTGCTCAGTAGAGGAAGGAGAGCCAGCTCATCACGCGCAGGAACACGCGACCGAGCGGATTGAGCGGGTTGCCTGCGCTCGGAAACGCCATCACTTCGACCTGCCCGCCCACGCGGACGTTGCGCAGCCGTGCGCGCTCGTCGCTGTCGAACTCGACGATCACGGGAAAGCGTTGCGCGGGACGCAGCCAGTCGCGGCTGTTCTGCACGGTGGGCAGAGTGCCGGGCGGCGTGCTCTGCCCGACGCTCACGCCATAGCCGATGCTGCGGATGCGTCCCGCGAACACTTCGCCAGGCAGCGCGTCCAGCGCGATGGCGACGGGCGTGCCCGCATGCAGGCGGCCCAGATTGTTCTCCGTCATGTCCGCGCTGACCCAGACATCGTGGATGGCGATGAGCGTCATGACCGGATTGCCCGCGGCCGCGAACTGGCCGACTTCGGTGCGCAAGTCGGTGATGACGCCGGCCGAGCGCGCGCGAATGCGCGTGTTGGCGAGATCGAGTTCGGCCTTTTCGAGCGCGGCCGCAGCGCTGCGCAACTGGGCGTTCTCCGCCTCGTTGCCGCCTTGCTGTTCGCGTGCGCGTTCGACCTCGGCCCGGGCCGCTTCGACCTGGCTTTGCGCCTGCTCGTGCGGGGCGCGCGCCACTTCGAGCCGCCGCAGCGAGACCGTGCCCTCGTCTTCGCGGTACAGCCGTTCGAGCCGGTCGCTGTCCTGGCGCGCCTTGACCTCGTTGGCGAGCGCCGCGCGCAATGACGCTTGCGCCGAATCGATACCTGCCGTGCTCGCACCGATCTGCCGGCGTGTGGATTCGAGGTCGGCGCGCGCGCGGTCGGCAGCAATGCGGTATTGCTCGCCGTCGATTTCGAACAGCACGTCGCCCGCGCCGACCTCCTGGTTGTTGTGCACGAGCACGCGCGTCACGCGGCCCGACACTTCCGCCGCAACGGGCACGACGTAGGCCGCGATGCGCGCCTGCTGCGTATAAGGCGTGAAGCGATCGGCGAGCAGGTACCAGATCAGGCTGACGACGATCAGGACGACGATCCACTTGAGCGCCTTGCCCGAGGAGTCGGGAGCGGGCGGCGCCTCGCGCGGGCTCGAAGGTTCGGACGCGCTGCTCATCGTGTCGGCCCCTCCGGTTGATTGCCAGGGTTCTGCGCGGCAGCGGGCGACGCCGGTTCGTCGAGCAGGTCGCCCCAGTCCGTGCGTCGCTGCATCTGGGCACGGGTCACCGGATCGATGAGCGGCTGGTCCAGCTCCCAGCCGCCGTCCACGGCCTTGTACAGCGCAATCAGGCTGCTCACGGCGTTGCCGCGATTGACGACGAACGCGTCCTGCTGCGCGGAGAGCGCGCGCTGCGCGTCGAGCACGCGCTGGAAGTCCGAGTACCCTTCGCGGTAGATCGTATTGGCGAGCGTGAGCGAGCGCTGTGCCGCGCCTTGCGCGTCGTGCAGGATCGTATCGCGCTGCAGTGCCGCGTTGAGCGCCGTTGCGGCGTCGTCGGCCTCGCGCGCCGCGTCGCGCACGGTGTCCTGATACGCGACGATCAATTGCTGCAGGCGGGCGTCCTGCACGCGCACGTTGTTCGTGATGAGGCCGTGATCGAACAGGTTCCATGTGATGCTCGGCCCGCCCGCCACGCCAAGCGTGCTCGGCGCGCCCGCAAGCGAACTGGCGCTCCAGGCGAGCGAGCCGACCAGCGAAATGGACGGATACAGATCGGCCTTCGCCACGCCGATCAACGCCGACTGCGCGGCCATCTGCTGCTCCGCGGCGCGCACGTCCGGCCGGCGCAGCAACAGCCTCGCGGGCACATCCTGCAGCACGGCGCGGTCGATGAGCGGGACGAAGCCTGCCTTGGCCGGCTGCACGTCGAGTTCCGGCAGCGGGCCGGGCGGGCGCCCGAGCAGCACGCTAAGCGCGTGACGCGCGACCGCGATCTGGCTTTCGAATACCGGAATGCTGCTCAGCGTGCCGAGATACTGGGTTTTCGCTTGCTGGAGATCGAGCTCGTCGGTTTCGCCGCTCTTGAATAGCTTCTGCGTGATCTCGTAGCTGCGCTTTTGCAGCTGCGCGTTTTCACGCGCAATGCGCAGGCGCGCTTCGGTCGTGCGCAGCGTGAAATAGGTGTCCGCGACCTGCGCGTGAATGAGCACGAGCGCGTCTTCGCGGTTGTCCCGGGCGGCGAAGAACGAGGCGTCGGCCGATTCGATCGCGCGGCTGAAGCGCCCCCAGAAGTCCAGTTCCCAGCCGATGCTGAAGCCAAGCCCGTATTGAAAGTACGCACCCGAACGCGGGTCGAAACCGTCGTGGCGCTTGCGCGCCGAGGCCAGCACGTCGGCGTTGGCCTGCTGCACCTGCGGGTAACGTCCCGCGAGCGCGATGCCGAGCTGGGCGCGCGCCTCGATCACGCGCAACGCGGCGATCTTCAGGTCGCCGTTGTTCGCGTCGGCCGCGGCAATCAGCTGCTCGAGATTTTCGTCGCCGAATACGCGCCACCATTGCCGCGCGTCGGGTTGCGCGTTGGCTGGTGCCGCGATCGACGTGACCTGCTCGATCGACGCGCTGCTCCAGTGCTCGCTCCAGCTTTCGCGTTGGGGCTGAAAGTCGGGGCCCACGCGCATGCAGGCGCCCAGCAGCGTGCTCAGGCAGCAGGCGCCGAGCGGGAGCCAGTAAGGGCGCTCGCAGAAGATCACCGGGCGGCCTCGCGGCTCAAGCCTGCTGTTCTTCTCGTGCGCGTTCGGATTGCGGCTGGTCTTTCACCCAGCGCCAGAACAGTTGGTAGCCGACGGCGAGCATCACCGGACCGATGAACAGGCCGATCACGCCGCCCGTGACCATGCCGCCAATCGCGCCGATCAGCACCACGGGCATCGGCACCGCCACGCCGCGGCCAAGCAACAGCGGCTTGAGCACGTTGTCGGCGAGACCGGCAACGAACTCGTACACGGAGAACACGATGGTCGCCGTGCTCACGCCCTGCGTCATGATCACGAAGATGATGACGGGCACGGTGATGAGCGTGGCGGGCAGCTGCATGATGCCGATCAGCAGCACGGCCAGCGCGAGCAGGCCAGCGCCGGGAATGCCCATCACGATGAAGCCGACGCCGATCAACACCATCTGGATGAACGCGATGCCCACCACGCCCTGGGCGACGGCGCGAATCGTGGCGGTGCAAAGGTCGGCGATCTGCGGGCCGTTTTCCGGGCCGGAAACGCGCGACGCGATCTGCACCGTGCTGCGATAGCCCGTCTCGCCGTGGGCCATGAGAATGCCTGCAATGATCAGGGCTACGAAGAAAATCAGCAGCGCGGCGCCGAGGCCGGTGATCGTGCCGAGCAGCGCGAGGCCGGCCGCCTTCAGTTGCGGCGCGAACCGCTGCACGAGCCCGGTGATGTCGGTCGATGCCTGCATCCAGAAGTCGTATACGCGCTGACCGACGATTGGCCAGTGAGCGATCGAGTCGGCGGGAGGCGGGATATGAAACGTGCCGCCCTTCGCGACGCTCATGGCATGCTCGATCGAATCGGCCACGGCGACACCGAGCAGCCACGTGGGCGCGAGGATCACGGCGAACGCCGCGAGAATGATGAGCGTGGCGATGAGTCCATCCTTGTGAGGGAAGCTGCGTTGCAGCTTCATTTGCAGCGGATATAGCGTGACCGCGAGAATCACGGACCAGACCATGAGGTCGAGGAACGGGGCAAAGATGCGAAAGCAAAACATTGCCAGGACGGCAATGAGCGCGGCGCGGATCAGGACATCGAGCAAATCCCGGGACTGCGCCTTCGGCGTTGATGTAGTGGGCAGCAGCATCGTCTGTGTCTCCTCGCAGGCCTCGGCGCGCAACCCAGACACGCCCAGGCTCCTATCGCGTTCCGGCGAGGACCGCCGGAACTCCAGGTAGTACGAGAAACTGTGCGCCGACGTTGCGCTTCTTCCTGGCGTGACCCCGTGACAGGGAGCACAACTCCATGATGTTTGCAGTCGCCTGTGAGTGGTGCGGCGCGCGTCGTCGAATTGAGTCTATTACACGCACTGAAAAGGGACAATGAACGCGCGGCCCGCCTTGCGCCAGCGAGAAAGGTGGTTAGCCGTGCGCTGAAAATGGCATCGTGCGCGGGCTGCGATTCTGATTCTTATTTGCAGGCTTCAATGTCCCGGACCACTCGAAGGCATGCAACTGAGAATGAGCCGATCGCCCTGGCCCGCACCGGGAGCCAGCGCAGCGTTGTGGAATTCATGACCGCCGCAGCGCCACTCGGCGAGATAGTCGTTGCGACAGCTGCCCGACTGCGCGGCGACCACCGACACCGGATAGCTGCAGGTTCGCAAACCGTCGCAGCGCGCGGCGAGATCGCGCGTGACATTGCCGCGTGGCGCGCCGCAGTTGCTGCCGTAGGTGCCCGAGACGATGACGATCGTCGCTTCATTCGCGGCGCCCGCCGCCGACGAGATAACGAGGCCGACGGCGCTCCACGCGAGTGCGAGGGCGATTGCGGCTGGCTTCATGATGCACCTCCCAGGCCGACGTTGCGCATGCGCGCTGGCGCGGCCCAACCATCCATGTTTACAGAGTAGTGCGGTCGCGCCGCAGGGCAAGACGGTGCCCGGCGATGGTGCGGGGCTACGCTGCAGTGCACCAGCAGCAGTCACCTGAAGCACGCGATTGGTGGCGCGCAACCGGTCATCGTTTCGCGGGCTACGCGCCCTGCGTGAACCGTGAAACCCGCGCCAGCCGGGCGTTGCGCGGGGCGCGCGAGCCGCCTGCGGATCGGGTGGCACATCTATTGCTTTACCGCCAGCGGGGCCAATGACGGCTCCAACGAATTGCATCATCGTCCCGCCATGCGCGGGAACAGTCGATCGTGCGGGGCAACGGCGTCCCGAAGCGGCACTCCACGGCACAGCGTGCGTGGTGGGTGCGCTTCGGGACGCTTTTTTTTATGCGCGTCGCGCAATCGCCGTGGTCTGACTAACCCTTGGCGGCGCGATTTGCACAACTAAAGATGACCATGCGGGAAACGATACCTGACATCTCTGCGGAAATCGTCGGCGAGCTCATCAATCTGGCCGGGCGTCAGCGCATGCTCTCGCAGCGCGTGGTCCTGCATGCGCTGCTCGGCTTGCGCGGCGACGCCGCCGCGCTCGTCGTCGCGCGCGAATGCCTCGATACGTTTGCGGCCTCGCACGCACGGCTGGTGGAGGGCGACGACCATTTTCCCGGCGTGTTCTCGACGGCGTTGCGCGAACTCTATTTCGGCGCACGCAAGGCCGACGAGCGCATTCGTGCGTTCACGCAGCTCGCCGCGCACGCATGCGCGTGCCTCGAGCGCTCAGTTCACGCCGGGGCGGCCGATAGCGGGTGCGAGGCCGCCGTGACGGAACTCACCGCTGCCGCCACGCCGCTGCTCGACCTGCTGCAGGCGCTGACCCAGGCGTACCAGGACGAATTGCGCAGCGTGGAAGCCGCGGCGGCGAAGCGCCAGGCCGTCATCGTCGATGAACTCGCCGCCATTTCGCTGCGCGCGAACATCGTCGCGCTCAATGCACGGGTGGCGGCCGCCCGCGCCGGCCAGTTCGGCCGCGAATTCGCGGTGATCACGGCGGAGCTGGCGCACGTGATAGGTGAAATGGACCGGCTCGTGCAGGGCGTGGTCGGCAAGCCCGAACCGCGCAACAGCGCGCCCGAAAGACATTCCGGATTCCGAAATCAACGGATGCATGCCCGCCTGGCGGGTTGAGATCCACTACTGGAGAGAACCTCGTGAAAGACCTGGTAAGTTCGCTCAAGAGCGGTAACTGGCGCGCGCTGATCGCGTGTTTCCTGTATTTCGACACCGGCTTCACGGTGTGGGTGATGTTCGGGCCGCTCGCGCCTTTCATCCAGAAGGACATTGCGATGACGCCGGCCGAACTGGGCCTGCTCGTGGCCGTGCCCGTGCTCGGCGCGGCGATTCTGCGCGTGACGCTCGGCAATCTCTATCAGGCCTACGACGGCCGCCGTGTCGCGCTGATGGGCATCGCGCTTTCCGCCATCCCCGCCGCCGTGCTGCTGATGCTGCCGGGCACGCCGTCCTATACCTTGCTGCTCGTGCTCGGCGTGCTGCTCGGCGTGGGCGGCGCGAGCTTCGCCGTGGCTCTGCCCATGGCGGGCAGCAACTATCCGCCGAAGGTGCAGGGCCTCGTGCTCGGCCTCGCCGCGGCCGGCAATATCGGCGCGGTGCTCGATGGCTTCCTCTTTCCGGGCCTCGCCAGCCACTATGGATGGGCGCGCGCCACGGGCGCGGCGCTGCCGCTGCTCGCGCTCGCCGCGACGGCCGTGACCTTCTGGGCCCGCGACCTCGGCCAGAAGTCCGGCAGCGCGCCGCAGGCATTGCGCTCGTTCGGCATCACGCTCGCCGGCTTGATCGCGCTCGTGCTGGCCGTGCATGCCGGCTTGTTCGGCGCGGGCAAGACCGGCGTGCTGCTGTTGCCGGTGCTGGGCGCGCTGCTCGCCATAGGCGTGTTGCCGCGCCACTACCGCGCGGTGCTGACCGAAGGCGACACGTGGGTCGTGATGCTCGTGTACAGCATCACGTTCGGCGGCTTCGTCGGCATGTCGTCCTACGTCTCGACGCTGCTGATTTCGCTCTACCAGGTGCCTAAGCTCGAAGCCGGCGTGGTGATGTCGCTGCTCGCGCTGACCGGCGCGATGGTGCGCCCGCTCGGCGGCCTGATCGCGGATCGCATCTCGGGCGTGCGAGCACTCGTGGTGCTGCTTGCCGCGATCTCGGTGTGCGACTTCGCGTTCGCGCTGTGGATGCCGCCGTTCGCCGCCGGCATTGCGCTGCTCGCGTTCACCTACGTGTTCTTCGGTCTCGGCAACGGCGCGACGTTCCAGCTCGTGCCGCGCCGCTGGCAGGGCCGCACCGGGCTGATGTCGGGCATCATCGGCGCGGCTGGGGGAATCGGCGGCTTCTATCTGCCGGTCATCATGGGCATTGCCAAGGAGAGCACCGGCAGCTACCAGATGGGCTTCGCGACGTTCGGCGTGATCGCGGCGGCTGCATTCGGACTCGTGGTGCTGCATCGCGCGCGCTGGCTCGAATGGGCGCTGCCCCAGGAGCCGGCGATGGCGCCGGCCGTCGTGCAGGGCGCTCAGGCGAGCGCAAGCAACTAAAGACCTAAGTGGTGAGCAGGATGCGGCCCGCGCGCAAGCGACGGGCCGCTAACGCGTTTACGCGCGGCGACGCAGGTGCTCCACACCCGCTTCGCGCGAATTCACGCCGAACGACGCAGGCGAAATGGCGAACGAAGCCGCCTCGCCAATCGCGTTGCCCACGAGGATGATGGCGGGGCTGCCAAGGCCTGCTGCACGCGCGTGCGCCGCGATCGTGCCGAGCGTGCCCGTAACGCGCCGCTCGTTCGCGCTGCCCGCCCACTGCACCACGGCGGCGGGCGTCGCCGTGGGCAGCGCGCCCACGAGCGTTGCGCACAGCGACTCGATGCGGCTCATGCCCATATAGATGGCGAGCGTCATGCCCGTCGCGGCGAGCGCCTGCCAGTCCGGTTCGCTGTGGTCGCGCAAGTGCGCGGTCACGAAGATCACGCCCTGGCAATGGTCGCGATGCGTGAGCGACACGCCGAGTCCCGCGGCTGCCGCGAACGCCGAAGACACGCCGTTCACGATCTCCACCGTCACGCCCGCATGGCGCAGAGCCGCGAGTTCTTCCCCGGCGCGGCCGAACAGCAGCGCGTCGCCGCCTTTCACGCGCACCACGTGCGAGCCGCGGCGCGCGTAGCGCTGCATCAGCCGCTCGATGAAGGCCTGCGGGGTGGAGCGGCAGCCGCCTCGCTTGCCCACGCGGATCACGCGGGCCTGCGGCGCGAGCGTGACGATTTCCGGATTCACGAGGTCGTCGAGCAGCACGACGTCGGCGCTTGCGAGCACCTTCGCCGCCTTCAGGGTAAGCAGGTCGAGATCGCCCGGACCTGCGCTCACCAGTGTGACCTTGCCTTCGTTGCCCGTCATCATCGTCGTCTTCCTTTGTATTGCGCGCACCCACGTGAGGAGCGCCATAAAACAAATGGCGTCCGCTCGCCGCTTGCGACGAGGGGACGCCATTGTCCGGTGTGTTCGAATCGAGGCGCGAAGCGCGGCCCCAGGTTGCATGCCCGGCAACGCTGCCGGGCACTCAGACTCACGCAAGTTCCAGACCAACTCGCGCGCGCTCGCGCCGCCCGCCCTTGGCCGGCCACCCCCAATTGACAAAGTCGCAACCTGCACGCCCAGGGCGCACTGTCAATGTGCTGCACGGCACCAATCCTG
Organism: Paraburkholderia sp. BR10937; assembly: GCF_040965695.1. Classification (NCBI taxonomy): domain Bacteria; kingdom Pseudomonadati; phylum Pseudomonadota; class Betaproteobacteria; order Burkholderiales; family Burkholderiaceae; genus Paraburkholderia; species Paraburkholderia sp. BR10937. The sequence goes on from NZ_JBFRCL010000061.1 coordinate 16,845, forward strand.
GGCTGGCCTGCATCGCGATGCGCGCGCGGGCGTTGTGCCGGACGCTCCGCTCGCCAGCCGCCGAAGTCCGCCGGACGGCGCGTTGCGCGGGATGCACGCAGATTGGCACAGTGCTTGCATATCGCTTCGCAGCAAGTGCCACGCGAATCAATGGGGATTCGGCCGCAAGCAGTAGCGCGGCGCACGAGGGTTTCGAATTCAGGGCAACGGCGTCCCCCGAATCTGGCTTCGCGCAAGCTGGAATCGCGGGACGCCTTTTTTATTGGCAGGGGCTCAGCATGGTGCAAGCAGCGAACGAAGTGAACAGTTCGACAGCGATGGAGATCGTCGTCGTCGGCCATGGCATGGTGGGCCATAAATTTCTCGAGTGCCTCCTTGCGGACGGCGCGCCCAACGCGCGCGTGACCGTGCTCTGCGAGGAACCGCGTCCCGCCTACGACCGCGTGCACCTCTCCGAATTCTTCGCGGGCAAGTCGGCGGACGATCTCTCGCTCGTGGCGCCCGGCTTCTTCGAGCGCGCGAACGTGCGTCTCGTGCTGAACGCGAAGGCGGTGTCGATCGATCGCGAAGCGCGCACCATCGAGGTGTCCAACGGCGAGACGCTTTCGTATGACAAGCTCGTGCTGGCCACCGGCTCCTCGGCGTTCGTGCCGCCCATCGCGGGCAATGATCGCGCCGATTGCTTCGTCTACCGAACCATCGACGATCTCGAAGCGATGCAGGCGCGCGGCGCGCACGCAAAGACGGGCGTGGTGGTGGGCGGCGGCCTGCTCGGTCTCGAATGCGCGAAAGCCTTGCGCGACCTGGGCCTCGAGACGCACGTGGTGGAATTCGCGCCGCGCCTGATGGCGGTGCAGGTCGACGACGACGGCGGCCGCATGTTGCGCGGCAAGATCGAAGAACTCGGCGTGAGCGTGCACACGCAGAAGAACACGCTGGCCATCGTGGACGGCACGACGGTGGACGGCGCAACAGCCGCCAACCGCATGCAGTTCGCCGACGGCTCGCACCTCGACGCCGACATGATCGTGTTCTCGGCCGGCATTCGCCCGCGCGACGAAGTCGCCCGCGCCTGCGGCCTCGAAATCGGCGCGCGCGGCGGCATCGTGATCGACGACCAGTGCCGCACGAGCGACGCGAACATCTACGCCATCGGCGAATGCGCGCTCTGGCAAGGGCAGATCTTCGGCCTCGTCGCCCCCGGTTACGACATGGCGCGCATCGCCGCCAAAGCGCTGGCGGGCGAGGCAACGAGCTTCGCGGGCGCCGACATGAGCACCAGGCTCAAGCTGATGGGCGTGGACGTCGCGAGCATCGGCGACGCGCACGGCAAGACGCCCGGCAGCCGTTCCTACCGCTATGCCGACGAGCGCCGCCAGGTCTACAAGAAGATCGTGGTGTCCGATTGCGGCAAGAAGCTGCTCGGCGCGGTGATGGTGGGCGACGCGAGCGAATACGGCACGCTGCTGCAGATGATGCTCAACGGCATCGAACTGCCCGAGTCGCCCGAATTCATGATCCTGCCGCAGGCCGACGGCAAGGCCAGGCCTGCGATCGGCGTGGAAGCGCTGCCCGACGCCGCGCAGATCTGCTCGTGCAACAACGTTTCGAAGGCGCAAATCTGCGCGGCCGTGCAGGATGGCGCGACGACCATCGCCGCGGTGAAGGGGGCGTGCAACGCCGGCACGTCGTGCGGCGGCTGCGTGCCGCTCGTCACGCAGATCATGAAGTCGGAGATGAAGCGCCAGGGGCTCGCCGTCAATAATCACCTGTGCGAGCACTTCCATTATTCGCGCCAGGAGCTGTATCACATCGTGCGCGTGGAGGGCATCAAGACCTTCGGCGAACTGCTCGCGAAGCACGGCAAGGGGCTGGGCTGCGATATCTGCAAGCCGGCCGTGGGCGGGATTCTGGCGTCCTGCTGGAACGAATTCGTGCTGAAGAAAGAGCACGCGAGCCTGCAGGATTCGAACGACTACTACCTCGCCAACATTCAGCGCGACGGCACGTACTCGGTGGTGCCGCGCATGCCGGGCGGCGAGGTCACGCCGGAAGGCCTCATCGCCGTGGGGCAGGTGGCGAAGAAGTATGGCCTTTACACGAAGATCACGGGTGGCCAGCGCGTGGACCTCTTTGGCGCGCGCGTCGAGCAGTTGCCTTTCGTCTGGGAAGAACTGATCGCCGCAGGCTTCGAATCGGGGCACGCATACGGCAAGGCCCTGCGCACCGTGAAGTCGTGCGTCGGGTCGACGTGGTGCCGCTACGGCGTGGGCGACTCGGTGGGCTTCGCGATCGAACTCGAGAACCGCTACAAGGGGCTGCGCGCGCCGCACAAGATCAAGTTCGGCGTCTCGGGCTGCACGCGCGAATGCGCGGAGGCGCAAGGCAAGGACGTCGGCATCATCGCCACCGAGAAGGGTTGGAACCTCTATGTGTGCGGCAATGGCGGCATGAAACCGCGCCATGCGGAGTTGCTCGCTGCCGATCTCGATCAGGCCACGCTGGTGCGCTACGTCGATCGCTTCCTGATGTTCTACGTGCGCACGGCCGACCGCCTGCAGCGCACGAGCGTGTGGCGCGACAACCTCGAAGGCGGCCTCGACTATCTGATCGACGTGGTCGTGCACGACAAGCTGGGCCTTGGCGCCGAACTCGAAGCGGAAATGCAGCTCGTGGTGGACACCTACGAATGCGAATGGAAGAAGGCCGTGACCGATCCCGAAACGCGCCGCCGCTTCCGTCACTTCGTCAACAGCGATGCGGGCGACCAGCACGTGACCTTCATCGAAGCGCGCGGCCAGATTCGCCCGGCTACGCCCGAGGAGCGCATGCAGGTCCCGCAAGCGGCGCCGCAATTCAAGCGACATGAAGCGCTGTCCGGCATTCCCGTCGTCGTCGAAACCGTCTGATTCCCTTTCATCGAACCGAGGAGTACGAAATGAGCAACGAACATCGTCAGGCCGACTGGGTTCCCGTCTGCACGCTCAACGACATCGTGCCGAACACCGGCGTGTGCGCGCTCGTGAAGGGCGAACAGGTCGCCGTGTTCCATGTCGACGACGGCGACGCGCGTGTGTACGCCATCGGCAACTACGATCCGAACTCGCACGCAGCGGTGCTCTCGCGCGGACTCGTGGGCAGCTTCGGCGAGCGCATCGTGGTGGCCTCGCCCATCTACAAGCATCACTTCGATCTGTCCACCGGCGAGTGCATCGAAGCGCCGCAGCATTCGGTCAATGCGTTCCCCGCGCGCGTGGAAAACGGTCAGGTGTGGATTGCCGCCTGACTGGCCAGGTGCCGACTGAAGTGACAAAGGAAGTGACAAACTCGCGGCGTGCAGGATGCGCCGCGCGCCCCGAATTCAAGCTGATATCGATCGATGGCATGAGCAGCGAGAGCGTAAAGAGCGTTTGCCCGTACTGCGGCGTAGGCTGCGGGATGATCCTGCACGTCGAGGACGGCCAGGTCGCGAAGATCTCCGGCGACGCCGAGCATCCGGCCAACTTCGGCCGCCTCTGCACGAAGGGTTCGTCGGCGCACGTGGCACTGCGCAAGTCGGGGCGCCTCGAGCGCGCCTTCGTACGCCACGCGCGCGACGAGGACCCGGTGCCGCTGCCGCTCGCGCAGGCCATCGCCGATACGGCGCGCCGCCTGCGCTCGACGCTCGACGCGCACGGCCCCGATGCGCTCTCGTTCTACGTTTCCGGGCAGATGTCGATCGAGGCGCAGTACCTCGTGAACAAGCTCGCCAAGGGCTTTGTGCGCACCAACAACATCGAGTCGAACTCGCGCCTGTGCATGGCGAGCGCGGGCAGCGGCTACAAGCTCTCGCTCGGCGCGGACGGGCCGCCGGGTTCGTATCAGGACTTCGATCGCGCCGATCTCTTCTTCGTGATCGGCGCAAACATGGCGGATTGCCATCCGATCCTGTTCCTGCGCATGATGGACCGCGTGAAGGCGGGCGCGAAGCTCATCGTGGTGGACCCGCGGCGCACGGCGAGCGCCGAGAAGGCGTCGCTGTTCCTGCAGATCGCGCCGGGCACCGATCTCGCGCTGCTCAATGGCCTGCTGCACCTGCTGCACAAGCACGGCCACACCGATGCGGATTTCATCGCACAGTACACCGAAGGATGGGACGCAATGCCCGCGTTCCTCGACGACTACACGCCGGAAAAGGTCGCCGAGATCACGGGTCTCGCCGTCGACGACATTCGCCGCGCCGCGCAGATGATCGGCGAAGCGCCCGAGTGGATGAGCTGCTGGACCATGGGCCTGAACCAGAGCACGCACGGCACGTGGAGCACCAACGCGATCTGCAACCTGCATCTCGCGACGGGCAAGATTTGCCGTCCCGGCAGCGGACCGTTCTCGCTCACGGGGCAGCCCAACGCCATGGGCGGGCGCGAGATGGGCTACATGGGCCCCGGCTTGCCCGGCCAGCGCACGGTGCTCGCGCAAGAAGACCGCGCGTTCGTCGAAGCGGCGTGGGGCGTGGCGCCCGGCACGCTGCCCGTGAAGGTGGGCGGCGGCACCGTCGACATGTTCTCGCGCATGGCCGCGGGCGAGATCAAGGCGTGCTGGATCATCTGCACGAACCCGGTGGCGAGCGTCTCGAACCGGCAAACGGTGGTGGCGGGCCTGAAGGCCGCCGAACTCGTGATCGCCCAGGACGCTTTTCTGGACACCGAAACGAATCAGTACGCCGACGTGCTGCTGCCCGGCGCGCTCTGGGCCGAGGCCGAGGGCGTGATGATCAACTCCGAGCGCAACTTGACGCTCATGCAGCAGGCCGTCGAGCCGCCGGGCGAGGCGCTGCCCGACTGGCAGATCATCGCGCGCGTGGCCTGCGAGATGGGTTTTGCGCAGGCGTTCAGCTACGCGAGCGCCGCCGAGGTGTTCGACGAAATCACGCGCTTCGCGAATCCGAACACGGGCTACGACCTGCGCGGCGCGAGCCACGCGAAGCTGCGCGAAACACCGCTGCAATGGCCCATCGCGCCGGATGCCGCGAGCGACCGCAACCCGCTGCGCTATGTGAACGACGGCGTGAGCCAGACGCTCAAGGAAAACGCCGACGGCACGCGTCCCCGCATCGCGTTCGCCACGCCGCACGGTAAGGGCGTGTTCCTCGCGCGTCCCCATGTTGTGCCTGCCGAACTGCCCGATGACACGTTCCCGGTCGTGTTCAACACGGGCCGCCTGCAGCACCAGTGGCACACCATGACGAAGACCGGCAAGGTGCCGATGCTCAACAAGCTCAACCCGGGCCCGTTCGTCGAGATTCATCCCGAGGATGCCGCCGCGCTCGGCATCGCCGCGAAGGATCGCGTGGAAGTGCGCTCGCGCCGCGGCCGCGTGGTGCTGCCCGCCGTGGTGACCGAGCGCGTGCGTCCCGGCAACTGCTTCGCGCCCATGCACTGGAACGACGTGTATGGCGAGGAGCTTTGCGTGAACGCCGTCACGAGCGATGCGATCGATCCGATTTCCCAGCAGCCCGAACTGAAATTCTGCGCGGTCGCGCTCTCGCGCGTCGGCCCGCCATCCGCGCCGCGCGAGACCACACGCGTACCGGATGGCACCGATGCCGCCGTTGCGTCGGCCACGTTCGACGCCGGCGCGCCGCAAGCCGTCAACCCGTCCCAGGAACTCGACATGTCCCGTATCGATGCCTTTTCGACGCTACTCGGTCTCGACGACGTCGCCGCGCCGCAGCTGGGCGACGTGCAGCGCCAGTACCTCGCGGGCTTCGTAGGCGGCCTGCGCGCGTTGCGGGCGGCCGAGCCCGTTGGCGTGCCCATGCTGCCCGTGCACGCGCCGTTTCCCGCCGACACGCGCGTCTGGCTGGACGGCCTGCTGGCGGGCCTGTTCAGCCGCGGCGAGCCCGTCGCACGCACGACTGCGCTCGCGGTGCCGGATGCTCCCGAAGAAAAGCCGCATGGCGTGCGCATCGCCCATACGCGCCCCAAGGTCGTGCTGCTGTGGGCTTCGCAGACGGGCAACGTCGAATCGCTCGTCGAGCAATACGCGACGCAACTGATGGAGTCGGGCTTCGAGATTCGCACGGCCTGCATGGCCGATTACCCGCTCGCGAACCTCGCCGGGGCGCAATACGTCCTGCTGATGACGAGCACGTTCGGCGACGGCGACGCGCCCGACAACGGCGCGGCCTTCTGGAGCGCGCTCGCGGCGGACAACGCGCCTCGCCTCGCCTCGCTGCGCTTCTCCGTGCTCGCCTTCGGCGACCGCAACTACGACGCGTTCTGCGGCCACGGGCGCAAGCTCGACGCGCGCCTCGAGGCGCTGGGCGCCACGCGGCTCATGGAGCGCGTGGATTGCGACAGCGAATACCAGAGCGCCGCCGATGCATGGCTCGAGCGCATCGTCGTGCGCATCAAGCAGGAGGACGCGGCGCTGCACGCAGTGCCCGCCGACGGTTCGATTCCCGAGGTGCTGCCCGGCTGCGCGGCGACCAAGGCACGCCCGGCCACCTCGAAGCTGCTGAAGAACGCGCGCCTGAACATGAAGGGCGCGACGAAAGACACGCGCTACTTCTCGCTCGCAACGGGCGAGGCGGGCCTCGACTATGAAGCGGGCGACGCGCTCGGCGTGTGGCCCACCAACTGTCCCGCGCTCGTCGACGAGTTGCTGGACCTCACGCGCCTCGCCGCCGACACGCCGGTCGCCGTGAGCGGCCATGGCGAGATGCGCCTTGGCGAGGCGCTCGGCAAGCACTACGAGATCGCGCGACCGAACCCCGATGCGCTCGCATTCATTGCGTCGCGCACGCGCTCGCGGGGCCTCGCCGAGATGCTCGACGATTCGCGCAAAGGTGATCTGCGCAACTGGCTCTGGGGCCAGCAGCTCGCCGACGTGCTCCACGAATATCCCGTCGACATGAACGCGTCCGAACTGCTCGGCATGCTCAAGCGCCTGCAGCCGCGGCTCTATTCGATATCGTCGAGCCCGAAGGCCCATGCGGGCGAAGTGCATCTGACCGTTTCGGCCGTGCGCTACAACAACGGCCGCCGCGAGCGCAAGGGCGTGGCCTCGACCTTCCTCGCCGACCGCGCGCAGGAGAGCAGCGTCCCCGTGTTCGTGCAGAAGAGCACGCACTTCCGCCCGCCGCGCAGCGGCGACACGCCGATGATCATGGTCGGTCCCGGCACGGGCGTCGCGCCCTTCCGCGCCTTCCTGCACGAGCGCCAGGCGCGCGGCGACACGGGCCGCAACTGGCTGTTCTTCGGCGAGCAGCACGCGGCCACCGACTTCTACTACCGCGACGAACTGGAACAGATGCGCAAGGACGGCCACCTCGACCGGCTCGATCTCGCGTTTTCGCGCGACCAGAGCGAGAAGGTCTACGTGCAGGACCGCATGCGCGAGCAGGGCGCGCAGCTATGGGCCTGGCTGCAGGATGGGGCGCACCTCTACGTGTGCGGCGATGCGAGCCGCATGGCGAAGGACGTGGATACGGCGCTCAGGGAGGTGGTGGCGCGCCATGGCGGCATGAGCGCCGAGGCCGCGCACGACTACGTCACTGCGCTCGGGCGGGACAAGCGCTACCTGCGCGACGTCTATTGAAGGGGCGCGGCGCGGCTTCGGTGCGGCCCGGCGAGGACCGGCTGCCTGCGCGCCACGTCTGCAGCGCGCGAAAGCGGCGCGTGCGCGCCTGGTCCATGCGCGCGAAGCTTTCGTCTTCTTTGCCGAGCCCGGCATAAAGGCCGCCCTGGGCGCCTTTGGCCACGACGGGTTCGGGCAGCAGGATGGCGATCAGAAACGTCAGGCACGAGCCTGCGAACACCGCCACCACGCTCATCGAGATCGACTCGAACATCCGTTTGTCCCCCGGTAGAATGGTGTCCGGCGGCCGACGCCGTGCGTATCGCGCACCGCATCGCCGCTATCGCAAACCATTTTGCTCAGGGCGCGCGTCCACGTCCAAGACGATATTCGGATCGTCACGATAAGCGCGCCTTATGAAAAAACCGGAGATATTCGGGAGGCAGCCATCTTGATGCTTCGCTCGATACGCTACGTGCTCACCGTGGCGGAGTTGAAGAATTTCACGCGCGCAGCCGAAGTGCTGCACGTCTCGCAGCCGGCGCTCTCGCAGCAGATCCGCCAGCTGGAAAACGATCTCGGCGGCGCGCTGTTCGACCGCAGCGGCCGCGCCATCAGCCTCACCGAATTCGGACGCGCGTACATCGAACACGCGCGCCAGGCGCTCGCGCATCTCGACGCCGGCAAGCGCGCGCTGAACGAGGTGCGCGACCTCACGCGCGGCCTGCTGCGGCTCGCCTATACCCCGACCTTCGCGGAATATCTGATCGGCCCGGCGCTGCGCGGCTTTCGCGAGGCGCACCCGGCCATTGCGCTCGATGTGAGCGAGCGGCCGCTCGAAGATATCGAAGGCGGACTCGAGCGTGACGAACTCGATCTCGGCATCGGCTTCACGGATGTGCGCTCCGACGAAATCGAAGTGCGTCCGCTGTTTGCCGAGCACATGGCGCTGCTCGTGGCCACGCGCCATCCGCTGGCGCGCCGCCGCGCGGAGGTGACGGCCGAGCAACTGGGGACGATGCCGCTTGCGCTGTTGAGCCCCGACTTCGTGGTGCGGCGCTTCGCCGATGCCTATTTCCGCGCGCACCAGCTGATTCCGCGCGTGATGCTGCAAGCCAATTCGGTGGGCACGGTGCTCAAGCTCGTGAAGGACGGCACGCTCGCTACGCTGCTGCCTTCGGCGGTGCTGCGCGAGCATCGCGGGCTCGTCACGCTGCCCGTCAGGCCGGCGTTGCCACAGCGCACCGTCGCGCTGCTCAAGCGGCGGCGTGCATCGAGCACGCTCGCCGCCAACGCGTTTTCCGATGTGCTGCTCGCGTTGATTTCGCAGGAAGGTCTGGGCGAAGCCTGAGGCGGCCTTTGGTTTTCTCGTCGGCTCAGGGTTGGTCGGACGACAGCAGGTTGTGGAAGAAGTCCAAGGCGTGCTGGCGGGTCGGCATGGTCTCGAGCGTGGCGGCCGGGTCGAGCCCCGAGCGCCGCGCCGTGCCGCTCACGAGACTCTTTTGCAGGTCGTTGAGCGGGCGGGCGAGATTGGTGGCGATGAATCCGGAAGCGGGCGGCGCGGCGATGGCCGGCACGTCGGTGCGCGGCGCGTCCAGCGTGAGCAGCGCAGCGAGCGTGGGCGCGGCGGCCACGCGCTGGCTCGCGAGCATGTCGGCGGGCGCGATGGCGAGCCAGTCGCGCAGTGTGGCGAGAATCGACGTGTGGTCGTAGGGGGTGGCGCCAGGCGAGCGGAACACGGTGCCCGGCGCGATATACGGCGACACCACGACCGCCGGCACGCGCACGCCGAAGCTGTCGAAGGCGAAGTTCTGGTCGCCGGGCTTGCTCGCGGCATCGGGCGCCACGGCGTTGGCGGGCGGCAGCACGTGGTCGTAGGTGCCGCCGTGCTCGTCGTAGGTGATCACGAGCAGCGTTTCGGGCCATGCGGGCGAGGTGCTCAACGCATGCCAGATGTCGTAGAGAAAGCTCTCGCCCGCATAGACGTCGTGCGGCGGGTGCTGGTCGTTGGGATCGAGCAGAAAACGCGGCTCGATGAACGAATACTGCGGCAGCGTGTTGTTCTGGCAGTCGGAGACGAAGTTGCTGAAGCGCTGGAAGTTCGCCTTGTATTTCGGATCCCATAACGTCGGGAACATCGTGAGCGTGAGCGAGGGCGCGACGAGGGCGGCGCTGTACACGGCCCAGCTCGCGCCCATGTCGCCCAGCACGTTGAAGATGGTGCGCACCTGCCACTCGAACGGATCGGGCGGCGTGCCGTTGTCGACGTGGCCGTTCGACGTGCCCGCATGGGCGAAGGCGCGGTTCGGCCAGGTCTGGCTCGGCACAGGGGCGAACCAGGCGTCGCAGACGGCGTATTCGCGTGCGAGCGTCGAAAGCACCTTCAACTGATCGGGGCTGTGGCACTGCATGACCTGGCTTGCGTCGGTCGTCGCGGTCGTTTCGTAGTCTTGCACGAAGCCCGACATGGGCGATGCGCCTGCCGCGTTGCCGAGCAGTTGCATGCGCACGTTCGCGAACGTCTCCTGCGGATCGGGGTCGGGCAGCGTGGCCGTGGCGGCCGGCGTGGCGGCGGCAATGGTGGCGCCTGCCTTGGTCAGGTTGCTCAGGCCCGCCTTGAGCCCGTCGAATGGCCGTTCCGCGCTGGCGGCGGGCAGGAAATGCGTGGCGCTGCTGCCGTTCGTATACAGGCCGCCGAGCATCGTATCGAACGAACGGTTTTCGAACATCACGACAACGACATGCTTGATGTTCTGCAGGGACATGGGCTCTCTCCGTCACGCGGGTTTGACGAAGAATAGTGGTGCAGGCGTGTCGATTCGGCAAGGTTCGGCAACCCTGAGGGAACGGCCGACGCCCGGGGGGTGCCTTCGGGCGTACCAACTGCACCCCACGACCGCCGCCGGCCGATCCAGCGAGGTGCCCATCCCTGTGGGATAATTGTGAGTTCTGCCCAGAGCGCAGCTCAAGAGGTTGTTCGCAAGGGCGTGCGTGGGGCCTTTAATCCCGTGGCCCGCTTCCTTTCTGCGATTTTTCTCCTACAGCCACAATGCCCGCATACCGTTCCAAAACTTCCACCGCCGGCCGCAACATGGCAGGTGCGCGCTCCCTCTGGCGCGCCACCGGCATGAAAGACGAAGACTTTGCCAAGCCGATCATCGCGGTCGTCAACTCGTTCACCCAGTTCGTGCCCGGCCACGTGCACCTGAAAGACCTCGGCCAGCTCGTTGCGCGCGAAATCGAATCCGCGGGCGGCGTGGCCAAGGAATTCAACACGATCGCCGTCGATGACGGCATCGCCATGGGCCACGACGGCATGCTGTATTCGCTGCCGAGCCGCGACATCATCGCGGATTCCGTCGAATACATGGTCAACGCGCACTGCGCCGACGCCATGGTCTGCATCTCGAACTGCGACAAGATCACCCCGGGCATGCTGATGGCCGCCATGCGCCTGAACATCCCCGTGATCTTCGTCTCGGGCGGCCCGATGGAAGCGGGCAAGACGCGCCTCGCGAACCCCGTCACGAAGGCCATCGAGGTCAAGAAGCTCGACCTGATCGACGCCATGGTGATCGCGGCCGACACCAAGTACTCCGACGCCGAAGTGGCCGAAGTCGAGCGCTCCGCCTGCCCGACCTGCGGTTCGTGCTCGGGCATGTTCACGGCCAACTCGATGAACTGCCTGACCGAGGCGCTGGGCCTCTCGCTGCCGGGCAACGGCACCGTGGTCGCCACGCACGCCGACCGCGAGCAGCTCTTCAAGCGCGCCGGCCGCCGCATCGTCGAACTCGCGCGCCAGTACTACGAGCAGGAAGACGAGCGCGTGCTGCCGCGCTCGGTGGGCTTCAAGGCATTCGAAAACGCCATGACGCTCGACATCGCCATGGGCGGCTCGACCAACACCATCCTCCACTTGCTGGCCATTGCGCAGGAAGCGGGCATCGAGTTCGGCATGGCCGACATCGACCGCCTTTCGCGCGTCGTGCCGCAGCTGTGCAAGGTCGCGCCGAACACGAATAAGTACCACATCGAAGACGTGCACCGCGCCGGCGGCATCATGGCGATCCTCGGTGAACTGGAGCGCGCCGGCAAGCTGCACACCGACGTGCCGACCGTGCACACGCCGACGCTCGGCGACGCGCTCGCGCAATGGGATATCACGCGCACCCAGGACGAAGCGGTCAAGACGTTCTACATGGCTGGCCCGGCCGGCGTTCCCACCCAGGTCGCGTTCAGCCAGAACACGCGCTGGCCGAGCCTCGACTCGGACCGCGCCGAAGGCTGCATCCGCTCGTACGAGCACGCGTTCTCGAAGGAAGGCGGCCTCGCCGTGCTGACCGGCAACATCGCGCTCGACGGCTGCGTGGTGAAGACCGCGGGCGTGGACGACAGCATCCTCGTGTTCGAAGGCACGGCTCACGTGACCGAATCGCAGGACGAAGCGGTGGAAAACATCCTCGCCGACAAGGTCAAGGCCGGCGACGTGGTGATCGTGCGCTACGAAGGCCCGAAGGGCGGCCCCGGCATGCAGGAAATGCTCTACCCGACGAGCTACATCAAGTCGAAGGGCCTCGGCAAGGCGTGCGCGCTGCTGACCGACGGCCGCTTCTCGGGCGGCACCTCGGGCCTCTCGATCGGCCACTGCTCGCCGGAAGCGGCGGCGGGCGGCGCGATCGGCCTCGTGCGCGACGGCGACAAGATCCGCATCGACATTCCGAACCGCACGATCAACGTGCTGGTCTCGGACGAGGAACTCGCGCGCCGCCGCGAAGAACAGAACGCGAAGGGCTGGAAGCCGGCGAAGGCGCGTCCGCGCAAGGTGTCGGCGGCGCTGAAGGCCTACGCCAGGCTCGTGATGTCGGCAGACAAGGGCGCCGTGCGCGATCTCTCGCTGCTGGACGACTGAGCCTCGAATGAGGGGCGGGCCGCGCGGCTCGCCTCGAACAGGAGGGGCAAAAAAATCGAGCCTCCCACGGTGACGTGGGAGGCTCGATTCGTTTATGGCGCATGTCCCCCGCGCAACGCACGGGGGCGGGTTCCATCACTTACTTCGCAGCAGCAGCAAGTGCGGCGTTGAACGTCGCGCTCGGGCGCATGACTTCAGCAAGCTTCGCGAAGTCCGGCTTGTAGTAGCCGCCGATATCGACCGGCTTGCCCTGAACCGCGGCCAGCTCGCCCACGATCTTCTGCTCGTTCTCGGCCAATGCCTTCGCCAGCGGCGCGAAGTGCGCCGCGAGTTCCGCGTCGTCCTTCTGTGCGGCCAGTTCCTGCGCCCAGTACATCGAGAGATAGAACTGGCTGCCGCGGTTGTCCAGCTCACCGGTCTTCGGCGACGGGCCCTTGTTGTTGTCGAGCAGCTTGCCGGTGGCGGCGTCGAGCGTCTTCGCGAGCAGCTTGGCGCGCGCGTTGTTCGTCTTGATGCCGAGGTCTTCCAGCGAGACGGCCAGCGCGAGGAATTCGCCGAGCGAGTCCCAGCGCAGGTGGTCTTCCTGCACCAGTTGCTGCACGTGCTTCGGAGCCGAACCGCCGGCGCCCGTTTCGTACATGCCGCCGCCGGCCATCAGCGGAACGATCGAGAGCATCTTCGCCGAAGTGCCCAGTTCCATGATCGGGAACAGGTCGGTCAGGTAGTCGCGCAGGATGTTGCCGGTGACCGAGATCGTGTCGAGGCCGCGGATTACGCGCTCGAGCGTGTAACGCATGGCGCGGACTTGCGACATGATCTGGATGTCGAGGCCGGTCAGATCGTAATCCTTCAGGTACGTTTCGACCTTCTTGATCACTTCGTTTTCGTGCGGACGGTACGGGTCGAGCCAGAACACGGCCGGCGTGTTCGAGTTCTTCGCGCGCGTGACGGCGAGCTTGACCCAGTCGCGGATCGGCTCGTCCTTCACGAGGCACATACGCCAGATGTCGCCTTGCTCGACCGGCTGCGTGAGCGCTTCGAGCACTTCGCCCGTGGCGTTGTCGACGATGCGCGCCGTGCCGTCCTGTGTGATCTCGAACGTCTTGTCGTGCGAACCGTACTCCTCAGCCTTCTGCGCCATCAGGCCGACGTTCGGCACCGTGCCCATCGTGCGCGGGTCGAATGCGCCGTTGGTCTTGCAGAAGTTGATGATTTCCTGGTAGATGCGCGCGAACGTGCTTTCCGGAATCAGGCACTTCGTGTCGGCCGGGCGGCCGTCGGCGCCCCACATCTTGCCGCCTGCGCGGATCATGGCCGGCATCGAAGCGTCGACGATCACGTCGTTCGGTGCGTGCAGGTTCGAGATGCCCTTGGCCGAGTCGACCATAGCGAGCGCCGGACGGTGCTCGTGGCATGCGTGCATGTCGCGGATGACTTCTTCGCGCTGCGATTCCGGCAGCTTTTCGATCTTCGTGTAGAGATCGACGAGGCCGTTGTTCACGTTCACGCCGAGTTCTTCGAAGAGCTTGGCGTGCTTGGCGAACGCGTCCTTGTAGAACACGCGCACGGCGTGGCCGAACACGATGGGGTGCGAAACCTTCATCATGGTCGCCTTCACGTGCAGCGAGAGCATGACGCCGGTCTTGCGCGCGTCTTCCATCTGGTCTTCGTAGAAGGCCAGCAGATGCTTCTTGCTCATGAACATGCTGTCGACGATTTCGCCGGCTTGCAGCTTGACCTTCGGCTTGAGCACGATGGTTTCGCCGGCCTTCGTCACGAGCTCCATGCGGACTTCGCGGTCCTTGTCGTTCGTGATCGACTTTTCGCCGTGGTAGAAGTCGCCGTGCTTCATGTGCGCGACGTGGGTGCGCGAAGCCATGCTCCACTCGCCCATGCTGTGCGGATGCTTCTTCGCGTAGTTTTTGACCGCGAGCGGTGCGCGGCGGTCCGAGTTGCCTTCGCGCAGCACCGGGTTCACGGCCGAACCGAGGCACTTCGAATAGCGCTTCTGGATCGCCTTTTCTTCGTCGGTCTTCGGATCTTCGGGGAAGTCGGGGACCTTGTAGCCCTTGCCCTGGAGTTCCTTGATCGCGGCGACGAGCTGCGGCACCGATGCGCTGATGTTCGGCAGCTTGATGATGTTCGTTTCCGGCAACTGCGTCAGACGGCCCAGTTCGGCCAGGTTGTCCGGCACGCGCTGTTCTTCCGTGAGGAATTCCGGGAACTCGCCGAGGATACGGCCCGCAACGGAGATATCGCTGGTCTCGACGTTCACGCCGGCCGGCGCAGCGAAAGTGCGGATGATCGGCAGAAACGCGCTGGTGGCGAGCAGCGGCGCTTCATCGGTCAGGGTATAGATGATGGTGGGTTGCTGGGTACTCATCGGCTTCTTGGCGGGGTTCAAAAACGGGGTGATAACACCACCGGCTGCGCGCAGTCGGCGAAACACCTGGATTTTGCCTCAATTTGCAGCGGGCCGGGGGGCAAGCGTGCATGTATTTCATATCGTGGAAAGCGCTTGCGCAATGTTAATTGACCGGAAAGTCGGCGCGTTTGCCTTGATCGGCGCGCCGCGCGCTGAAAACGTTTCCGCCTCGGAGCCCCGTTCTATAAGGCTTTGCGAGCCGATACCGATGTTTCGGCTGCGCCTCCATGGTTTTGTGGATCGTACCCTTGATTGACTGTCAAGTTGGTAAAGACCCTTGTGAAAAGGGAAGTGAATCGGGGAGTCTTATATAAGAATTTTGCCCCGTGAGGCTCACCAGAGTCCATGAAAACGGTTGTCCTGCTAATCAATTTGTGGTCTCATTGCTGCCATGTTCGATCACTGCCTTTATTTCAATTCGTCGGCGCTCGCGCGGCTTGTCGAGCGCGAGTGGAGCGCCGCTTATGCGCCGTTCGGCCTCACGCCCGCGCAAGGCTTCGTGCTGCGCGTCGTGCTGGCGAAGCCCGGCTGCCTCGCGAGCGAAGTCGCGCAAACGCTCGGCATTGCGCGCCCCACGGCGACGCGTCTCGTCGACAACCTGAGCGAGAAGGACTTGCTCGAGCGCCGCCAGGGCGAGGCCGATGGCCGCGAATGGGGACTCTTTCCCACGGCGGGCGCCACGGCGCTCGACGGCCCGATCAACGGCGCGAGCGCCGAAGTCGCGCGGCGTCTGCGTGCGCAAGTGGGCCCGGACCTCTTCGAGTCGACGGTCACGGGCATGCGCAAGATCCGCAAGGGACTCGCGTAAGGCGTTCGCGCCTCTTTTAAAACTCAAATGATTGTCTTGCTAATCAATAAGGAGAAGAGCGATGAACGAAGCGGCGCTAAAAGGGACGGGGGAGGAAGCCTGGCGTTGGGCGATCGGTATGGCGATCGCCGCGCTGGCGGCAGGCGGCGTGGTGGCGGCGATTCTCGTCATGCCGCGCGCGGTGGAGGCAAACAACCGCGCGTGCATGGCGGCCTACGCCAACGACCTCCACGCGGATCTCGCGGCGTTCGCGCAAGACCCGGCGTGGCAGGCGCAATACGTCGAGGCGCTCACGGCGTGCGCGCGTTGAGCGCTCACGCCGTGCGCCGCCGCGTTACTTGCGGTTCAGAAACGCCAGCAGGTCGGCGTTGACCTGACCGGCCATCGTCGTGCACATGCCGTGCGGGCCGCCCGGGTAGATCTTGAGCGTCGCATCCTTGACGATCTTCGCGGAGAGCTTGCCCGCGTCGTCGATCGGCACGATCTGGTCGTCGTCGCCGTGCAGGATCAGTGTGGGCACGTCGAACTTCTCGAGGTCTTCCGTGTAATCGACTTCGGAGAACTCGTGCACGCAGTCATGCAGCGCGAGGATGCCGCCCCACATGCCCTGCTGCCAGAACGAATCGATCACGCCCTGCGAGACCTTCGCGCCGCTGCGGTTGTAGCCGTAGAACGGCACGGCCAGGTCCTTGAAGAACTGCGAGCGGTCGTCGATCACGCCCTTGCGGATGCCGTCGAACACATCCTTGGGCAGGCCGCCCGGATTCTTCTCGCTCTTGATCATGATGGGCGGCACCGCGCCGATCAGGACTGCGCCCGAGACGCGCTTCGTGCCGTGGCGTCCGATGTAGCGCGCGACTTCGCCGCCGCCCGTGGAGTGGCCCACGAGCGTGGCGTCATGCACGTCGAGCTTGTCGAGCAGGTCGGCCAGGTCGTCGGCCCAGGTGTCCATGTCGTTGCCCTTGGCGGGCTGATCGGAGCGGCCGTGGCCGCGGCGGTCGTGCGCGATCGTGCGAAAGCCGTTTTGCACGAGGAAGAGCATTTGAGCGTCCCACGCGTCGGCGGTCAGCGGCCAGCCGTGGGAGAAGACGACGGGCTTGCCGCTGCCCCAATCCTTGTAATAGATCGACGTGCCATCGCGGGTGGTGAAGGTGCTCATGGAAACTCTCCAGTTTCTTTTACAGCATCACAAAGCAGGCAGACGCCGGCGCATCGGCGCGCGGTTGCGCTTCGCGCGGCGGTACGTGGCGGCGTCCAGGGATGGGCAATGCGGGTGGAACGTGCCGGCGCCTGCGCGTCATGGAAAGAGGCAGGCGGCACGCGGGTCAGTATAGAGAGAACGCCTGAGCGATGACGTGAAGCTGTGCGGCTTGAAATCTTCGCGGCGCCGTGGATGTTTGCAGACGGCTTGTGAGCTTCAACCCCGCCGCGCGCGGCTAGGCGATTTCCGCACCGACCGCCTCGCGCAGATAGTCGCCGAGAAAATCGACAAAACTGCGCAGCTTCGCGGAGAGCTTGTTGCGCTCGAGATAGATCGCGTGGATATCGGCGTTCGGCAGCGCCCAATCCGTGAGCAGCGGCACGAGTTCGTCGCGCTCGATATGCTCGCCGATTTCCCACTGCGAGCGCACGACGATGCCGCGCCCGTCGAGCGCCCAGCGCAGCACGGTGCTGCCGTCGTTGCTCGACAGCGCGCCGTCGACCTTCACGGTTTCCGTGCGCTTGCCGCGCGAGAAGTGCCAGGTTCCGTATGCCGAGTCGTTTTCGCGCAGCACGATGCAGGCGTGGCGCGTCAGATCGTGCGGTGCCGACGGCTTGCCGTGCTGCTTCAAATACGCGGGCGACGCGCACACGATGCGCCGGTTCTTCAGCAGCAGCCGCGCGTTGATGCGCGCATCGGGCACCTCGCCGAAGCGAATGCCGAGATCGAAGCCTTCTTCCTGAAGGCTGAGTGGGCGCTCCGTCAACTGCAGCTGAATCTTCATCGAGGGAAAGCGCTCGACATAGGCGGACACCGCGGGCGCGACATGCGCGCGGCCAAAGCCAAACGACGCGTTCACGCGCAGCAGCCCCGCCGGTTCCCCGCGGCTGCGCGTGACGAGCTGTTCCAGTTCAGAGAGTTGGTCGAGGATGCGCGAGCCGTTCGCGAGATACAGCTCGCCTTCCTGCGTGAGGGACAGACGCCGCGTGGTGCGGTTCACGAGCCGCACGCCAAGGCGCTGCTCCAGTTGCGCGAGTCGCTTGCTCACGGCGGGCGGCGTGACCCCCAGTTCGCGTGCCGCCGCCGCCAGATTGCGGTTGCGCGCCACGAGCGCGAAGAGATTCAGATCGGAAAACGCGTCCATTGCGCCGCTCCCGTTGGCTTGCGTAATTCGTTCCTTAAAGTTACGACTGGATTGCTTTTGCGGAAACCCAATCGTTCAAGGCATCAATTAGACTGCATGCAACCTCGGGAGACAAGCATGTTCGACGGTTTCACAGACGCTTCGGCAGACATCGAAGGCGTTCGCATTCACGCCATTCAGGGCGGACGCGGCCCCGCGCTGCTACTCCTGCACGGTCACCCGCAAACGCACGCCATCTGGCACAAGGTCGCGCCAACGCTCGCGGAGCATTTCACGGTGATTGCCGCCGACCTGCGCGGCTACGGCGACAGCGGCAAACCGCAGGGCACGCCCGACCACGCCAACTACGCGAAACGCCGCATGGCGCTCGATCAGGTTGCGCTCATGCGCGGCCTCGGCTTCCCGTCGTTCGCAGTCGTGGGTCATGACCGGGGCGGACGCGTCGCCGCGCGCATGGCGATCGATCATCCGGACGCGGTTACGCAGCTGATCACGCTCGACGTCGCCCCAACCGTTGCGATGTACGAGCAGACGTCGTTCGAATTCGCGCGCGCTTACTGGCACTGGTTCTTTCTCGTGCGCCCGGCGCCGTTTCCGGAAACGCTCATACGCGCCGACCCCGATCTGTATCTGAAGCAGACCATGGGCGCGCGCAGCGCAGGGCTCGCGCCATTCGCGCCCGAGGCCTATGCGGAATATTTGCGCTGCCTCCTGGACCCGGCGACGGCACACGGCATCTGCGAGGACTATCGGGCGTCGATCACGATCGACCTCGAACACGACCGCGCGGATCTGGCGGCGGGCAAGCGCATCGTGTGCCCGTTCCTCGCGTTGTGGGGCGCGCATGGCACCGTTGGTCAGTGTTTCGATCCGCTCGCGGAATGGCGTAGCTGGAACGCCGGCGTGAGCGGCGAGGCGCTGCCGTGCGGCCACTACCTCGCCGAAGAAGCGCCCCAGTTGCTCCTCGAACGCGTGCTGCCATTTCTCCAGCGCTGATCCGCTCGTTCGTCACTATTCAGTCTTCAGTCGGGCTTCATCATGTCCTCACACACGCTTTACCGGAAGCTGGTTGATTCGCATACCGTATCGATCGTCGACGCCGAGCATGTTCTGCTCTACGCCGATCTGCACATCATGAACGAGTACACGAGCCCGCAAGCGTTCGCGGGCCTGGGTGAGAAGGGCCTGCGCGTGCGCCGCCCGCGCCAGCAGATGGGCGTGGTCGATCACGTGATTCCCAGCAAGCCGGTGCCCGTGGCCGCGCGCACGATCGAGATCGTCGACGCCGCGAAGCAGGCCGCGAACTTCACGCGCAATTGCGTGGAGCAGGGCATTCATCTGTTCGATATCCACGACCCCATGCAGGGGATCGAGCATGTGGTTGCCCCCGAGATCGGCCTGATTCGCCCCGGCATGGTCGTGCTGTGCGGCGACAGCCACACGACGACCTACGGCGCACTGGGCGCGCTCGGCTTCGGCATCGGCACCTCGGAAGTCGAGCACGTACTGGCGACGCAGACGCTCGTGTATCGCGTCGCGAAGGACATGCGCATCGTGGTGGACGGCGCGCTGCCGCCGGGAACGACATCGAAGGATCTCGTGCTGCACATCATTGCGAAGATCGGCGCGCAGGGCGCGCGCGGCTACGCCGTCGAATATGCGGGCGCAGCGATCGCCGGGCTCTCCGCCGAGGCGCGGATGACTCTCTGCAACATGACCGTGGAGGCGGGCGCGCGCGCCGCGCTGATCGCGCCCGACCGCACGACGCTCGACTACGTGGCCGGCAAGGTCCGCGACCTCGACGCGAAGACGCTCGATGCCGCGTGCAACGCGTGGTCGCAACTGCGCTCCGATGACGACGCGCATTTCGATGTCGAGCATCGCTTCGACGCCGCGCGCGTCGCGCCTTACGTCACATGGGGGACGAGCCCGGACCAGGCGCTGCCGGTGGACGGCCGTATTCCCGAGGCAGCCGAAGGCGCGGGTCTCGACGCCGCGACGCTGCACAAGGCGCTCGATTACATCGGCCTCGCCGCGGGCGCGCCGATCGAAGGCACGCCCATCGACCGCGTCTTCATCGGCTCTTGCACGAACGCGCGCATCGAAGATCTGCGCGCCGTCGCCCAGGTCGTGCGCGGTCGCAAGGTGGCCGCGACGGTGCGCGCGATGGTCGTGCCGGGCTCGGGCATGGTGCGCGACCAGGCCGAGCGCGAAGGCATTGCGCAACTGCTGATCGACGCCGGGTTCGAGTGGCGCCAGCCGGGCTGCTCGATGTGTCTCGCGATGAACGACGATGTGCTCGCGCCGGGGGAGCGCTGTGCATCGACGACGAACCGCAATTTCGAAGGGCGCCAGGGGCGCGACAGCAAAACGCATTTGATGAGTCCCGCGATGGCCGCTGCCGCCGCGATAGCGGGCCGCATCGTCGACATTCGCAAGGAGCTTGCACATGGCTGAGCCGTTCATGATCTCGGGCGTGGCCGCGCCGCTGCCGGTCAACAACCTCGATACCGACCAGATCATGCCCAAGCAGTTTCTGCTCGGCATCGATAAATCGGGACTCGCGCGCGGGCTGCTGTACGACCTGCGCTTCGATGCCGATGGCCGCGCTCGGGAGGACTTCGTGCTCAATCGCGCCGAATATCGCGGCGCCAAGGTGCTGATCGGCGGCTCGAACTTCGGCTGCGGATCGAGCCGCGAACACGCCGTGTGGGGCCTGCAGCAGGCAGGTTTCGAAGCGGTGATCGCACCGGGCTATGGCGAGATCTTCTATTTCAATTCGACGAACAACCGGCTGCTGCTCGTCACGCTGACGCCGCAACAGGTCGAGGCGCTGGTCGCGGAGATCGCGAGCGGTGACGACAAGCACGTGTCGATCGATGTCGAAAACGAAGTCGTGATCGCGCCATCGGGCGAGCGCTATGCGTTCTCGCTGCCGCCGCGCCAGAAGCTGATGCTCGTGGAAGGGCTCGACATGATCGGCATGACGCTGCGCCAGCAGGCAGCGATCGACGCGTTCGAGGCGAAACACTGGGCCGCGCAGCCGTGGTGCCGCATTGACCTTCCGGCGCAACAGCAGCGCGGATAACACCCGCAGTCAGCCCTCATTGATGACCAGACCGTTCGCGCGACGCGCACAACGGCACGGGGGCGCATTCACCGCCGCGCGCGGCGAGTGCGCTCCACACGGAGACACCCATGAACATTGCCGCAGTCGATCCGCAGGACGCCGCCGCGTTGGAGCCCAGCGTCGTGCGCAAGGTCTCACGACGCATCACGCCGTTCATCATCGTCCTGTATTTCCTGAGCTTTCTGAACCGCGTGAACGTCGGCTTCGCCGGGCTCACGATGAATCATGACATCGGGCTCACGCAAGCCATGTTCGGCGTTGGCGCGGGGATTTTCTTCGTCGGCTATATCGCGGCCGGCATGCCGTCCAACCTCGCGCTGCAGCGCGTCGGCGCGCGCAGATGGATCGCATTGCTGATGGTGGCATGGGGTCTGCTCTCCGCGGCCACGGCGTTCGTCACGGGCCCGTACAGCTTCTATACGCTGCGCTTCGTGCTCGGTCTCGCCGAAGCGGGTTTCTTTCCCGGCATCATTCTCTACCTGAGCTTCTGGTTTCCCGCGCGCCATCGCGCCTTCGTCACGGCGATGTTCATGACCGCCGCGCCGCTCTCGAACATGATCGGCTCGCCCATCTCGGGCGCGCTCATGAGCCTGGAGGGCGCAGCGCATCTGCACGGCTGGCAGTGGCTCTTCCTCGTCGAAGGCGCGCCCACCGTGCTGCTCGGCATCGTTTCGTACTTCTATCTGACCGACCGGCCCGAAGACGCACAGTGGCTCGCGCCCGCCGAGCGCGAGTGGCTGAGCGGCGAAATGCGGCGCGAACGCGAAGCGAAGGCGGCGCAGAGCAAGTCGAGCGTGTGGGGCGCCGTGAAGGACTCGCGCGTGCTGCTGCTCGCGCTCGTCTATGCGGGCACGTCGACAGGGCTCTACGCCATCGGCATCTGGGCGCCGATGATCATCCGCCACTTTGGCTTCAGCTACTTCGAGCTGGGCCTCGTGAACGCGATACCGAATCTGTTCGCGGTCGTGACGATGGTGCTCTGGGCGCGCAACTCGGACCGCACCAACGAACGGCGCCTGCACGTTGCGATTGCGTGTCTCGCGGCCGGTATCGGCATGCTGATGTCCGGCCACGCCGCCAACGCCATTGTGCTGATCATTGGGCTCTCGATCGCGAACTTCGGCATCAACGCGGCGAAGCCGCCGCTCTGGAGCATGCCCACGCAGTTTCTCTCGGGTTCTGCCGCGGCGGCGGGCATCGCGATCATCAACGCGATGGGCAGCCTCATCGGCGGCACGCTCGGCCCGATGGTGATCGGCCGGCTGCGCGACCTGAGCGGCGACTATTCGCTGGGGCTGTATTTCGTCAGCGCCACGCTGCTCGTTTCGGCGGCGCTCGCGTATGCGTTCGGGCTGCGCGCCAGAAGGAGGCACCCACAGCCGTGAAACGAGCGGGCCCGGCCCGCGCTGCTTACGGCAAGGGCCAGAAGAGGCACTGTACGGTTCAGGGATCGCATACCGCGCGATACGCGATAATCGCACTTTATCGACTCCCGCATCTCTCGTATGTCGACGCCTGAACCGGTCTCGTCCGGGCACTCCTGGTGGGGCGTGCTCGTCCTGGCGCTCTCGGCCTTCATTTTCAACACGACCGAATTCGTGCCCGTTGCACTGCTGAGCGCCATTGGCGAGAGCCTGCACATGAAGCCGACCGACGTCGGCCTCATGCTGACGATCTACGCGTGGACGGTGGCCGTGGCGTCGCTGCCCCTGATGCTGCTGACGCGCAACGTCGAACGCCGCAAGCTGCTGACCTGGATATTCGCGCTCTTCGTCGTCAGCCATATCGTGACCGGCGTGGCGTGGAACTTCACGGTGCTGATGGTGGGCCGGATCGGCATTGCCTTTGCGCACGCCATCTTCTGGTCGATTTCCGTCTCGCTGGTGGTGAGGCTCGCGCCGCCCGGCAACAAGAGCCGGGCGCTCGCCATGCTCGGCATGGGGACCTCGATCGCCATGGTGGCCGGTATTCCGCTTGGGCGCGTGATCGGCGAGACGCTGGGGTGGCGGCAGACGTTCTTCGTCATCGCGGGCGCGGCGGCATTTGCGCTGCTCATGCTGCGCGTGATGCTGCCCGTGTTGCCGAGCCAGCAAACGGGCTCGTTCAGCAGCGTGCCCGTGCTGTTCAGAAAGCCGATGCTCGCCTCGCTCTATCTGCTCACGATCCTCGTCGTGACCGCGCATTTCACGTCGTACACGTATATCGAGCCCTTCATTCACACCGTGGGCCACGAAAGCAGTCAACGCATCACCTATATCCTGATCCTGTTCGGCAGTGCCGGCATTCCCGCGGCGATTTTCTTCAATCGCCTTTATCCGCGCGATCCGGCGCGGTTCCTGCAAGCGGCCGTGATCGCCGTGTGCGTGTGCCTGCTCGTGCAGTTTCCCGCTGTGCTGAGCATCGTCACGTTGTCCGTTCACACGCTGGTGTGGGGCGGCGCAATCGTTTCCTTCGGCCTTGCCATGCAGGCATGGGTGCTCAAGCTCGCGCCCGAAGCCGCGGACCTCGCGGTCTCGATCTATTCCGGCCTCTATAACGTGGGGATCGGCGCGGGCGCGCTGCTCGGCAACCATATTGCCAATGGTTTCGGCGTGTCGTGGGTCGGCAGCTTCGGCGGCGTGGTGGGCGGGCTTGGGGCTGGAGTATGCTGGCTCGCATTGCGCATGTATGCGCGGGCGCATCCATCAGAGACCTGATTGACTACGCGCGCCGACGAACTCGCGCTACTACGCTTTCGCGAGGCGTTCACCGTGGCGCAGCGGGAGGCGTGCCGCCTTCTTCGGGAGGAAACGTCAGCATCACGGCAAACCCGCCCCCGGCGGGAAACGCGAAGTTCACGCGCCCGCCGTGCGCCTTCATCACCGCCTGCACGATGGCGAGCCCGAGGCCGGAGCCCGTCGTGCGCTCCGCGCCCTCCTGGCCGATGCGCTCGAACGGCCGCAACGCGGCGTCCCAGTGTTCGCGCGCAATGCCTCGTCCGTTGTCGGTCACGGTCAGCGTGACGGCCTCCGGCGCGGCGTTCACGGTGACCACGATATCGTCGGCCTTGCCGTGCAGCAGCGCGTTGTGCAGCACGTTCGACAGCGCTTCCTGCAGGCTCACGGGGTCGCCCGCGATCCAGACCTGCGGCGCGTTGCTTTCGAATGCCACTTGCACGTCGCGTTCGTCGGCGAGCGGAATCGTTCGGCCCAGCACTTCCCTTGCGAGCTTCGCGAGGTCCACGTGCTGCAGCGGGACCACTTCGGTGCGATGAATCACCATCGCGTGATTGAGCAGCTGGCCGGTGAGCCGGCCCACGTCCGAACAGGTGGCCCGCAACGCTTCGAGCCGCGCGGCGTGGCGCGCGGGATCGGACTCGGTGCTGAGCAATTCGATCTGCGCGTCGAGCCGCGCGATCGGCGTGCGCATCTGGTGCGCGGCGTCGGCGATGAAGCGCTGCATGGCCGTCATGCGTTCGGCAAGCCGGCCGATCAGCCCGTTGATGGCGCCGATCAGCGCGTTGATTTCGCTCGGCGTGTCGTGCACCACGGGCCGCAGGTCGGCCGGGTCGCGCGCGGCGATGATCTGTTCGATCTGCGCGAGCGGACGCAGGCCGCGCCGGATCGCCAGGCCGCTCGCGCCGATGGCGAGCACGCTCATCAGCAGGATCAGCGTCCAGACCTTGAGGCTCATGTCGTTCGTGAGCTGCTGGCGCGCATGCGTGGTCTGCGCGACGGTGACGAGGGCCCAGCCGGGCGGCCGCGCGTCTGGCATGTAGCGCCCGATGGTCGCCGTGCGCACGCGCTCGCCCTGGTAGCGGGCGTTCGCGAACGTCGGACCCTGGCGCGCGCTCATCGCGCTCGTCGTACTGGCCGGACCGGGAAGGTCGCCATACCCCGCGACGACGAGGCCGCGCGCGTCGACCACCTTGTAGTAGACGACGTCATAGCGCGAGAGCGTGGAGAGCGCGGCCACCGGCGGATTGAGCGCGAGCACGCCGCCCTGCACGTAGAGGTTTTCGGCGACCTGGATGGCTGCGCCCGCAAGCAGCTGGTCGTAGGCGCGCTCGGACGCAACGCCCGCGTAATAGCGCGCGATGCCCGCGAGCGCCGCCGCGCCCGACGCCACGACGAGCGCGATGAAGAGCAGCGTGCGCCCGAGCAGCGTTTTCGGGAACCAGTCAAAGCGCGGCAATTTGATATCCCATGCCGCGCGCCGTGCGGATTTCGACCGAACTGCCCTGCAGCTTCTTGCGCACGCGCGTGACGTATTGTTCGACAGCGTTCGCGCTCGGCTCGTTGCCGTAGCTGAACAACTGGTTCAGCAGCTCTTCCTTCGGGAAGATGCGCTGCGGACGGCTGGCGAGGATTTCGAGCAGCGCGAATTCCTGGCGCGAGAGTGAAAGCGGTTTGCCGTCGAGTTCGGCCAGGCGGCTGCTGCGGTCGATGGCGAGACCGCCGAGCCTCACCACATCGTTCGCGTGCCCGCTGTTGCGGCGCAGGAGCGCCTGCACGCGCGCCTCGAGTTCGCGGTAGTCGAACGGTTTGACGAGATAGTCGTCGGCGCCGAGACCGAGGCCGCTCACGCGGTCGTCGATGGCGGAGCGTGCGGTGAGCAGCAGCACCGGCGTGGTCGAGCCTGCCGCGCGCAGATGGCGCAGAATCTCGAAGCCGTCCATGGCGGGAAGCATCACGTCGAGCACGACCAGATCGAAGCGCTCCACGCCAAGCAAGCTGTTCGCCGTGGCGCCGTTTGCTTCGAGGTCCACCGCGTGACCGAGCCGCGTGAGGCGGCTGCGGACCGCCGCGCCGATTTCCGCGTCGTCCTCTACCACCAGAATGCGCATGATGCCGTTCCTGCCGAAATCTTCATGGGTGCGGGTTTTCCCCGAGGTCTACTCTGTGTGTTTCTCAGCATTTTCTCAGACTCGCCCGGTAATCTCGCGAACCATGGAAGATGGCGCGACGTGATTACGACACGAACCAACGGAGACGGCAAGATGCGCGTGAAGTCGCCGCGGCCTTCACCGCGTCGGCGCGCGCTCGTTGCGGCCGGGCTTGGCGCGGCGGCCGTTGCCGCGGGGCTCGCGCCTGGCTGGGTCCGGGCCACGCCGCGCACAGTGCGCATTTCCAAGGGCTATGGTCTGCTGTATCTGCCGCTGCTCGTGATGGAAAAGGCGCGGCTCTTCGAGCGCCATGCGGCCCGCCAGGGGCTCGCGGACGTGAGCGTGGAGTGGGTGAGGCTCGACGGCGGCAATTCCGTCGACGACGCCATGATGGCCGGCACGCTCGACTTCGCCGCCGTGGGCGCGCCCGGCTTCATCGAACTGTGGGCGCGGGCGCGCGGCATACCGAACGTCGAGGTGATCGGCATCAGCGGCCTGTCGGCCACAGCGCTCTCGCTCAACACGAACCGCCCGCAGATCGCGACGCTGCGCGATTTCACGAGCGCCGACCGCATTGCGGTGCCGGGCATTCGCACCTCGCTTTCGGCCGTCGTGCTGCAAATGGTGGCGAGCAAGCTGCTCGGGCCGCAGCACTTCGCGCAGCTCGATTCGATCACCGTCGGCCTGCCGCATCCGCAGGCCATGCAGTCGCTGATCCGGCGCGAGGGCGGCATCACCGCGCATTTCGCGTCGCCGCCGTTCTCGACGCTCGAATTGCAGCAGCCGGGCATCCACCGCGTGGTCAATTCTGTCGACGTGCTCGGGCCGCTCACGCTCGACGTGGTGTTCACGCCCAAGCGCCTCGTCGATACCGAGCCGGCGCTGGCAAAAGCGTTCCTTCACGCGCTCGACGAGGCGAACCGGATGATCGCGCAGGACAAGGCGGCCGCGGCGCAGATCTATGTCGATTCGTCGGGCTTCGGCGCGTCGCGCGAGCACGTGGTGCAGACGCTCTCCGCACCGGAGTCGCGCTTTTCGGTCTGGCCCGAGCAGTTGATGGAGTACGTGGATTTTCTGTACATGGTGGGCACGATCAAGGCGAAGCCGCGCACATGGAACGACATGTTCGTGGCGATGCTCGCGGACTTCCGCCCGTCTTAGGCGCACGCGCACGCAACATACAAATAAACGCAGGAGAACAAAGTGAATACAGTCTCAACCGTCGATCAACAGTCCGCCGAAGAGCGCGGCGTCATGTCGAAGATCGCGCGCCGTCTCATGCCGATCCTCGTCGTGATGTTTCTGATCTCGTTCATCGACCGGCAAAACGTCGGCTTCGCGAAGCTGCAGATGGTGCACAGCCTCAACATGACCGAAACGGCGTTCGGCCTCGCGTCGTCTCTGTTCTTTATCGGCTATCTGCTGTTCGAAGTGCCCAGCACGCTCGCGCTGCACCGCTTCGGCGCGCGCGTGTGGCTCGCGCGCATCATGCTCACCTGGGGCGTGATCACGGTGTTGATGGGCTTCACCACCTCGATGCAGGTGTTCTGCGGCCTGCGCCTCGCGCTGGGCGTGGCCGAAGCCGGCTTCTATCCCGGCGTGATCTACTACCTCACGCTGTGGTTTCCGCAAAGCTATCGCGCGCGCGTGCTCGGCATCTTCACGCTGGGCAGCGCGCTCGCGAACATGCTGGGCTCGCTCGTGGGCGGCTGGCTGCTGAGCCTCAATGGCGTATGGGGCCTCGCCGGCTGGCAGTGGGTGTTCATCGCCACGGGCCTGCCCGCCGTGCTGGTCGGCATCGCCGTGTTCAGGCTGCTGCCGGCGTCGTACCAGGAAGCGCGCTTTCTGAACGAGCGCGAAAAGCAGATCGTGGCGGCCGCGCACGAGCGCGAGAAGCCCGAGCACGCCGAACACGCGCAGCCCTGGAAGGCGCTGCTCGATCCGCGTGTGATGCTGTTTGCGGCGACCTACATGCTGATGTCGACGTCGCTCTACGGCGTGACCTACTGGCTGCCCACGCTCGTGAAGTCGTTTGGCGTGTCGAGCAGCATGAACGGGCTGTTGAGCATGCTGCCGTGGGCGCTGGCGGTGCTGCTGCTGCTGTGGCTGCCCTCGAAACTGCGCCGCGCGAAAAGCATTCTTCGCGCGATGGCGATCGTCGCGGCGCTCGGCACGCTGGGCTTCCTGCTGAGTCTCCTGCTGCCTTCCACGCCGCTGCGCTTCATCGCACTCGTGTTCGGGGGCGCGTGCATTCCGCTCCTGTACCCGTGCTTCTGGTCGATGCCGCCGCGCTACTTCACCGGCGCGCGGGCGGCGGCGAGCGTCGCGGCGATCAACTCGATCGGCAATCTCGGCGGCTTCTTTGGCCAGAACCTCATGCCGCTCGCGGGCAAGCTCACGGGCACCGCGTTCGGGCCGATGATCGTGCCGATCGTGTGCCTCGCGGTGCTCGGTCTCGGCGTCGTGGTGGCGTGGGGACGTTCCGGGCACGCCATCGAGGGCGTGCCGGCTTGACCCGGGCTGCTCGTCGCGTTTATGGGGCCAGAAAGGGTGGTGGCCCTGAATGCAATCCTTGAGCACGTAATCGCAGGTTGCCAGGACAACACAGGCTGATTACGACGCGCTCAAGGAGTCACCCGAGACATGAACGCGCTCACCGACCTGGACCGGTGGCTGCGTTGAGTAGTTGAAGTTCCGGTAGCTACCGTCCTGCATTCTGACCTGCACCTGGTAACTCGTCGCCTTGCGTACAGCATGCTCAATGCCATTGCCCGCAAAGCCACCGCCGACGGCGCCAGCAATTGTTGCCAGAACGCGACCGCGTCCTCCGCCGACCTGATTTCCCAGCAGCCCGCCGGCGACAGCCCCGCCTACCGCCCCGAGACCCGTTGTCGGCTCGGGTTCCTGGACCGTATTGATTGCGACGACTTCGCCGGCGTTCGGGTCAACGGCAACTGGCCTCGGAGCCGGTTGTGCCGACGATTGATATGTGTCGTTGTTCGCATACCTTGGGGACTGCTCAACTGAAACACTATGGTGATGATGGACGCGCGGTTGCACAGGCGTTTCCTCCCGCGTCACGCGCTGGTCCGCGTTCGATTGCGGTGAAGCGACCGGTGCGCTCGCGATTTGTGCAGCGACCGGAATAGCCTGCGTCGGAGGAGCAGTCACAGCTCGGGATGTCGGAAGCACGCCTGTCATCGCCGCGATACCTGTAGCGCTGGCCAGGATGACCGCCACGGCCGCGCCAGCAACCAAAGGGTGAATGCGACTACGCTGCTGCGAACCGGAAGTTAGATTGGTGCTCATGTCGCGCTCCGTTGAGATGTGTCAGCAAGAACGCCGCAATCGACACAGTGGTGCACCGGTCCAGTGTGAGATTTGTAAGCAGTTGTAGTGCTTTACGGAGGGTTCGACGGAAAGCGTCTTCGAGGGTGGACCGTTCAGGAGTCAAGGACAAAGCGTGCGATTTTTCGGGACGACTTCATTTGCGAGAAATGGGCAGACCAACATTGTTTGCGACAGGACAGGAATCGTTTGCGAACCACCAAGGGATCGCGATTGTATTTCTGGCGGTAACAGTGAATTCAGTCTATGGGCATAGACTTTCGATAGGGCGACCCTAAAATCCAGACTCATGTGAGCGTATTGCGACGCTCGATCGTGAGAGGGATTCATGGAGCAGATTATCAAGGGGGCCGTCAGGCTTGCGGGCGTGGCAAGCCGGTCCTCGCACAAGCTCGCCGTATCGCTTGCCGCCGCCTGCACGGTGCTGGCGGGTTGCGCGTCGGCCGGCGACGTCACCACGGCGGACAACTCGGGCACGTACGTCGTTTCGGCGTCCGCGACGGGCGGGCGCCTCGCATGGGCGCGCGCCCACAAGCGCGCGGTGAGCGAGGCCAACGACTTCTGCGAGAGCCGCGGCATGCAAACGAGTCTCGGCATGGAGCACACCGAAGGCCTCGAGGCGCTGCAGCAGCAGGCCTCCGTTATCCGCTTCGAGTGCCATCCCAAGCTTTGAGGCGCGCGCCTCAGCGAATCACGAACGTTTCCCTGCGAGTCCCGTACCACTTCGTGACTTCGGAGTGGCCGGTCAGTCTGGACGACTTCAGAATCGGGCTCGTGACGCGATACAGCCGGTCCGGGTCGGGCCCGTACATGTAGAGATACCCGTCGTTGCCGTCGATGTGAATTTCGGTTTCGCCGAGTTCGCCTGCGTCCGCGCGCTTGATGGCGCCGGCCAGCCGCTGTTCGAGCGCATGAATCTGCGGGCGGTCTTTCGGGTAGTAGTCGAAATGGACCATCATGGCCGGCCCCGGCGGCTTCTGTGCCGGTTGCGCGGCGGCGCTGCCCGCGGCGAGTGCGAGGCCCAGCAACGTGGCGAGGTTTTTCCGGATTTTCGGCATGGGTGAATGGCGTCCGCGAAAGAAGCTGCGATGTTCGCATATCGACGGGGAGGCTTGGAGCGGCAGCGCTCTTGCCAGAACGCAAAGCCCTTAAAACAAAATTGCCGTCCGCCGCCTCGGCCTCAATTATTCGAACAACAGCACAAAACCTGAGGTCTCTCCCGCAACGTCCGGATGGAATATCGATTCAGTTCGCCATGCCTCTTGCCAGATTCCGGCGGACCCGAAAAACGCTACCCAGAGACTTTTAAGCCGCCGCTCGCCGCGCGCCCTCCTCGTCGCGGGGGCACGTTACCCCGGACCCCCGCCGATGGCTTCTTCCGCTTTGGAGCACGCTCGCGGAGCGATGCAGCACGCGTTTCGCCAAGAGCGATCATGGCGTCGGTGAGTTGCTCCATGTGCGCTTTCATTGTCTTGTTGTCGCCAGACTGCAAGGATATAAACGCACCGTCAAATCCAAGCATGCCAAAGTACGCGAGTTCGTCGGCCACATCCGACGCCAAGGCCTCTCCCACTTCGCTGAATGCGTTACGAATCATCTCGCTCATGTAATTGCGACCTTCGTTGCGCACTTCCACGACGATCTGCATGGCATCGGGTTCGGCGGCCTCGTTGCTCATGACCATGAGAAACAACAGGCGCAGGAAGTTCTCACGGTGCTCGAACACCTCGCCCGTTTTTTTCAGATACCAGCCGAGCCGTTCGCGCGGTGTGCCGCCTTGCGGTGGATGCTCGTGAGCTTCGCGCATGGCTGCGAAGAAATCGCGCGCGCCTCTGGCCATCACTTCTGCGAGCAGTCCGGCCTTCGAGCCAAAGTGATGGTAGATCGCACTCTTGGGGATTCCAGTCGCCTCGACCAGCGCGGACATTGACGTGCCTGCGTAACCATAAGCCGACATCACGCGCGCCGCCGCGTCGAGGATCTCCTGACGCGATCGTTGACCGCGCCGATTGCCAATCTGTTGTGCCTTTTCCATCAGCGAAGTATACGTCATCCTGTCTTGGACCGATCGGTACATTACTTGTTTTCCCTGGTGTTCGCCGTTTTGGACCTATCGGTACACTTCCGTCGTGGTCGCAACCGCCAGATTCGGTGCAGCGGCTTGTCATATCGGACCGGCTAGCCAGGTCCGAATCACATGGCGCGCTAAGGCGCTTCACCAATGCGCCGGGCAGGCAGTCAGGAAAAATCGCGAAAGGAGCAGAGGTAATGCATAGCGTATCGACGCTGGGATACATGGTTTTTGGAGTCAACGACCTGGCGGCATGGGAGGCGTTTGCCGTCAACGTACTTGGCTTGCAGGCTGGAAGGCGGGTGCCCGGCGAGTCACTCGGCCTGCGTATGGACGACTATGAACAGCGCATTCTGCTGGTGAGGAATGACCTCGATGATTTCCTCGCCGCTGGCTGGGAATTCGAATCGGATGCGGAACTCGAGGCGTTCGTCGTTCAGACGCGCGCTCAGGGGATCGACGTTGCCGAGGCGGACGCTGAAGTTGCCGAACAGCGCCGTGTCTCACGTCTGTTTGTCTGTTGCGATCCGGACGGCATCCGGCACGAATTCTACTGCGGTGCCTATAGGACCACATCCCGGGACACCTTCCGTTCGTCCGTGCTGCGCGGTGCATTTAGCACCGGACGCCTCGGTGCGGGGCACTTCGTCACCGTGCCCAGGCAGAGCGCACCCGCGAGGGCGTTTTGCGAGCGCGTATTGGGTCTGAAACTCAGCGACTCGATCAATGGCGATGCCGCGCCTGGCGTCAACCTCGATGTCGCCTTCTTCCACGCGCGTACCGGCCGGCATCATTCCCTGGCGATTGCTGATGTGCCGTTTCCGGTCCACAAACGTATCCATCACGTCATGGTCGAGTGTGTCGATCCCAACGATGTTGGCCTGGCCTACGATCGCTGCAAGCAGGCGGGAGTGCCCATCCTGATGGAGTTGGGCCATCACCCCAACGACCAGATGTTTTCCTTCTACATGATTTCGCCGTCCGGCTTCGCCATCGAGTTTGGCGCGGGTGGCATCGTGGTGGACGATGCAACGTGGGAGGTCAAACGCTACGCAGAGCTTAGCGATTGGGGGCATAAGCTGAATCCGCCGCCGGGCCCGGCTGCCGGAACTGCACAGTGAATCGTGTTTGAGCAAGCAAACGACGCATAGATCTACCATCATCGGAGCAAAAAAAAGTGACCCTGACCGAATCCAGTACGAGCAAGTTCGTGACGATCAACGAACCGGGCCTCGAGAATTTCACGATCCATTTCAACGATGCCGGGGAAGGGCCCGCTGTCGCGATGCTGCATGGCGGCGGCCCCGGCGCCAGTGGCTGGAGCAACTACTACCGCAATATCGAAGCGCTGGTCGCAGCGGGATTTCGCGTTCTGCTGATCGACAGCCCTGGATTCAACAAATCCGGCGAAATCGTCAGTGACGTGCCGCGCAACCTGCTGAACGCGCGTGCCACGAAGGGCGTGCTGGATGCGCTTGGTATCGAGAAGGCGCATCTGGTCGGCAACTCGATGGGCGGGGCTTCGGCGTTGAGTTTCGCGCTCGAGTTTGCCGATCGCCTCGATCGCATGGTGCTCATGGGACCGGGGGCGCAAGGCCCGAGCATCCTCCAGCCGCAACCGGGCGAGGGCATCAAGCACATGTTCAAGCTTTACTCGCAGCCGGGTTACGCGAACTTCGAAGCCATGCTCGACGTGTTCGTCTACAACCCGGCAGCGATCACTGAAGAGCTGCGTCGGGGGCGCTGGAACAATATCGAGTCGAACCTGAACCACCTGAAGAACTTCGTCGAAAGCTCGAAGCTTTGCCCGGTTACGACGTGGGACCTGTCCTCCCGTTTTGCGGAAATCGGCCACAAAACGCTGATTACGTGGGGACGAGACGACCGGTTCGTGCCGATCGATCATGGCCTGCGCATGATCAGCACATTGCAGGATGCACGGCTCCATATCTTCCCGAAGTGCGGCCACTGGGCACAGTGGGAACACGCTGAGGAATTCAACCGGCTCGTCATCGACTTCCTGAAGCACTAACGGCTAACGACGGCTGCGACGGCGCGCAGCGAGAATTCGCAATGCCGTCTCCGTGAAACAAGAACGGAGACGCATAAGCAATGTAATACGCACTACGAATCGAATAGCCGGCTTTCGCATTCCACAAAACCCATTGGAGTCACCCCATGTCAGAACACTTCGACGCGGACGTTGCCATCGTCGGCTACGGTCCTTCTGGTGTCATTGCCGCGCTTACGCTCGCGAAATATGGCATTTCCTGCGTTGCATTCGAACGGCATCGCGACATCTATCCGCGTGCCCGTGCCGTCACCGTGAATGACTGGACGATGCGGATTTTCCAGAATCTCGACGTTGACGAGCCGGTTCTGAAATGCATCGATCCCCAACGCGCATTGCGCTGGATGCGCTACGACGGTACGGAGATCATGCGCGTCGAGCATCCGCCTTCAACGCTGGGCATCAAGCCGCGCTTCTTCAATATTTACCAGCCGACCATGGAAGCTGCGCTGCGCGAGTCCGCAGCGCAGCATGGCGAATTGATCGATGTCCGCTACGGCTTCGAAGTGGCATCGCTGGAGCAGGACGAGACCGGCGTCACGGTCACGGCGAAGGATATCGATACCGGCGTCGTGACGAGCACGCGCGTACGTTATGTGATCGGCTGCGACGGCGGTAGCAGTGCCACGCGCGGCATGATCGGAGCGAAGCTCGAGGGCGATACGCTCGACGTGATGTGGATCGTGATCGACTGCCGTGCGAAACGTTGGTGGCCGGACCGGAACCTGTTGACCTTCTGGTCCGACAAGGAACGGCCGGTGGTGGACATCGCGCTCTCAGGCGGTAATCACCGTTGGGAGCTGCCGCTCAAGCCCGGCGAGACGGAGGCCGACTTCGCCACGAACGCCCAGATCTGGCCGCTGCTCGAGGCGTTGGGCGTGACCGGGGACGACGTGGAGATTCACCAGCATGCGTTCTATCGCCACCATACCCGTATGGCTGACAAGTGGCGCGAAGGCCGTGTGTTCCTGGCTGGCGATGCTGCGCACCTCATGCCGCCATGGGCTGGCGCCGGCATGCAGACGGGGATGCGCGATGCGTTCGATCTCGGCTGGAAGCTTGCGGGCGTCCTCAATGGAACCTTGCCCGAGCATTTCCTCGCCACCTACGAAGCCGAACGTCGGCCGAACGCCACCTTCTACACCCAGCTTGCCGTTCAGCTTGGCCGTGTCATCAAGCAGGAACTCTCGGAGGAGGAGCAGGCCGCACTCGATGCAGCACATCGCGATGCCGCTCAGGAACCGCCACTGATTGCACCGCCGGTGCTCGCGGCCGGATGGCTGCGCGGCCCGCTCGCCGACGACAGCATCGTGGGCCGGATGGTGCCGCAGCCGGTGGTCGGAGACATCCGTGGGGTGATGGGGCGCCTGGACGACTTGCTCGGTGACGGTTTCGTATTGCTCGGCGACGACGTGGACCCGGCGACGCTGCTCACCGCCGCGGAAAAGGACGCCTGGGACAGTCTCGGCGCACGGTACTTCGCCGTACGCCAGCAAGACCAGCACACTCAAGGCAACGACGAGTTGATCGACCTGGACGGCGTATTGCGTCCGTGGTTGCGCAAGTATGGTGCGCGCGCCGTGGCGTTGCGACCTGATCGGTTTGTCGCTGCCGCCGACGTGACCGGTCTTGCCGTGCCCGCCTGAGCCGCCGCAGTACGGAGCATCGGTTGCCGCAATGGATGCGCGGGCAACCGATGTCACGCAAAAAGAGAAGCGGGTGGCCGCAGAGCCACCCGGAAAACACTAGATGGGCAGGAGCTTAGGAATGCCAGATAGCAATGTGATCGATGCGCTTGCGAGCCGGCTGCGCAACGCCGAAGCCTCGCGCAACGTGATCGAGCCGGTGCGCGGCGAGATCGCTATCGACGATATCGCCACCGCTTACGCCGTGCAGCAGGCCAACGTCGATCTGCGCGTGGCGACCGGCGAGCGCATCGTGG
>NZ_JBFRCL010000062.1:0-51996 GCF_040965695.1 Paraburkholderia sp. BR10937
TCGGCAGCCCACACCCTCGCCGGCAACCATCAGATCGCCACGGCGGCCCGCGCCATGCGAGAGCTGAGCACCGGCACCGCCGCCACCGTGCAGCAGTCGCAGCAGACCATCGAGGAGTCGCTCGCCGACATTCACGGTCTCGTGGAGAGCGTCACCGTCATCGAGACGCAGATCCGGGCGCTCAAAAGCGCGCTCGCGCATGTCTCGAAGGTCTCCGAGGAAATCTCCCTGATCGCGCGGCAAACCCAGCTTCTCGCGCTCAACGCGGCCATCGAAGCGGCGCGCGCGGGCGAGTCCGGCAAGAGCTTCGCCGTGGTCGCGGCCGAGGTGAAAAACCTCTCCGCCAAGACGGCGCAGGCCACCGGCCAGATCGAGCAGACGCTCGGACAACTCACGCAGCAGACCGAGCAACTCATCGCCGAGGGCACCGCCAACACCGAACGCGCGCATCGCGTGCGCGAGGGCACGCACACGATCGGCGAGGCCGTGCACAGCACCGGCCAGGCGATCATGCAACTCGACGAGCACGCCGGCCAGATCGCCCAGCTCACGGGCGAGATCGAAACGAAATGCGACGGGCTCGAAAGCCAGGTGGGCGAAATGGTCGCGGGCGTCGAAGATTCGGGGCGCAACTTCGTGCAGGCGAAGGATCAGCTCGGCAAGCTGCTCGAGGTCTCGGAAACGCTCATCGAGCTGTCCGCCGCAACCGGCGTGGAAACCGACGACACCCGCTTCATCGAGACAGTGCAGCGCGCCGCCGCCCAGGTGAGCAAGCTGTTCGAAGGCGCGCTGGCGCGCGGCGAGATCGGCGAAGCGGATCTGTTCGACAGCGTCTACACCCCCGTGCCGAATACGAACCCGCAGCAGCATTTGACGCGCTTCACCGCCTTCACCGACCGTGTGCTGCCCCCGATCCTCGAACCGCTGCTCGCGTTCGACGAACGCGTCGCCTTCTGCGTCGCGATCGATCCGCGCGGCTACATACCGACCCACAATCGCAAGTTCTCGCATCCGCAGGGCGCCGACCCGGTGTGGAATGCCGCGAACTGCCGCAATCATCGAATATTCAGCGACCGCGCGGGCCGCGCCGCCGGTTCGCACACCAAGCCGTTCCTGCTGCAAACCTACCGTCGCGACATGGGTGGCGGCACGTTCGTGATGATGAAGGACGCCTCCGCGCCGATCTTCGTGAACGGTCGGCACTGGGGAGGTTTTCGCATGGGATACCGGCTGTAAGGACTACGCTGCAAAAAAGCAAAACGGCGCGCGGACATGGCTGCCCGCGCGCCGTTTGTTGCATGCGCTTCGAAGCGCGACGGCACTCAGACCGCCATCGCCGTCCGTTTGCGCTCTGCGCGCTGCATGAAGTAGTTGCCGGCGATCACGCCCACCGTCACGACGGCGATGAAGAGCGTCGCGAGAGCGTTCATCTCCGGGTTCAGGCCCAGGCGCACGCGCGAGAACACCACGAGCGGCAAGGTGGTCGAGCCCGGGCCGGAAAGAAACGCCGAGAGCACCAGATCGTCGATCGACAGCGTAAACGACAACAGCCAGCCCGCCGCAAGCGCCTGCGAGATGAGCGGCAGCGTGATCTGGAAGAACACCTTGAACGGCGTTGCGCCAAGATCCAGCGCCGCCTCTTCGAGCGACGGGTTCAGCTCGCGCACGCGCGACTGCACGATGATGGCGACGTACGAAATGCACAGCATGACGTGGCCGATCCAGATCGTGAACACGCCGCGCCCCGCGGGCCAGCCGATCAGCTTGCCCATTTCCACGAACAGGAGCAGCAGCGAAATGCCCTGGATCACTTCGGGAATCACGAGCGGCGCGTTGATCATGCCCGAGAAGAGCGTGAAGCCGCGAAAGCGCCCCATGCGCGCGAGCACGAAGCCCGCCCACGTGCCGATGAACACCGAGGCGAACGCCGTCATCAGCGCGATGCGCAGCGAGAGCCACGCGGCGGTGATCAGTTCGTCGTCGGTGATGAGCGCCTGATACCAGCGCGTGGAAAAGCGCGTCCACACCGTGACGAGTTGCGACTCGTTGAACGAGTAGACGACCAGGCTCAGGATCGGAATGTAGAGGAACGCGAAGCCGAGGCCGAGCGCGATGAACTGCAGAACGCGATTCGGTTTCATTTGCCGCGGCCCTCCAGTTCCTTCGCCTGATAGTGCTGGAACAGCGCCATCGGCACGAGCAACAGCAGCACCATCGCGCAGGTCACGGCGGAGGCCATCGGCCAGTCGGCATTGTCGAAGAACTCGTTCCACATGACGCGGCCGATCATCAGCGTGTTCGCGCCGCCGAGCAGCTCGGGAATCACGTACTCGCCCACCGCCGGAATGAACACGAGCAGGCAGCCGGCGATGACGCCGTTCTTCGAGAGCGGCAGCGTGATCTCCACGAACGCGCGCCACGGCTTCGCACCGAGATCGTAGGCGGCTTCGAGCAGCGTGAGGTCCATCTTCACGAGGTGCGCGTAGAGCGGCATCACGAGAAACGGCAGATACGAATACACCATGCCGATATAGACCGCCGTGTTCGTGTGATACAGCTCAATGGGCGAATGAATGACGCCGATCGACATCAGGAAATTGTTCAGCAGTCCGTTGTTCTTCAGGATGCCGATCCATGCGTACACGCGGATCAGGAACGACGTCCAGAACGGCAGCATCACGGCCATCATGAGGATGTTGCGCGAGGCCGGATTCGAGCGCGCGATGTAATACGCCATCGGATAGCCGATGAAGAGGCATAGCAGCGTCGAAATCGCCGCCACCACGACCGAATTCACATAGGTCGCGAAGTACAGGCTGTCCTGGAACAGGAACGCGTAGTGCGAAAGGTCGAGCGAGATATGCCAGATGCCATCCGCGAACGACATCAGCTCCGTGTACGGCGGAATGCCGAGCTGCTGGTCGGCGAAGCTGATCTTCACCACCAGGATGAACGGCACGAGGAAGAACAGCAGCAACCAGATGAACGGGCCCGCCACGACGGCCGTGCGCCCGGTCAGGTTGAAGCGCTTCGCCGGCCAGTTCAGGATGCTGCGGAGAGTCGTCGCGCTCATGACGTCAGCACCACACCGGCCGATGCGCTCCAGCGCACGTAGACTTCGTCTTCCCAGGTGGGGGAGTCGATTTCGGAGAGCGCGAGGCTCGACATGTTCGCGATCACCGTTTTGCCCGAGTCGAGCTTGACGTGGTACAGCGAGTAGCCGCCCATGTAGGCGATGTTCTTGACCACGCCCTTGCCCCAGTTGAACACGCCCTCGGGCGGCTTGCGCGTGAGCGAGATGCGCTCCGGGCGCACCGAGATCGTCACGGGCATGCCGAGCGGACCGGTAATGCCGTGATTCACGTAGAGACGCACCGGCAACTCGGCGCACTCGACGAACACGTGATCGGGCTCGTCCTCGACCACGTTGCCATCGAAAAGATTGGTCGAGCCGATGAACTCCGCCGAAAAGCGGCTGTTCGGGAATTCGTACACCTGGTTGGGCGTGCCGAGCTGGACAATCTCGCCTTCGCTCATCACCGCGAGGCGCCCCGCCATCGTCATCGCTTCTTCCTGGTCGTGCGTGACCATGATGCAGGTGACGCCGACCTTGTCGAGGATGTTGACGAGTTCGATTTGCGTGCGCTGGCGAATCTGCTTGTCGAGCGCCGACATCGGCTCGTCGAGCAGGAGCAGCTTCGGGCGCTTCACGAGCGAGCGCGCGAGCGCCACGCGCTGCTGCTGGCCGCCCGAGAGCTGGTGCGGCTTGCGCCTGGCAAAGCGCGTCATCTGCACGAGTTCGAGCGCGTTGGCTACTCGGTCCTTCAGTTCGCCCTTCTTCACGCCTTCCTGGCGCAGCCCGAACCCGACGTTCGACTCCACCGTCATGTGCGGAAAGAGCGCGTACGACTGGAACATCATGTTGACCGGACGGCGGTAAGGCGGCATCGACGCGAGATCCTCGCCGTCGATCAGGATCTTGCCCGACGTCACGGTCTCGAGACCCGCGAGCATGCGCAGCAAGGTGGACTTGCCGCAGCCCGAGCTGCCGAGCAGCGCGAACAGCTCGCCCTTCTTCACCGACAGATTGACGCCCTTGACGGCTGTCGTCTCGCCGAACTTCTTGACGACATCGACGATCTGCACGAAGTTGTCCGCGGCCGAATCTACCGCGGTGAAGCCCGAAGGCAGCGAACCGACGGATGCCGGCGCGCTCGACTGGTCACTCATGATTCTCTCTGCCCTGCCTGTTTCTGCGTGAATGCTGGACGGGGTTGACGAACAAAGCCCCCGGCATCGTGCCGAGGGCTCGGGGTAAAACGGGATCGGATTTCAACCGCGGCTGTGACCGCGTCAGCGGCCCGACTTGAACTCGGTCCACAGACGCGTCTGCAGACGTTGGATCTCGGGCGGCAGCGGCTTGAGCAGGAACAGCGTCTTCAGGACTTCGGGCGGCGGGTACACGGCCGGGTCGTTGGCGATGTCCTTATCCACGTACTTGCGCGCTTCCGCGTTCGCGCTCGGGTAGTAGACCGCGTTCGTGATCGCTGCGTGGACCTGCGGCGTCTCGATATAGTTGATCCACTCGTGCGCGGCTTCCTTGTGCTGCGCATCCTTCGGGATGGTCATCACGTCAAACCAGATCGGCGCGCCGCCCTTCGGGATGTAGTACTCGATCTTGTAGGGCTTCTTCGCGTCGATGGCGCGGTGCTTGGCGATCACGACGTCGCCCGACCAGCCGTACGCGAAGCAGATGTCGCCGCCCACGAGGTCGTTGATGTAGCCCGACGAGTTGAACTGCGTGATGTACGGGCGGATCTTCTTCATCATCGCGAGCGCCGCGCGATAATCGTCCGGATTCGTCGAGAGCGGGTCCTTGCCGATGTAGTGCAGCGCGGCTGCGAACATCTGGTCCGGCGCGTCGAGCACGGACACGCCGCAGGCCTTCAGCTTCGAGATGTTCTCGGGCTTGAAGAGGATGTCCCAGTTGTCGAGCGGCACGTTCTTGCCGAGGATCTGCTGCGCCTTCGTGACGTTATAGGCGAGACCCGTCGTGCCGTACGCCCAGGGCACCGCGTACTTGTTGCCCGGATCCGCG
The DNA here is from genome assembly GCF_040965695.1 of Paraburkholderia sp. BR10937. Classification (NCBI taxonomy): domain Bacteria; kingdom Pseudomonadati; phylum Pseudomonadota; class Betaproteobacteria; order Burkholderiales; family Burkholderiaceae; genus Paraburkholderia; species Paraburkholderia sp. BR10937. The sequence goes on from NZ_JBFRCL010000062.1 coordinate 5,099, forward strand.
CCGGCGACGAGCGCCATCAGCTGCGGATCGAGGTACTTGAGGTTAGGGATCTTCGACTTGTCGAGCGGCGCAAAAATGCCGGCGGCGATCTGCTTGCCCGCGTAATTGCTGGTCGGCACGACGATGTCGTAGCCCGAGTTGCCAGCGAGCAGCTTGGCCTGGAGCGTGTCGTCGCTGTCGTAGTTGTCGTACTTGACCTGAACGCCGGTCTGCTTGGTGAAGTTCGGAATCGTGTCCTTGGCGATGTAATCGGACCAGTTGTACACGTTCAGCTGCGTGTCCTTCGCCACCGACGTCATCCACGGCGCCGCGCACAGTGCGAGCGCGGCCAGTTGCGCCACAACCCCTTTCTTCATCCCGTTCTCCGATCCTGACCGGCTCCGGCCGGCTGCCTGCCTCGCTTCGTGCCGTGCTTCGTGTCACCTGCGCACGGCTCCCCTGACTTCCCCAGAACCTACCATCAAACCCGCCCGGCAAGAAATAAAACGCGGGCGTGTCGCGCAAACGGAACATGGGCCCTGGAAGGCCGGCAAGCCGTGCGCGGACGGTAAATCGCGCGCAATTTTAGCCGTTTCACGGGCCGTGTCCACAAAAAACCGCTTCGATGGCGCATGCGCGCGACGCCCGGCTGCCAGTGGGACGCGGCGCCGCCCTCCACCTTGCTATCGGCTTGCAGCGGCCTGGCCGATTCATCACGCATCGTGCGTCGCCGCCGCTCGCCTGGAAGGACGGGCGGCCGCCTCGCGCCGTATCGGTTAACATAGCGGCGTTTCGTACCGAAGCCGGCGCGCGCGACGCCCGGCAGCCACGCCCCAAGGTTCTTCAATGGCATCCAATCTTCACGACCTCCCCGACAGCCCGTGCATCGGTGTGTGCTCGACACTCTTTGACGACGTCTGCAAAGGCTGCGGACGGACCGCCGTGGAAGTCTCCAACTGGGTTTTTCTCAGCGACGAGGAAAAGCGCGCCGTGTGGGAGCGCATCGAGCGCGACGGCACCGCCATGCGCTTCCAGAAGGACCGCGCCTGAACGCGGATAAAAAACGCCGGGCAAGCCGGCGTTAGAAGAAGCGATGGTCAGGCGATCGATCAGAACTTCATGCCGACGCCCAGACCCACCACGAGCGGATCGATATGCAATGTGCCGAGCGACGTGCCACCCATCGACGCGTCAGTGTGCATCCAGATCTTCTTGATATCCGCGTTCACGAAGATGCGCTTCGTCACCTGGAAGTCGATACCGAACTGCAGCGCCGGACCCCAACTGTGGTTGTCGATCGAAACCGACTGGCCGCCCGCGTGCAGACCGTTGTTGTAGAACAGCGTGTAGTTGATGCCCGCGCCCACGTACGGCCGCACCCTGCCCGCGTTGTTGAAGTGATACTGCAGCAGCAACGTAGGCGGCAGCACGCCCACGCCGCCAAGTGCGCCGATATTCGAGGTCACCTGGTTGCGCGACGTACCGAGAATCAGCTCGACGCCGATGTTGTTGGTCGCCATGTAGGTGAAGTCGAGCTCGGGCACGATGGCGTTGTTCACGTCGGCACCAATCGCGCCGAGCGTACCGTTCCCACGCGCGTCCGGCGCGATCTCGATTGCGCGCAGGCGCACCAGCCAGTCGCCCGCGTAAATGCCCGAGTCGGGAGAACCGGCCGCGCTGGCCGGCACCGCCAGGAAGGCCGCGCCCATGGTGAGCGCGGCAGCGGCTGCTGCCTTTCTAATTGCTTGATACATCGTCAATCCCCGTGTCTGTAGGTCTAGCCTTGAAGGCCTACAAATTGTCAGAGACGGGGTCTGGCGCCGTTTTGATACGTATCAAGCCAGTGCGAACGCTGCGCGTTGTGCGACCGCAGGTCGCGCAACGCCGGTCAGCAGCAACTCCAGCAGGTCGCGGACGCTGCGGATCGCATTGCCGAACGGCAACGCTTCACGGCCGCGGAAGAACAGGCCGTTTGCGACGTCGCCCCGCAACGCCGCAGCGAGGCGCGTGTCGATGCAGAAGTGGCCGAACTTCTCGATGCCGTCGCGCAGCCCGCAGGCCGAAAGACATTCGAGACCGGTTGGGCAAGCAAGCTTGAGCGAGCCGATCTTGGTGCGAATGCGCGACTCGTTGCGCAGGTAACGTTCGAGCCACGGCGTTTTCACCGCGCGTGCGGGCAGGCCCGTCACGCTCACGAACTCGACGATGTCTTCAGGCTTCGCGTCGGCGAGCACGCGCTTGAAGTCGGGGTGCGCGTCGCCCTCCTCGGTCACCGCGAACGGCGTGCCGACCTGCACCCCGTTCGCGCCCGCCTCGAGCCATTTGCGCACGGCTTCGTGGCTGTTCACGCCGCCCGCCACGACGAGCGGCACGTCGCGCCGCGAAATGCCGAGCGTGGCATAGACGCCTTCGAGTTCCTCGAAGATCTGCGTGAAGGCGAAGCGCTCGTTGCCCATGTCGGCGATGTCGGTCACGCCGAGGTGGCCGCCCGCGTAGGCAGGATGCTCGATCACGATGGCGTCGGGCAGGCGGCCCTTCTTCATCCACTTCTTGAGCACGAGCGCGACGCCGCGTGCGTCGGACAGGATCGGCACGAGCGCGATGTCCACGCCCGCCGTGAGATCGGGCAGATCGAGCGGCAAACCGGCGCCCATGACGATGGCGTCGGCGCCTTGCTCACAGGCGGTGCGCACGTAGTCGGCATGGGCGTTCACCGCCTTCATGACGTTCACGGCGATCATGCCGTTGCCGCCGGCAAGCTTGCGTGCCGCCGCTATCTCGCGGCCGAGCGCAATGAGGTTGGCGCGAGCGAGCGTTTCGTGCCGCGGGTCCGCGCGGCACATGTCCATCAGATCGCTGTGATGATGGCGCAGGTCGATGCTCGCGATCGTGCCGAGCGCGCCTTCACGCGCCACACTGCCAGCCAGCCGGTGTGCCGAGATGCCGACACCCATGCCGCCCTGCACGACGGGCAGGAGTTGACGACCGCGAATCTGGAGCGGAGCGAAGGAGTGTCCAGGAAACATGTTGTGCTCTGTCGATGACAAAGCGCTTATGGTCGCGCGTGCCCCACATATGACATTGATGCACATCAAACAAAAACGCGGACTTCTGTAAAGAAACCCGCGTTTATGATTTGCATCAACACGTCGCATTAAAAGATTTGCGATAGCGCGCGACGAGATGCCTCATCAGCCCTTCGGCACCTTGAACTGCATCGACTTGTATTCCAGGTACTCCTCGAGGCCATATGCGCCGTTTTCGCGGCCGTGTCCCGACTGCTTGAAGCCGCCGAAGGGCGCGGCCATGTTCCAGGCGCCGCCGTTGATGTCGATCTGGCCCGTACGGATGCGGCGCGCCACGCGCATTGCGCGCTCGTCGCTGCCGGCCCAGACCGCGCCGCCAAGGCCGTAGAGCGAGTCGTTGGCGATCGCCACGGCGTCGTCTTCGTCCTTGGCCGTGAGGATCGTCAGCACCGGGCCGAAGATCTCTTCCTGCGCGATGGCGGCGTCGCGCGGCACGCGGCCGAACACGGTCGGCTTCACGAAGAAGCCCTGCGTCACGCCTTCGGGCATGCCGGGGCCGCCCGTCACGAGCTCGGCGCCGTCGGCCATGCCGCGCTCGATGTAGTGCAGTACGCGCTCCTGCTGCACTTTCGAGGCGAGCGGGCCGAGCTTCGCTTTCTCGTCGCGCGGATCGCCCACCCTGAACGCTTCGGCAGCCTGCTTCGCGAGGTCGCGCGCTTCTTCGTAGCGCGACTCCGGCACGATCATGCGGGTGTGGGCCGAGCAGGTCTGCCCCGAGTTGAGGAAGCACGCGCCCACCGTGCCTTTCACGGCGGCCGCGAAGTCGGCGTCGTCTAGCACGACGGCGGCCGACTTCCCGCCCAGCTCCAGCGCGACGCGCTTGACCGTGGCCGACGCGACTTCGGACACGCGTTTGCCCGCCCGCGTCGAGCCGGTGAACGACACCATGTCGACGTCCGGATGGCGCGCGAGCAGCTCGCCCACCACCGGCCCATAGCCCGTCACGAGATTGAACACGCCCGCGGGCAGGCCGGCTTCGTGGATGGCCTCGGCGAGCACGAATGCGTTGAGCGGCGCGACCTCGGAGGGCTTGAGCACAACGGTGCAGCCGGCGGCGAGCGCGGCGGCGACTTTGAGCGTGATCTGGTTGAGCGGATAGTTCCACGGCGTGATGGCCGCGACGACGCCCACCGGTTCGCGCACGACGAGCGAGTTGCCCACGCGCTCCTCGTACTGGAACTCGCTGGCGAGCTGCGCGTAAGCGCCCCAGTTGTAGACCGGACCGCCCACCTGAATGGCGCGCGCGAGCTTGAGCGGCATGCCCACTTCGCCTGCGATCAGCTGCGCGAGTTCGTCGGTACGGGCCTTGAGGCTGTCGGCGATTTTTTGCAGATACGCCCCGCGCTCGGCGGCGGGCGTCGCGGCCCAGCTGTCGAAGGCGGCGCGCGCGGCGGCGACTGCGGCTTCGGCGTCCGCTTCGATGCCCTCGGGGATGCGGCCCATCACCGCCTCGGTGCCCGAGTCGATCACGTCGATCGTGCCCTTGCCGTGCGGGGCGACCCATTGGCCGCTGATGTAGAACTGCGTGTAGTCGTTCATCTACTCGTCTCCTGTCTGTCGATGGCAGTTAGCGCTTGAGCGCATACTGCCATTCCATGCAAAGCTCTGTGCGTCTTGTCCACGCATATTCGCGCTGCGCCGCGGCGATTCTGCATTCTAGCGTGGTTGACGCAAACGTAAAGCAAACCTGCAGCGGCCAAAAACAAAACGGGCGACGCTCACGCGCCGCCCGTTTTCATCTCACGCTTCGATCAGCGACCGAAACTCACTGCAGTCCCTGGCTGACCAGGAAGTCTTCGTAGTTGCCGCTGTAGTCCTTGACCGTGCCATCGGTTTTTATCTCGATGATGCGGTTGGCGAGGCCGTTCACGAACTCGCGGTCGTGCGACACGAAAACGAGCGTGCCTTCGAACTTCTCGAGCGCAATCTGCAGCGACTCGATCGACTCCATGTCCATGTGGTTAGTGGGCTCGTCCATCAGCAGCACGTTGTGGCGGCCGAGCATCAGCTTGCCCCAGATCATGCGGCCCTTCTCGCCGCCCGACAGCACCTTGACCGACTTCTTGATGTCATCGGCATTGAAGAGCAGACGCCCCAGCGTGCCGCGCACCGACTGCTCGTCGTCGCCCTCCTGGCGGTACTGGTCGATCCAGTCCATCAACGTGACGTCGGCCGGGAACTCTTCGTACGTGTCCTGCGGCATGTAGCCCACGTTCGCATTCTCCGCCCACTTCACCGAGCCGCTATCGACGGCCAGGTTGCCGAGCAGCGAGCGCAGCAGCGTGGTCTTGCCCGCGCCGTTCTCGCCGATGATCGCGATGCGCTCGCCCGGCTGCACGCTGATGCTGAGCTTGTTGAAGATGCGGCGCTCGTACGTCTTCGTGATCTCTTCCGCGACCACGACGATGTTGTGCAGCTTCTTCTCGAACTCGAAGCGGATGAACGGGTTCTGGCGCGACGAGGGCTTGAATTCCTCGATCTTGATCTTGTCGATCATCTTCAGGCGGCTGGTGGCCTGGCGTGCCTTCGACTTGTTCGCCGAGAAGCGGCGCACAAAGTCCTGCAGGTCGGCCACGCGCTCCTTCGCCTTCTGGTTCGCGGCCTGCTGACGCTCGCGCGCCTGCGCCGAAGCGAGCATGTAGTCGTCGTAGTTGCCCGGCCAGACCTTCAGCGTCCCGTAGTCCATGTCCGCCATGTGCGTGCAGACCTGGTTCAGGAAGTGTCGATCGTGGGAGATGATGATCATGGTCGAGTTGTACTCGTTCAGAACATCTTCCAGCCAGCGGATCGAATTGATGTCGAGGTTGTTGGTCGGTTCGTCGAGCAGCAGCACGTCCGGCTTCGAGAACAGCGCCTGCGCGAGCAGCACGCGCAGCTTCCAGCCCGGCGCCACGCCGCTCATCGGGCCGTTGTGGAACTCCGTGCCGATGCCGATGCCGAGCAGCAGTTCGCCCGCGCGCGCTTCGGCCGTGTAGCCGTCGTACTCGGCGAACTTCGCTTCGAGTTCGGCGGCGTGCATGTAGTCGTCGTCGGTGGCTTCGGGGTTCGCGTAGATCGCGTCGCGCTCGGTCATCGCGGCCCACATTTCGGTGTGGCCCATCATGACGACGTCGAGCACGCGCACGTCTTCGTACGCGAACTGGTCCTGGCGCAGCTTGCCCAGACGCACGTTCGGCTCGAGGATGACGTTGCCCGAACTCTGTTCGAGATCCCCACCGAGGATCTTCATGAACGTGGATTTACCGCAACCGTTCGCGCCGATCAGGCCATAGCGGTTGCCTTCGCCGAATTTGACCGAGATGTTCTCGAACAAGGGCTTCGGCCCGAATTGCATGGTGATGTTGGCGGTAGAGAGCACAGCGCGTCCCGGAAAGTAGATCGACGAAAAACCTGTAATTTTAGCAGGTTATGCCACTTCGCGCGCGAGTTCCAGCCGCGCGGACAGCCCTGCTCCGCGCAGCATGACACGGCAAGAAGTGAGCAATGTGAAGGCCGCCATGCGCGCCGGTTACAACGGGGCCGCATCGCCCGCGAGGCCGGCGGGTGCCTGATCAGGTCACGCTTCGCCGCTGCGCGGTGTCTGCAGCACGTCGATGAAGCCCGAAAAATCGGCCTGCGCGAGGCCCATGGCTGCCGCCAGACGCAGCAATTGCTGGACCGTGCCCGAGACGGGCATGGGCGTGCCGGTCTGCGCGGCCGCGGCGGCGATCGTGTCCACGTCTTTCTGGAACGTCTTGAGTGCGCCGATGGATTCGAGCCCGCCTTGCGTCATGCGCGGCACGAACGTGCGCAGCAGCGTCGAATCGGCCCAGCCGCCCGCGAGCGCGTCGGGCAGCTTCGCCGCATCGATGCCGCTGCGCCGCGCGAGGCTCACCGCTTCGGCAATCGCGGCCACCGTGGCCGTGACGATGGCCTGGTTGCACAACTTGGTGGTCTGACCCGCACCCACGCCACCCATATGGGTCACGCGTGCCGCGTAGGCGCCAAGGATCGGCGTGATGGCTTCGACGTCGGCCGTGGCGCCACCCGCCATGATCGCCAGCGTGCCGTTCTGCGCGCCCGCCACGCCGCCCGAAACCGGCGCGTCGACCCAACCCACGCCGAGCGCCGCGGCGCGCTCCGCGAGCCTGCGCGTCGCGTCGGGAGAAATGCTCGAATGATCGACGATGCGGCGCACGCGCAGGCTCGCGCCGGGCGTACCGGCCAGGAGCCCGTGCTCGCCGAACACCACCTGCTCGACCGCCGCCGCGTCGGCGACGCACAGCAGCACCACGTCGGCCTCGCGCGCGAGTTCATCGGGCGTCGCGGCCACTTGCGCGCCATCGGCGATCAGCGCCTGCGCCTTCGCCGGGGAGCGGTTCCACACGCGCACGGCGTGCCCGGCGCGCAGCAAATGACGGATCATCGGCGCGCCCATCAGCCCCGGTCCGCAAAAACCCAATACCTGCCCGTCCATCTTCTCCGCCTCCTGTCGATCGCCGTTGCGCTTTCACGCCCGTAAAACGGGCACGTCGAATGCTCGTTTTCGCGCGAGGCGCCATGATAACTGGCGCCGCGCTTCTCCCATCTTTGCCCTTGCGCCCCGGTCCGTTACCTATACTCGATTGACGCGCCGACGCTGCGCGACCACGAGGAGACACTGCCATGAACGACCACGTTTACAAGCAGATCGAACTTACCGGCTCATCCAAGGTGTCCAGCGACGACGCCATTCGTTGCGCCATCGCACGGGCGTCGAAGACGCTGCGTTTCCTGCACTGGTTCGAGGTCGTGGAAACGCGCGGCCTGATCGAAAACGATCAGGTTTCGCACTGGCAGGTCACGATCAAGGTCGGCATACGCATCGACGACTGACGCGGCGCTGCGTTGCGCTGCTAGAAAGTCGAACGGCTGCGCGCGCCTCTCAGCGCTACACGCAGCCGTTTCGCGTACGTACGTCGGAATCGTACGAAGAATGCACTCGCGCCCGCGCCGTATAAGGCGGCGCGAGCGCGCGGTTCATGCCTACTTCGGCAGCGAGCCGTCCACGCCTTCGACGTACCAGTTCAGGCGTTGCAGTTCCGGGTCGGTCAACGTCTTGCCGGCCGGAATCTTGACCGTGCCCGTCTGATCCTTGATCGGGCCCGTGAAGACGTCCCACTTGCCGCCCGCGATCTGTTCGCGCTTCGCGGCGACGGCCTTTTGCGCGTCGGCCGAAAGCTCGGACGTGTTGACGTCGCCGAGATCCACGGCCTTTTGCGGAATGCCCCACCACACGGGGTCGTTCTTCCACTTGCCATCGAGCACCTGCTGGATCGCCGCGACGTAGTACACGCCCCAGTTCGCCTCGACCGAGCCCAGGTGTGCGTGCGGGCCGAACTTCTTCATGTTCGAATCCCAGCCGAACGCGTGGACCTTCTTCTCTTCGGCGGTGGCGAGCGTGGCGCTCGAATCGGTGTTTTGCAGCAGCACGTCGGCGCCCTGGCCGATCAGCGTTTCGGCGGCCTGCTTCTCCTTGCCCGGATCGAACCAGCTGTTGATCCAGATGACCTTGGTATGCACCTTCGGATTCACCGAGCGCGCGCCGAGCGTGTACGCGTTGATGTTGCGCACGACCTCGGGAATCGGCACCGAGGCGACGAAACCGAGCGTGTTCGTCTTTGTCGCGTAACCGGCCGCGACGCCCGCGAGATACGCGCCTTGATACATGCGCACGTCATAGGTGCCGAAGTTCGGCGCCTTCTTGTAGCCCGTTGCGTGCAGGAACACGGTGTCCGGGAAGTCCTTTGCCACCTTGAGCTGAAAGTCCTGATAACCGAAGCTCGTGCCGAAGATGATCTTGTTGCCCTTGTTCGCAAGGTCGCGGAACACGCGCTCCGAGTCCGCCGACTCCGGCACGTTTTCCACGCGCGTGATCTTGATCTTGTTGCCGAACTTCTGCTCGGCGACCTTCGAGCCCTGATCGTGCGCGAAGGTCCAGCCGGCATCGCCCGGATTGCCGAGATAGACGAACGCGACGCCCGGCACGTCGGCGGCATGGGCCGCGGGCGCGAGGGCCGCCGTGCCGCACGTGGCGGCGACGGCGAAAGCGGTCAGGACGGTTTTTTTCATCGTGGATCTCCTGTCGTGAATGGGGAACTGCGAGCGTTCAAGGCGTGTTGGTTAGCATTCCGGATAAATGGCGCTGCCTGGGCGGCCCCGTCTAGGCGGCCCCAAAGAACGGCTTGCCGAGCGAAGCTGGCGCGTTCAGGCGGATCGTGTTCGGGTTGCGCGAGATGAGTACGAGCACGACGATTGTCGCGACGTACGGCAGCATGGCGAGGAACTGCGTGGGCACCGGCACGCCCACGGCCTGCGCATAGAACTGCGCGCCCGTGACCGCGCCGAAGAGCAGCGCGCCGATCAGGAGGCGCCCCGGGCGCCACGTCGCGAACACGACGAGCGCGAGCGCGATCCAGCCGCGCCCTGCCGTGATCTGCTCCTGCCACAGATGCAGCTGCACCACCGAGTAGTAGCTGCCCGCGAGGCCCGCCATCGCGCCGCCGAAGGCCGTCGCGCCATAGCGCACGCCGATCACGGGAAAGCCCACCGAGTGCGCGACCTGCGGCGACTCACCCACCGAGCGCAGCACGAGCCCGGCGCGCGTGCGATAGAGGAACCAGCCGACTACGGCGAACATGATGAACGCGAGGTAGTCGACAGGCGTGAGGCTGAAGAACGCCTGCCCGACCACGGGCAGTTGCGACAGCCCCGGAATCGGCCAGTTCGCGATGGTCGCCGAGGTGGCGGCCGAGGTGTACGGCTTGCCCACATACGCCGAGAGCCCGACACCGAAGATCGTGAGCGAGAGGCCCGTGGCGACCTGGTTGGCGAGCATGGTGAGCACGAGAAAGCCGAACAGCAACGACATCACGATGCCGGCGGCCATGCCCGCCACGAGGCCGAGCCATGGGTTGCCGGTAATGGTCGTGACCGCGTAGCCCGTGACGGCGCCCATCAGCATCATGCCTTCGACGCCGAGGTTGAGCACACCCGACTTCTCGGTGACGAGTTCGCCCACGCCCGCGAACATGAGCGGAATGGCGGCGGTGACGGCGCTCGAGGCGAGCGAGCTGGCTTGCTGGATATCCATGTCGTGTGGCCCGTTTGATTGTTCTCTGGATTGCGCTGGTCAGTTCGCAACCGCGACCGGATGACGGCGGCGCACGCGATAGTTCACGAAGAGGTCTGCGCCGAGCAGGCAGAACAGCAGCAGCCCCTGGAACACGCCGGAAAGCGCCTGCGGCAACTGCAGCGATGTCTGCACGGCTTCGCCGCCCAGGTAGAGCAGCGCCATCAGGAGGCTCGCGAGCACGATGCCGACCGGATGCAGACGCCCCACGAACACGACGATGATCGCCGTGAAGCCGTAGCCCGGCGACCACGTCGCTTGCAGCTGGCCGATCGGGCCGGCAATCTCGCCCATGCCCGCGAGGCCCGCGAGGCCGCCGGAAAGCAGCAGCGAGGTCCAGATCGTCTTTCTCTCCGAGAAGCCCGCATAGCGCGCAGCGAGCGGTGCGAGACCGCCCACGCTCATGCGATAGCCCGCGAAGCTGCGGCGCATGAAGAGCCAGACGAGCGGAATGGCCGCGAGCGTCAGGAAGATCGATGCGTTCAAACGCGTGCCGCGCAGCCAGTGGATGCGCCAGTCGCCGCCGAAGGTCGGATAGAGCGCGTCGCCACTGAACATTTCGGAGAGCGGAAAGTTCATGCCCTGCGGGTCGCGCCACGGACCGCTCACGAGCCAGATCAGCAACTGCGTGGCGACGTAGGTGAGCATCAGGCTCGTGAGGATCTCGTTGGTGTTGAAGCGGCTCTTGAGCCACGCGGGAATCGCCGCCCACGCCATGCCGCCCAGCACGCCCGCGAACATCATCAGGAAGAGGATCCACCAGCCGGTCGATTGATCGAAATAGATCGCCACGCCGCTCGCCGCGATGCCGCCCAGCACCATTTGCCCTTCCGCGCCGATGTTCCACACGTTGGCGCGATATCCCGCCGCGAGACCGAGCGCGATCAGGCATAGCGGCGAGGCCTTGAGCAGGAGCTCGGACCAGCCGTTGATGCTCGACAGCGGTTCGATGAAGAACGCGTGCATCGCCTGCAAGGGATCGCGGCCCACGAGGCCGAAGATCAGGAAGCCGATGGCGAGCGTGAGCAGCGCCGCAATGAGCGGCACGGCGATGCGCACCGTGCGCGACGGCGTCGTGCGGGCTTCGAGTCGGTATGGGAAGATCATGGTCGTGAAGTCGCTGGTCGGTCTCGGGTGGTCGATGTGCTTGCGCGTGTTGTTATAGGTCGCCGATCATGCGTTCGCCACGGTCTGCGCGGGCGGCTCGCCGTCGGGCCGGCCGCCGCCGTCGCCGCGATCCGCGCGCTCGCCGAAGAGCCCCGCCATCCAGCGGCCGATTTCCTCGGCGTTCGTCTCGCCCGTCAAACGCGCGGGCGAAAGGCGTCCGCCCGCGAGCACGGCAATGCGGTCGCAAATGTCGAAAAGCTCTTCCAGTTCTTCCGAGATCACGAGTATCGCCACGCCGCGCGCCGAAAGATCGAGCAACTGCTGGCGAATGAATGCAGCCGCACCCACGTCCACGCCCCAGGTTGGCTGCGCGACCACGAGCACCTTCGGCGCCTGGAGAATTTCGCGCCCCACGATGTACTTCTGCAGATTGCCGCCCGAGAGGCTCTGCGCGAGCGCATCCGGGCCGCCGCAGCGCACATCGAACGCGCCGATGCAGCGCTCGGCGAACGCGCGCATCGCACCCGTCCTGAGCCACCCGGAGCGCACCATGCCTTCGCGGTGCGCCGTGAGCAAGGCATTTTCGGCAAGCGACATGGCCGGGACCGCGCCGCGCCCGAGGCGCTCCTCCGGCACGAACGCGAAGCCGAGCTTGCGGCGCGCCCCGGCCGAAAGGCGTCCCGCGGGCTTGCCGCAAATCCTGACGGCATCGGCGCTCACCCCGTAACGGGCCGCTTGCGCCTCGCCCGAGAGCGCGGCGAGCAGTTCCGCCTGGCCGTTGCCCGAGACGCCGGCGATACCGAGTATCTCGCCCGCATGCACGCTGAACGACACGTCGTTCAGCGAGGTGCCGAACGGATCGTCGCTCGGCATCGACAGATGCTGCGCTTCGAGCAGCACGTCGCCGGGCGCGTGCGCGCGCCGCGTGTAGTCGGGCAGTTCGCGCCCGACCATCAGCCGCGCGAGCGACGCATGCGTTTCTTCGCGCGGAATGACGCGGCCCGTGACCTTGCCGCCGCGCAGCACGGTGGCCGTGTCGCAAAGCTCCTGGATCTCGTCGAGCTTGTGGCTGATATAAAGAATGCTGCAGCCTTCGGAAGCGAGACGCCGCAGCGTGCCGAACAGCTTGCGCACCGCTTGCGGCGTGAGCACCGAAGTCGGTTCGTCCATGATCAACAGACGCGGATTCTGCAGCAGGCAGCGCACGATCTCCACGCGCTGACGCTCGCCCACCGTGAGGCTATGCACATGGCGCTGCGGATCGACATCGAGGCCGTATTGCGCCGATACCTCGCGAATGCGCTTGCCGAGCGTTTTCAGGTCGAACGGTTCGTCGAGCGAGAGCGCGATGTTCTCGCCGACGGTAAGCGTTTCGAACAACGAAAAATGCTGGAACACCATGCCGATGCCGAGCTTGCGCGCCGCAGCCGGACTCGCGATTTCGACGGCCTGGCCTTCCCAGCGAATCTCGCCCGCGTCGGGTCGCACCGCGCCGTAGACGATCTTCATGAGCGTGCTCTTGCCCGCGCCGTTCTCGCCGAGCAAGGCGTGGATTTCGCCTGGCGCGACCGAGAGCGTGACGTCGTCGTTCGCGCGCACCGCCGGGTACTGCTTCGTGATGCCGGCAAGCGCGAGGCGCGGCACGCCGCTGCCGTTTTGCGCAAGCGTTGCCTGACGTGAAGAAGAATCACCCATGGAGGTTCCGCCGTTGTACGTTATTGCTGTCCGATAACCGTTTGATGCTGGCCGCCGCGCGCCGCCGTGCGGGGGTGACGATACCTGTTAGCCCTGCGAAGGTCGAGCCGCCAAAAATCGCTGTTGCCTCGCTGCACGGGCGATTCCGCGCGGGCCTCGGGGTTAGCCTCGCTTGACGCCACTTTTTGTCCATATTAAAAACGATATACCCCTAAGCCTCATCGATCAGCCAGAACATATAATTCGGAGAATTCATGAGTCAGCAACGCGAGGCGATCGACACATACCTCTTGCGCGTCTTGCACACGCTTCTGATGGAGCGCAGCGTGACACGCGCGGCCGTCAAGCTCAATCAGTCCCAGCCCGCAATCAGCGCGGCGCTGCGCCGTCTGCGCGACATCACCGGCGACCCCCTCCTCGTGCGCGGCAAGTCCGGCATGGTGCCGACCGAGTACGGCCTGCGCCTGCTCGAACCCGTCCAGAACGCGCTGCGCGAGATCGAGCGGATCCGCTTCCAGCAGCACAATTTCGATCCGGCCACCTCCATCCGCTGCTATCGGATTGGCTGTCCTGACTATCTGAACGTCCTGTTCGTGCCGACCGTCGTCGAGCGCTTCCGCCTGGCCGCGCCCAACGCCACGCTCGAGTTTCACTCGCTCGGGCCTGCGTTCGACTACGAGCTCGCGCTCGAGGAAGGCAAGCTCGATATCGTCATCGGCAACTGGCCCGAGCCGCCCGAACAGCTGCACCTCTCGAACCTGTTCGTCGACCAGATCGTCTGCCTGATGAGCAACACACACCCGTTCGCCAAGCGCGGCGGGCTCACGCTCGACCAGTATCTGAACGCACCGCATCTCGCGCCCACGCCGTACTCCGTGGGCCAGCGCGGCGCCATCGATGTGCACCTCGCGCGCGAACGCCTCAAGCGCCACGTGGTCGTCACGCTGCCCTACTTCAATCTCGCGCCCTACGTGCTCGTGAAGTCGGACCTGGTCTTCACGACCACGCGCCTGTTCGCCGACCACTATGCGCGCTTCCTGCCGCTCACGGTCGTGCCCGCGCCGCTCGACTTCCCGCCGATGCAGTACTACCAGTTGTGGCACGAACGCTGTCATTACTCGGACGAAGTACGCTGGTTGCGCAGCCTCATCGCCGAAGCGACGAAGACGCTGATCGACAAGCCTTGAACAGCACGGCCGCACGCTGCTGCGGCCGCCTGACCTTTCTATACGCCTAAGCGTTGCGCGCTTGCCAGCTTCAGCGCGCCATCTGCACGAGCTGCGCCGCGAGCCGGTTATGCCGCTCGATGACCGGCCCGAGCTCCACCGTCTGCAACACGCCCTCCTTCACGACCACGCGCCCGCCGATCACGCTCAGCGCGACCAGTGAGGGTGCGCAGAATACGAGCGCGGCGACGGGATCGTGCAGCGCGCCTGCGAAAAGCGGCTGGCGCAGGTCGAACGCCACGAAGTCGGCCGCCATGCCGGGTGCGAGCGCGCCAATGTCGTCGCGGCCCAGCACCTGTGCGCCGCCGAGCGTCGCGATTTCGAGCGCTTCGCGCGCGGTCATGGCATCCGGGCCGAAGCCCACGCGCGCGAGCAGCATGGCCTGGCGCGCCTCGGCCACCATCTGCGCGCCGTCGTTCGACGCCGAGCCATCCACGCCGAGCCCGACCGGCACGCCCGCGAGCCGCATCCTCTTCACGGGCGCGATGCCCGAGGCAAGCCGCATGTTCGAGCACGGACAATGCGCGACGCCGGTGCCGGTCCGGCCGAACAAACCGATGCCGTGGTCGTCGAGCTGTACGCAGTGCGCATGCCAGACGTCGCGGCCCACCCACCCGAGGTCCTCGGCGTATTCGGCGGGCGTCATGCCGAACTTTTCGCGGCTGTAAGCAATGTCGTTGACGTTCTCGGCGAGATGCGTGTGCATCGACACGCCGTAATGCCGCGCGAGCGCCGCCGATTCGCGCATCAGGTCGCGGCTTACCGAGAACGGCGAGCACGGCGCCACGACGAGGCGCAGCATCGCGTACCGGCCCTCGTCGTGATACGTCTCGATGAGACGCTGCGTGTCAGCGAGAATCGCGTCCTCGCGCTCGACCACGGCATCGGGCGGCAAGCCGCCGTCCTTCTGGCCGACGCTCATGCTGCCGCGGCTCGCGTGAAAGCGCATGCCGATGCGCTGCGCCGCGCGGATGCTGTCGTCGAGACGGCTGCCGTTCGGATAGATGTACAGGTGATCGCTGGAGGTCGTGCAGCCCGAGAGCAGCAGCTCTGCCATCGCGGTGAGCGTGGAGATCTCGATCATCTCGGGCGTGAGGTTCGCCCATACCTTGTAGAGACTGGTGAGCCAGCCAAACAGTTCGGCGTCCTGCGCGGCCGGCACGGCGCGCGTGAGGCTCTGATACATGTGATGGTGCGTGTTGACGAGCCCCGGCGTCACGAGGTGACCGCTGGCGTCGATCACCTCGTCGGCCGCGGCGGGCAGTTCCGCCGTCGGGCCGACCGCGACGATGCGGTTGCCTTCGACGTAGAGGCCGCCGCCGCGAATCTCGCGGCGCGCGCCGTCCATCGTCACCAGCATGTCGGCGTTTTTCACCAGCAATGTCTTGCCGGGCTTTTGCGGGTCTTGCGGGTCTCGCCGCTGTGCGAGAGTGGGTTCCATCGTCCTTGTTCGCTCCGTTGTCGTGCCGCCGCGAGCCCTGGCCATTCGTTCGGACTCGCGCGCGGCATGTGAACCAGACGCCCTCGCCTCACCCGCCGGCCTCGCCGGTCGCCCAGGCGCCCGGTGCCGACGCGTCCCGACGAGGACGCCGCTGGCCCGGTTACCCGGCGTCCACTGCCGTCTTCGGGACGCGCAGCACGCGCTGCGCATGGCCTCTACGATCCGCAACCAAAATAGTCGTGGCAATTCGCGCCGCTGCGATACCCAAATTTACGCTACGCATATAAAGGTCGATTTTTGGCGTCGCTACGATGCCAGCAAGGGACGCCTGAATCCGGGGCGCAATGAGCGACAGCATCCACGCAGCCCCCAGGGCTCACCCTCATGCGTGTAGCTTTATCTTTCCTATCGCTCGCGCGCGCCGGGGGCGATCGTTCTTAAAATGCGTTCACGGCGCTCGATTCGATCCGCCGACGGGTATGTAGCCACTGACGTGGAGCCTCGATCCGCCGCAATGCATCATGCATGGGATCGAGAGCTGCCGCTGAAACCTCGCAATCGCACCAGGCACTCACAAGGAAAACTGCGAATGGGCAAGCTGACTACCCACGTGCTCGACACCGCGAACGGCCGTCCCGGCGCGGGCATCAAGGTCGAGCTCTTTGCGCTCTCGGGCGACGCGCGCCGCGCGCTCAAGACCGTCACCACCAATGAAGACGGCCGCTGCGACGCGCCGCTGCTCGAAGGCGAAGCACTCGCCAAAGGCGAATACGAACTCGTGTTCCACGCCGGCGACTATTTCGCCGCGCTCGGCACGAAAGTGCCCGAGCCGCGCTTCGTCGACCGCGTGGTGCTGCGCTTCGGCATCGCCGACGCGGGCTCGCACTACCACGTGCCGCTACTCGTTTCGCCGTGGTCGTACAGCACCTATCGGGGCAGCTGAGCGTCAATTGGGCGGCCACCGCAACACGAACTCATAGGGCATTCCGGGCGATCTTCTGGCCCGGGTCATCAAGCCCGAGGTCAAACGAACAACAACGGCAGCGCGCCAGCGCGAAGGTCGCCCAGCGGCCCCGACGCTCAGCAGCGCGCTCATACCCCGCAGTTAGCACGTGCGTTCGGACGCGCGCGCAATGCATCAGGACTGGAGACGTTTCATGGAAGGCTTTATTACCGATTGGCTGAACCTCGCACTGCGCTGGTTCCACGTCATCGCGGCGATCGCCTGGATTGGCGAGTCGTTCTATTTCGTCGCGCTCGACAACAGCCTCAAACCGCCCACGGACCCGAACCAGCGCCGTCGCGGCGTGTTCGGCGAGCTGTGGCACGTGCACGGCGGCGGCTTCTACAACATGCAGAAGTACACCGTGGCGCCGCCTGAAATGCCGGACGACCTTCACTGGTCGAAGTGGCCGTCGTACACCACGTGGCTCTCGGGCGCGTCGCTCTTCACGGTGCTGTACCTGATGGCGCCGAACACGTATCTGATCGACAAGAACGTGCTCGACATGGGTCCGGTCGTCGCGATCTTCTCGGCGCTCGGCTTCCTCGCCGCGGGCTGGATCGTCTATGACTCGCTGTGCCGCGTGCTCGGCACGAAGGACAAGCTGCTGGGCGTGTGCGTGGGCCTCTATGTCGTGATCGCCGCCTACCTCGCCTGCCACATCTTCTCGGGCCGTGCAGCGTACCTCATCATGGGCGCGATGCTCGCGACGATCATGTCGGCCAACGTGTTCTTCGTCATCATCCCGGGCCAGCGCAAGATGGTCGCTGCGATGCTCAAGGGCGAAGTGCCGAACCCGATCTACGGCAAGCGCGGCAAGCAGCGCTCGGTGCACAACACCTATTTCACGCTGCCCGTGGTGTTCGCGATGCTCTCGAACCACTACGCGATGACCTACGCCCACGCCTACAACTGGGCCGTGCTCGTGGTGATCATGCTGGCCGGCGCGCTGATTCGTCAGTTCTTCGTGATGCGTCACCGTGGTCAGCAGCTCTGGTATCTGCCGATCGGCGGCGTGGCGCTGATGTTTGTCGCGCTGGTGTGGACGCTGCCGCGCCCGGTCGTGCCGCAGGCCGAAGCCGCGAACGCACCGTCGCTGAAGGTTTCCGACATTCAGCCGATCCTGCAGCAGCGCTGTGCGGCCTGTCACTCGGCGCACCCGACGTTGATGGGCGCGGCGCCGGCCGGCGTGATGCTCGATACGCCCGACGAAATTTCGCAGAACGCGCAGCGGCTCTATCAGCAGGCCGTGACGCTCAAGGCGATGCCGCTTGGCAACGTCACGCACATGACCGACGACGAGCGGCAGAAGATCGCCGCCTGGTTCCAGGATGGTGCGAAGCAGTGACGTAGTTGGCGGCGCGAGTGGTTTGCCGCGCGCTACGTGAGCTGTAACTGGATGGACCCGAAATGCGTTGCGCTTCGGGTCCTTTTTCTTTTGAGAAGGTCATTGCGAAGGGGTTGCGCGTTGGGCTGCGAGCGATGCGCGGGATATGGCGAATCGGCGTCAGGCATTCGACGAATGCGCGGAGCGCGGCGTGCAAGATGCAACGAGCGCGAACACTGCTCAACCATTCGCGCTGGCGACAGATGCATCACGCAGTCGGGTGCCCGCTGAGCAAATCATACAGAGCGCGTATGCCAACGACCCTCACCACCTGATCCAATCGAAGTATCGAAGCGTCGCACACAGCCGTGCATGACTCGCCACGTTTCACCGCGCCTTGAGTAGCCGGCTCGACTTGGGTCCACCACCCTACTTCATCCGCCAAACGCAAAAAAAGCCACGTCTCGGACGTAGCTTTTTCCTGTTGATACGTACTGCTGCGTAAATGCACGAATCAGCGCATCGCTGCCTTCATCGCTTCCTCCGTCAACCAAAGCGACTCAGGCAGATCCTGCTCGTTGAGATTGAGCCCATCCCCACCGCGGTCGACGACGATGAAATCGCTCACCTCGCCCAACGCAATCAGCGGGTGGTGCCAAACGCCCTTCGCATAATTCACGCCCTGCCAACCGCGCGAAACGAACGCGCGAATCCGGGTGACGTCCAGATCGCCTGCCGGCGCGACCACCACGAGATACGGCTTGTCGTTGAGCGGCACGAATGCCTGGCTGCCCAGCGGATGGCGCTCCAGCATCTTCACTTCGAACGGCAGCTCGCGCGGCTGCCCGCGAAAGAGATTCACGAGCGTGCGCCCGCCCTCGTCGGTCACATCCACTTTCGCGAGATCGTGAAAGCGGATGGTCGTGCCCAGATTGATCGGAATCTGCTTCGCGCCCGCGAGCTCGATCACGTCGCCGAAAGGCGCGAACGCCTCGGGCGTGAGCGGCTCGATCGTCAGCGTCGTCCTTGTTTCACTCATGATGGCCTCGTCAGCGTATCAGGCGAGCGTGCCCCAGAGGCGCACACGCGACACGCCGCCGTCCGGGATGATGTTGAAGCGCACGTGCGTCACCGGGCCAAGTGCCGCGAGCTCGCTTTCGTAGTAGTGCTGCTTGTCCATCTGCAGCTTCTGCTCGCCAAGCAGCATCGGCCAGAACATGGCCTGGGTCACGAGCGAGCTGTCCGTGCCGCCCACCACGCGCGCGGCCTGGAACGAGCAGCGATCGGGGTAGTTGCCCTTGAAGTGCGCCGTATCGACTTCGATCTTCTTGATGATGCCCGGCTGTGCGAGCGCGATGATCGCCCAGTCGTTGCCCGGCTCCCGGCGGCGGCGCGTTTCCCAGCCGTCGCCCATGTTCACGCCGCGGCCCGGCATGAGGAGCGTCGAGGCCATGCCAAAGTGCTGATTGTTCGCGCTAACCAGGTACGCGCCGTTTTCCATCGCAGCCAGGTCGAACAGTTCGGTGCGGCTCGCGCCCGCCCAGTCCACCTGCGGCTGGCCGTACACGCGCAGACGCGCGATGCCGCCGTCGGGATAGATATTCACGCGCAGGTGCGTGTACGGCTTGTCGCTCGACACTTCCACGTAATGGTGGCTATTGCCGTTCAACGAGGTCGAGGGAACGATCTCCGTCCATTGCGTCGTGGCAGTAGGTGCGCCATCGGTCACGTACGCGCCCTCCACCGACGCCGCCGGCGGGTAGTTGCCCGTGAAGTGGCTCGTGTCGACATCGAGGCCCTTGATGACGCCGGGACGCGCGAGCTTCACGATGCACCAGTCATAGCCGGTCGTGCGCTTGCGGCGCGTCTCCCAGCCGTCCATCCACTTGCCGTGTTCGTCGTACTTGCCCGGAATAAAGACGGCCGGCTCCGGATTGAGCATGCGATCCTTCGGCGCGAAGAAGTCGTCGCTCGCCTCGAGCGCCTGCGCGCCCAGGCGCGGGTCCGCGAGATTCACGAAGCGGCGCGTGAAATCGGGGGCGTTGGGGTCGAGAGTCGGGAGTGCCATCGTTGTCTTCCTTCGTGTCTTTTCTGTAGATCAAAACGGCGCTGCGCCCCTTCCGCGAAAAGCCGGGGGCGCATCGCCACGTTACGCGTCGATCAGCTCGTCCAGCCTGAAGCGCGCAATGCGGTAAATCTGGTCGAGGCTCGCGCGCATTTCATCGGCGCGGCTGTTGTTCAAGCGTGCCTCGAAGTTCGCGATGATGCCGTGGCGGTCATAGCCGCGCACCGCGAGAATGAATGGGAATCCGAACTTCTCGCGATACGCGCCGTTGAGCGCGAGCAGCTTGTCGAATTCTTCCTGCGTGCATTGGTTCAGACCCGCACCGCTTTGCTCGCGCGTGGATTCGGCGGTCAGCTCGCCGCGCACGGCGGCCTTGCCCGCAAGCTCCGGGTGGGCGTTGATGAGCGCAAGCTGCTGCGCTTCGCCCGAGGTTTCCACGGCCTGCGACATGGTGCGATGCAGCGCGTCGATGCTCGCAAACGGGCGCTGCTGCGCGGCCGCAGCGGCGACCCAGGGCGAGTGCTCGAAGATGCCCGAAAGCGCCGCCACGAAGGCGTCGACCGAGGCTTGATTCAGCTGTTCGAGGGTGTAGTGCATTGCCTTCATGCGGCGGCCCCGCGGTGGTCGTTCTGCTGCCGTTGATAGGGATGATGCTCGCGCCAGTGGCGCGCGATGTCCACGCGGCGCGTGACCCACACGCGCTCGTGTTTTTCGATGTGATCGAGAAAGCGCTGCAGCGCGCGAAAACGCCCGGGGCGCCCGAGCAGCCGGCAGTGCATGCCGATCGAGAGCATCTTCGGCGCTTCGTCGCCTTCTTCGTAAAGCACGTCGAATGCGTCGCGCAAATAGGTGAAGAAGTGGTCCGCCGTGTTGAAGCCCTGAGGCGATGCGAAGCGCATGTCGTTGGTGTCGAGCGTGTAAGGCACGATCAGTTGCGGCACCGACGTGCCGCCCGTGACCTCCACGTCCGTCCAGAACGGCAGGTCGTCGCCGTAGTAATCGGAGTCGTAGAGGAAGCCGCCATACTCGGCCACGAGGCGATGCGTGTTCGGGCTGTCGCGTCCCGTGTACCAGCCGAGCGGGCGCACGCCCGTCACGCGCTCGATCGCTTCCATGCCGAGTTTCATATGCTCGGCTTCCTTGGCGGGCGAGACGTCCTGGTAGTGAATCCAGCGATACCCATGGCACGCGATCTCGTGGCCCAGCTCGACGAACGCACGCGCGACTTCGGGATGACGCTCGATCGCCATGCCCACACCGAACACGGTGAGCGGCAGGCCGCGCTTTTCGAATTCGCGCAGGATGCGCCACACGCCCGCGCGCGAGCCATATTCGTAGATCGACTCCATGCTCATATGGCGCGCGGGATAGGCCGCGGCGCCCACGATTTCGGAGAGGAACTGCTCGGAGCCGGGGTCGCCGTGCAGCACGCAGTTTTCGCCGCCCTCTTCGTAGTTGAGCACGAACTGCACCGCGACGCGCGCCTGGCCGGGCCAGTTGGCCTGCACCGGATACCGGCCATAACCGATCAGATCGCGGGGATATTGGGGATCGAGTGGCATGCTGGTCGAATCAATCGAATAGAGAGAATGAAACGCAATATCCGCACAACGGCGAGGCACCGTGAAGCGGCCGCTGGCGCTGCTTCGCAGGGCCTCGCGGACGGTCCGCGCAACCTGCTTACAGGACCGGACCAGTGTAGCGAAATCACCTGTACGCGCCCATACGCACGCTCAGATAGTACGGGTCAAGCGAGGTGTATGTGGCCGCCCGATATGACGTGATCCGGGCGGCTATCTCCGCTTGCACGCGCTGCGCGTTTACCCGTAGCGCAGCGGCCGCACGGGCGGCTGCGTTTCCGTGGCCGGGGCGGGATTCGCCGGGCTGAAACGCGCGAATTCGCCGTCATAGCGCTTGGCGAGCGGGCGCGCGAAGTCGCCGCGCTTGGCGGTCGTGAGGCGCAGCGCGACGAGCGCCTCCACCCACTTCACGGCGGCCGTCACGCCGTCGACCACCGGGACGCCGAGCGCGTCCTCCACCTGCGCGCATAAGCTCGTCATGCCCGCGCAACCGAGCACGATCGCGTCTGCGCCATCTTCTTCGAGCGCGCGACCACACTCGTCGACGATCGCGCGGCGCGCGGCCGATCCCGGTTCATCGAGTTCGAGCACGGCCACATCGATCGCGCGCACGTTGCGGCAAAAACGCGTCATGCCGTAACGCTCGGCAAGGTGCCAGGCCATGGCGCGCGTGCGCGAGAGCGTCGTCACGACCGAGAAGCCCGGCGCGAGCACACTCGCCGCATGCATCGCGGCCTCCGCGATGCCCACGACGGGCCCGCGCGCCAACTCGCGCGCCGCGTACAGGCCCGGGTCGCCAAAACATGCGATCACGTAGCCGTCGAAGCCTTCGCGCTCGCCCGCCTCCACTTCGGCGAGCAGGCCAGGGGTGGCGAGCGCCTCGTCGTAATAGCCTTCGATCGACGGCGGGCCCATCGTCGGGCTCACCGCCACTACTTCCGTGCCCGGTGCGATCACGGCGCGCGCGCACTGCTCCATCGCGGCGGTCATACGCTGCGTGGTGTTCGGATTGATCAGTTTGATGCGCATTTCGATTCCTTCGTCGATGCCTGGTTTTGCGCGAAGCTCATGCGTTTGCGCGAGCGCGTTCGCCCATCGTGAGCGCGCGGTAGAACAACGCGCTGAGCACGGCGCCGATGAACCACGAGAAGTTCGCCGCGCCGCCGAGCGAAGGCACCATCACACAGAGAACCGCGATCACCGCCGCGGGCAGCAAGGCCGACACCGCACGCCAGTTCACGCCGTTGCGATACCAGTACGCCCCCTTCGGCGACACCGTGTAGAGATCATCCACGGCAAGACGACCACGCTTCACGAGATAGAAGTCGACGATCAGGACACCATACAAAGGCCCGATGAAGGCGCCAAGCACGTCGAGCGTGTAGTGAATCACGGCCGGGTTGTTGAAGAGATTCCACGGCGTGATGAAGATCGAAGCCACGGCGGCGAGCATGCCACCCGCACGCCAGCTGATGAGCCGCGGCGCGACGTTGGAAAAATCGAACGCGGGCGACACGAAGTTCGCGACGATGTTGATGCCGATGGTCGCAATCGTGAACGTGAGCGCGCCGAGAATCACCGCGGTCGGATGATCGATGCGGCCGACCGTTTCGACGGGATCGGTAATCAGTTCTCCGAACACAGGCAGCGTTGCCGACGTCGTGATGACCGTGACGAGAGAGAAGGCGAGGAAGTTGACCGGCAACCCCCAGAAGTTGCCCTTGTGCACGCTCTTGAGCGACTTGCCGTAGCGCGAGAAGTCGCCGAAATTGAGCATCGGCCCCGAGAAATACGACACCACGAGCGAGATCGCCGTAATCATCACGGGAATCACTTCGGTGCCGTGATACTTCACGCCGCCGAGATTCAGGCCGATGTTGTGCCAGCCCGCGCGATACACCATGTAGCCCGCGAGCGCGAACATCACGACATAGACCGCCGGCCCCGCGAAGTCGATGAACTTCTTGATGGTCTCCATGCCGTTCCAGAACACGAACGCCTGCAGCACCCAGAGCGTCATGAAGCCGGCCCAGCCGATCGCGGAAAGCCCGAGCAAACCGTGCTTGTGCACGTCGGCGTATGGCATGAGTTGCGGAACGAACTTGAGCACGACGATCACGAGCGCGCTCGAAGCGAGATAGGTCTGGATGCCGTACCACGCCACGGCGATGAGGCCGCGAATCACGGCGGGAATGTTGGCGCCGAGCACGCCGAAGGTGCCGCGGCATGCCACCGGATACGGCACGCCGTGACGCTGGCTCGGCCGCGCGATCAGGTTGCAGAGCACATTGACGATGGAGATGCCGACGATCAGCGCGACGAGCACTTGCCAGCTCGTGAGGCCGAGCGCGAAGAGGCTCCCCGCGAACACATAGCCGCCGACGCTATGCACGTCGGACATCCAGAACGCGAAGATGTTGTACGCGCCCCAGGTCTGCTCCTTGAGCGGTGCAAGGTCGTGGTTGTAGAGCCGCTCGCTGTAGCCGGCCGGCAAGCGCAGATTGTCTGCGGATTCGCTGCTTTCGCCGGATTCGAAGTTGGGCACTGCCGGACTGCCAGGTGACGCGCTGAACTGAGCCATGATCCGCTCCTTGGATGGATATGCCGACGGAAAAAAGACGCCTGAACGCCTCGAAACGCGTGCGTACCGCCGCTGGACGCGGCCGCCGCGATATCCCCGAATGGTCTGGCCTTCGCAGGCACTGCGCCGGTCGCCGCCTGCTGGCGCCCTGTAACGCTGTGCCTGTTCTTGCCGTACGCATGCACTGCATGCGCCCCACTCCATCCTTTTCAGCCGCGGCGCCCACCGTTCGTAGCGGGCCGCCGCGCGTTGCTGCAATCCCTTACTGCAATCCGTTTCAGTGCCGCCTTAGAAGTGCATCAGCGTGCAAGCGAGGTCGCCTCGCGCGCGCTGAACACTTCCTGCAAATCGACCGAAGCGCCCGCCGGCCGGTCGAGCATCCTGAGCTCGACGGCCTGCAAATGGCGCACCATGAGGTCGACAGCCTCTTTTTCGTTTCCGGCCTCGAGCGCCGCGAGAATCGCCTCGTGATCGTCGAACGAACACGGACTACGTCCAGGCGATTCGTATAGCGCTGAAATCAGCGTCGAGCGCGCCACCAGCCCGCCCAGGCAATCGCACAGCACCGTATTGCCGGTGAGCGTGGCGAGCGACGTATGAAACTCGCCCGAAAGCCGGATCCACGTCGGAAAGTCGCGCCCTTCAAAGGCCTTGCGCTCGCGCCGGATCGTCTCGCCGATGGTCTTCAGCCGACGGTTGCCGTGCTGCGCGCTGCAAATGCGCCCGACTACTGCCAACTCGATGATCCGCCGCATCTCGAACACCTCGTGCACTTCCTGGAGCGACGGGCTTGCGACGAACGCGCCACGATTGGGCTCCAGATCCACGAGATGGTCCTTCGCGAGCAGCGCGA
This sequence comes from Paraburkholderia sp. BR10937, assembly GCF_040965695.1. NCBI lineage: Bacteria > Pseudomonadati > Pseudomonadota > Betaproteobacteria > Burkholderiales > Burkholderiaceae > Paraburkholderia > Paraburkholderia sp. BR10937. The sequence continues at coordinate 30,192 of NZ_JBFRCL010000062.1, forward strand.
GCGCCTGGCGGATCGGGCCGCGCTTCACGCCGAATACTTCGCACAACTGTGCTTCGGTCAACTTCGCGCCGGGCGGCAGCCGGTGCTCGAGAATCGCCGCGCGGATTCGCGCGGCGATTGCCTCGGGCTTCATGCCGGTTGCTTCGGCGTCGATATCGGTCTTTCGCATGGCTCGTGTCTCTATGTTGGGTATCCTAGGTTGGACATAAATATTGTCAACAATTTTGTGGGCGAACCTGGGGAAGATCCCCACGTCCACAGCGGCTGCCACGCGCCTCTTATCGGTGAAATGCGCTTTATTTCGGGGAATTCAGCACCTGCATGGTGATTCACTGCCCCAAACCAGGCATATTTTTTTGTCAACAATCTAGAAAAGAAGCGTTGGCATGAACATTGTCAGACGCCGCCCGGAACTGGCCGTTAGTTGCATAAGACTCCGTGAAAAAAGCGCCCGAAAGCGCTTCTGTGTCGAGGCGGAATCAACTTAGATGCGGATACCCGCTCACGGTCAGTTCGAAACCGTGTGCGGTGGTGGTCAACTGCGCAGGTGCGCCCATCGGCAGCGTGACCATATCCGGAATATGGCCGAACGGCAGGCCCGTCACGACTGGAATGCCAACCAGGGCACGCACCTGCTCCACCATTTCTCGCAGATCGTAGCCGTTGTCGTAATCGAACTGCTTGTGGCCGGTGAAGTCGCCCAGCACCAGGGCTTGCTGGCGAGCAAGAATGCCGGTCAGATGCAGCTGGTAAATCATGCGCTCGATGCGAAACGGTTGCTCGTTCACGTCTTCGACGAACAGGATGCCGCCCTCGACTGGCGGCAAATAAGGCGTGCCAATCAACGAAGTCAGCACCGCCAGATTGCCGCCCCAGAGCGTGCCCGAAACATTCGTCGACTGGGCCTGCGGCGTGTTGACCTTAAGCGTGTAGTTCGGTTTCGAGAGCGCATCCCAGAAGTGACGCATCGTGAAGCTGCTGAGGCTCTCGGCACCGAAGTCGCTGCAAAGCATCGGGCCGCCGAACGTCGTGAGCCCGGCGCGCGCGAGCAGCGCGAGCTGGATGGCGGTGAAATCGCTATGCCCCACGAACGCGATGGGCTGATCCGTCAAACGCCGCTGCAGTCCGTCGTAGTCGAGACCGTGCAGGATGCGCACCGCGCCATAGCCGCCACGCACGGCGAGTACGATGTCCGGCAGGTCACGCGATGGGTCGGCGAGGCGATTCAGTTCGGCCGCGCGCTGGCCATCCGTGCCGGCAAAGCGCTGATAGCGCCGCTCGGTCGACTGCACGCCGTTGACGTGATGGCCTTGCGCCTTCAACCGGGCAAGTGCTCGGTGCACCGCTTCCGCATCATGCGGATAACCGGACGGAGCAACCAGCTCGATGGTGCGATGAATGGTCATGTCGAATTCGATTCAACCGTGAGATTGAGATTCAACCCGCGGGTTCGTCCGGACCGGCCACGCCAGTCCCTCCCTGCGCCTGCTCAGCCTGTTCCCGAACCTTGCGGCGCGCTTCCCGGCTCGCGCGGCGCCGATCGGCGAAGAACGCGCGCAGCGCCTCGCCGCATTCGTCCGCCAGCACGCCTCCGGACACGCTCGTGTGATGATTGAGCTGCTCGTTGGCGAAGGCGTCGACCACGCTGCCGCACGCGCCGGTTTTCGGGTCATGTGCGCCGAACACCACGCGTGCGATGCGCGCGTGCATGATCGCGCCGGCACACATCAGGCACGGTTCAAGGGTCACATAGAGTTCGCAGCCCGGCAAGCGGTAGTTACCCAGCGCGTGCGCGCCCGCGCGCAAGGCCGCCATTTCGGCGTGCGCGGAGGGATCGTGGGCGCCGATCGGGTGATTGAAGCCCGAGGCGATCACTTCGTCGCCACGCACGAGCACCGCGCCCACGGGCACTTCGCCGGCGGCGCGCGCCGCTTTGGCGGCGGCCTGCGCGAGGCGCATGAAATGCCGGTCACGCTCGGAGACGGGGTCGGATTGGACGTCGGATTGAGGCGCGGCGGTGGACGCCGTCACGAGCGGATCGGCGGGAACCGATCCCGCAGGCGAAGTGACCACGGGGTGCGCCTCTTCGCGTTCGCCGCCGGGGGCGTCTGGCTGGACGGGAGAGCCCGTCACGCCGCCCCCGCCGGGAGCCCCGGGAGGCCGGGCTCGCCCGCTGCGCGTTCGGACAAACGCTCCGCGATGCGGCGGCGATATTCGTGCGGCACGACCATCGGTCCGCCGCGCAAGGATTCGAGCGCCATGTCAAGCGCCAGCATGCGCGCGCGCAGACGGCATTGCGCGGCCTTGTCGCCCACCGTGGCGAGCTCGTCCTCGAGGTCGCGCAAGGCCCGCAGCTGTTCGACTGCGGGCGGCACGAAGCCCGCGTTCTTCAGGATGCGGTGGGCTATGCGCACTTCTTCGGGCACGAGCAGGTCGTCGTCGAGTGTCTGCGGCGCACCGGCGCCGGGCAGGTCGTCGAAGTCACCGCGCGCGGCCGCGGCGGCAATCCGTTGTTCGACGAGGGCATCAAGCAATTTCATCAGCAATCCACTACGTTGCGGCTCACGCATTCTATCAGGGTAAGGCCTGGAAGGCCGTGCGCGGCCGGCATGTGTGCCATCTACCCCCTGCAGCTTGACAGACCGGCGCTTTGATGCGGATGAACTGACACTGGCGACGAAATACGGAATCGCCTGATGGCAGGCGGCGTTGCCGGAGGATACGGCATGCGATTCTGGGGGCTGGATGCGAAAACGCCGCTGGCGTGTCCGGCTCATACCGGCACCCCAGCGGCGCTGGAAGCATCCAGGGGCACGCAGCCCCGCCCTTCCCTTAGTCCTTCATCACCTTGCCGACCGCGTCGACCACCACGCTCACGTTCTTCTCGTTCAGGCCTGCCACGCACATGCGGCCCGAGCGCAGGATGTACACGCCGAATTCCTCCTTCAGGCGCTCGACCTGTTTCTCGTTCAAGCCCGTGTACGTGAACATGCCGCGCTGCTTCACGTAGCGCGCGAGCGCCGCTTCGCCCGCATGCGCGCGCAGGCCGTCGTGAATCGCCACGCGCATGCGCGCAATGCGCTCGCACATCGCCGCCAGCTCCTGCTCCCACGACGCCTTCAGTTCCGGCGTGCCCAGCACGCGCGTGACAATCTTCGCACCATGAGTCGGCGGATTGCTGTAGTTCGCGCGCACCGAGCCCGTGAGCTGGCCGAGCACGCGGTCGGCGGCTGCCGCATCTTCGCAGATCACATGCAGTCCGCCGCAACGCTCGCCGTAGAGCGAGAAGTTCTTCGAGAACGAATTCGCCACGAGCGTCGGCACGCCACGGCGCGCAAGCTCGCGCACGGCGAACGCGTCGTCCTCGAGGCCCGCGCCGAAGCCCTGATACGCCATATCGACGAACGGCAGCAGGTCGCGCTTTTGCAGCACGTCGATCACTTGCTCCCACTGCGCGCGATCCAGGTCGACGCCCGTCGGGTTATGGCAGCACGCGTGCAGCAGCACGACGCTCTTCGCCGGCAGCGCGTCGATGGCCGAGAGCATCGCCTCGAACTTCAGGCCGCCCGTCACCTCGTCGTAGTACGGGTACGTGTTCACCGTGAAGCCCGCGCGCTCGAAAATGAAACGGTGGTTCTCCCACGTCGGATCGCTCACCCACACCTGGCTGGTCGCAAAGTAGCGCTTGATGAAATCGGCGCCGACCTTGAGCGCGCCCGAGCCGCCCAGCGTCTGCACGGTCGCGATGCGGCCGGCCGCGCGCGACGGGCAGTCGGCGCCGAACACCAGTGCCTGCACGGCGTCGCGGTACTGCGCGAAACCGGCCATCGGCAGATACGGCTTCGGACCCGGCTCCTCGAGAATCGCCGCCTCGGCCGCGTGAACGGCCTTCATGACGGGCAGACGGCCTTCGTGGTCGAAGTAAATGCCAATGCTCAGATTGACCTTGTTCTGCCGCGGGTCCTTCTGGAAATTCTCGTTGAGCGAGAGGATCGGGTCGCCGGGGTAGGCATCGATGTGTTCGAACATGCTGTTTAACTCTCAGGACGAAATTCGGGACGAATATCTGCGCTTACGGTGCCGGCACGCCGCGTTGCAGCGCCGGCGCCGACTTGCGGCACCACAGGCGGTAGGCGAGCCCAAGCACGCCCAGCCACACCGGAATCAGGTACACGGAAATGCGCAGATCCGGAATCAGATACATTACAACGAGAATGCCGCCGAGGAACGCGAGACACACGTAATTCGTCAGCGGATAACCGAGGCTGCGGAACGTGGTCGTCTGAGCCGCGCGGGCCTTCTCGCGGCGGAACTTCAGGTGAATCAGGCTGATCATCGCCCAGTTGATGATGAGCGCGGACACGACGAGCCCCATCAGCAGTTCGAACGCCTTGCCCGGCATGAAGTAGTTGATGATCACGCAGGCGGCCGTGACGAACGCCGACAGGCCGAGCGCCGCCAGCGGAATGCCGCGTCGGCTCACCTTGAGCAGCGCCTTCGGCGCATTGCCTTGCTGCGCGAGACCGTAGAGCATGCGGCTGTTGCAGTACACGCCGCTGTTGTAGACCGAGAGCGCCGCCGTCAGCACGACGAGGTTCAGCACGTTGGCCACGAGGTCGCTGTTCATCGCGTGGAAGATCAGCACGAAGGGGCTGCCGCCGGCCACGACCTTCTGCCACGGGTAGAGCGAGAGCAGCACGCCGAGCGCGCCGATGTAGAAAATCAGGATGCGGTAGATCACCTGGTTCGTCGCGCGCGGAATGCTGTGCGACGGATCATCGGCCTCTGCCGCGGTGATGCCGACCAGCTCCAGGCCGCCGAACGAGAACATCACGACCGCCATGGCCATGACGAGGCCCGAGACGCCGTGCGGGAAGAAACCGCCATTGCGCCAGAGGTTCGAAACGCTCGCTTCAGGACCCGCCGAGCCCGAGAACAGCAGCCAGCCGCCGAAGGTGATCATGCCGACGATCGCGAGCACCTTGATGATGGCGAACCAGAACTCGAGTTCGCCGTACGACTTGACGCTCGTGAGGTTGATGCCGTTGATCACGACGAAGAACACGAGCGCCGAGACCCACGTGGGCAGCGCCGGCCACCAGTAGTGCATGTAGATGCCGACCGCCGAAAGCTCGGCCATGCTCACTAGCACGTAGAGCACCCAGTAGTTCCACCCCGACAGAAAGCCCGCGAACGGGCCGAAATACTTGTCGGCGAAATAGCTGAACGAACCGGCGACGGGCTCGTCCACGACCATCTCGCCCAGTTGCCGCATGATGAAGAACGCAATGATGCCGGCGACGCCGTAGCCGAGCAGCACCGAAGGGCCGGCCGTCTGAATCGTCTGCGCAATGCCGAGGAACAGGCCCGTGCCGATCGCCCCGCCCAGCGCAATGAGCTGAATGTGGCGATTCTTGAGGCCGCGTTTTAGCTGGCCGCGATTTTCACGCGTGTCGTTTGAAACCATGTCTCGTCCTGTCTCCGACTTATCTGCGCGGGGCCAAAGCATCCGGGTAGGACGCAGGCTCCGCTCCACGAAATAAAATTGCGCGCACAACGTTCTGCATCGGCGCGCTGCCGGGCTTGGTGGTATTGGCTGCCAGCCCGATCGGGTGCGCCCAGTGTATAGTTGACGCGGAAAAATATGATTTCATCTCGTACGCAGGCAAACCCTGATTGATACAATTCCCTCTCTCCCCAAACCCATCTCACGCAAGATAAATGCAAAATCTCGCGCTCGATACGATCGACATGCGGCTTCTCGCCGCACTGCAGGAGCGCGGACGTGCTTCGAACCTCGAACTCGCGGCCGCGATCAAGCTTTCGCCCGCGCAGACACTCAGGCGTCACCGGCGGCTCGAAGAGCTCGGCGTGATCCGGCGCTACGAGACGCGCCTCGACGCGCAGGCGCTCGGCTTCGGCGTGGTCGCCTTCATTCAGGTGACGATGGAACGCGGGCACATGCGCGAGCTCGTCAAGTTCAAGGAACTCGTTGCGACGCTGCCGCAGGTGCAGGAGTGCTACTCCGTGACTGGCGATATCGACTACGTTCTGAAGGTGGTGGCGCGCGATCTCAAGGCGCTTTCCGAGTTCCTGCTCGATACGCTGATGCGCGCCCCCGGCGTGAACAGCGTGCAATCGATCGTCTGCCTCGATGAGCTCAAGGGGACGAGCGCGATGCCGCTGGAAGCCTGAGACAAGCGCGCGCCAGGTCGGTCTGGCGGGGGTTTTCGGCGAAAACGCAATTTTATCTCATCAGCGGCCTGCTCGCGGCGTCGCAAGACCGCCTGATGAAATAGTCTTGCTAAAAGCCCCATCGTGCTCTAAAAAACATGCTAGTTAGCATGTCTCCTGGCCACCCTGGACACGGCAACGGGCGGCTTCACAAGCGCGAGCGCGACAGTCCATGAGTCTTCTTGAGCTCAGAGGCGTTTCCAGGCACTTCGGCGCCATCCAGGCGCTGACCGACGTGACGTTGAGCCTGGAACCCGGCCAGGTGGTCGGACTCATGGGCGACAACGGGGCCGGAAAATCGACGCTGGTGAAGGTCATCGCCGGCAACTTCCCGCCCTCTCATGGCGAAGTCCTCATCGACGGCAAGCCCGTTCATTTCAGCCGCCCCGTGGATGCCCGCGCCAAGGGCATCGAAGTCGTGTATCAGGACCTCGCGCTGTGCGACAACCTCACGGCGGCGGCCAACGTCTTTCTCGGGCGCGAGCCGCGCATCGGCATATGGCCCTTTCGCGTGCTCGATCACGCGGCCATGTTTCGGCGCGCCGCCGAACTGTTCAAGGAATTGAAGTCCGAAACGCGTCCGCGCGATCTCGTCCGGCAGATGTCGGGCGGCCAGCGCCAGGCCGTGGCGATTGCACGCACGCGACTGTCCGAGGCGCGGCTCGTGCTCATGGACGAACCCACCGCCGCGATCAGCGTGCGTCAGGTGGCACAGGTGCTCGACCTCATCAAACGCCTGTCGGAACACGGCATTGCCGTGATTCTCATCAGTCACCGCATGCCCGACGTTTTCGAAGTCGCCCACCGCGTGGTGGTCATGCGGCGCGGGCGCAAGGTGGCGGACAAGCAGACCGAAGCCTCTTCGCCGGAGGAGGTCACCGGCCTGATCACCGGAGCCATCGCCACCGCCTGAAGCCGGCCCGCGCGAAGGCGTTGCTTGGGGCCGCACTAAGCGCTGAAGCGCTAAGTGCGTGCCGACCGCTTTGCATGGGGCCGCACTAAGCGCTGAAGCGCTAAGTGCGGCCGACAGGAGACCCGAAATTGAACGATGCGCCGCAAAGGCCGAATCCGATGCCGACACTGCTTGACGATCCCCAATCCGCGAAGACCCACACCCGCTGGAGCGGACTGCTCGCGAGCCAGGTGTTCTGGGTGGTGCTCGCGACGCTCGCCGCCTGCGTCCTGCTCTCGTTCGTCACCTCGACGTTCGCCACCCAGCAAAATCTATTCAACGTCACGCGCAACTTCGCCTTCGTCGCCATCGTTGCGCTGGGGATGATGGCCATCATCGTCACGGGCGGGATCGACATTTCGGTCGGCTCGACGATCGGCCTGAGCGGCATCGTGCTTTCCGTCACCATGAACGCGGGCTACCCGATCTGGGCCGGCATCGGCCTCGGCCTGCTCACCGCGGGCGTGGTCGGCCTCGTGAACGGCCTGCTCATCGCCTATCTCAACATGCAGCCGTTCGTCGTGACGCTCGGCATGCTGAGCGTGGGCCGCAGCCTCGCGCTCGTGATCTCCGGGAGCCGGACCATCTTCGAATTCGGACCCGACGGCCACAAGCTCCTCGTGCTCGGCGGCGGCAAAACGCTCGGCGTGGCTAATCCCGTGTGGTTTCTGATCGTCCTCGGCGTGCTGTTCTGGTTCGCCTTCGCCTTCACGCGCTGGGGCCGCTATGTCTTCGCGGTCGGCGGCAATCGTCATGCGGCCAATCTCACGGGCGTGCCGGTTCGGCGCGTGATCTGCTCGGTCTATGTGCTGGGCGGCCTGATGGCAGGCGTCGCAGCCATTCTCGAAGTGGGCTGGCTCGGCGCGGTGACCACCGGCCTTGGCACCGGCGACGAACTACGCGTGATCGCCGCCACGGTGATTGGCGGCACCAATCTCGCGGGCGGCGTAGGCAGCGCGTTCGGCACGATCGTCGGCGCCGCGCTCATCGAAGTGATCCGCAACAGCCTGATCCTGCTCGGCGTCGATTCGTTCTGGCAGGGCACGGTGGTGGGCGGCTTCATCATCATCGCCGTGCTGTTCAACCGGCTCGGCGGCGAGCGGCAAGGAGACTGAACGGAATTCAGGGAGGCGCGGCCGGACTGCACGCGGAACCGCCGGCCGTCAGCCATCACAAGAAGCGCGACTCATTGCGCGCGGTTCCGCAGAAAGCCCAAGGCACGGGCGCGGGCTTTCCTTCCGATGACGAAAACTGTACGAGACACGCGCGCCGTACAACCGGCGCCGAACAGGAGGAAACCATGAAGAAAGCGTGGAAGTATCTCGCTGCGATCGGAGGGCTCGCGATGCTGGCCTCTTCCGCCTACGCAGCCGACAAGACCCTCGCGCTGGTCGTGAAGGGCCTCGACAATCCGTACTTCGACCTCATGCACCAGGGCTGCGACCGGGCCAACAAGGAGCTCAGCAAACAGGGCTACAACTGCTACTACACGGGCCCCGCGACAGCGGCGGACGAAAGCGCCGAAGTACAGATCGTCGACGACCTGCTGACCAAGGGCGTCGCGGCGATTGCCATTTCGCCGTCGAACGCGCCGGCCATTGCCGAGGTGATCCGCCGCCGCAACGCGAAGATCCCGATCATCACCGCGGACGCCGATCTGCTGCCGAAGGACCAGTCGTTGCGCAAGGCGTATGTGGGCACCGACAACTACGAGCTGGGCGTGAAGCTCGGCGAGCAGTTGAAGACGCTGATGCCCAAGGGCGGCAACATCTGTCTCGTGATGGGCAACCCCGCAGCCGAGAATATCAACCAGCGCGCCCAGGGCACGCGCGACGTGCTCTCGGGCAAAAAAGGCATCAAGAAGCTGGCGGGTGAAAACAACTGGCATGAGATCAGCGCCTGCCCGCTCTACGTGAACGACGACGCCGCGAAAGCGAACCAGATGATGCAGGACACGCTCACCGCGAACGCCAGCACGCTTCAGGCGTTCGTGTTCGAGGGCGGCTGGCCGCTCTTCGCCCCCGAGGCGTATTCGCAGGTCGTCGCGCCGATCATGGACAAGATCAACAGCGGCCAGTTCGTGATCGTTTCAGCCGATACACTCGGACCGGAGCTGCAAGCCCTCAAGGACCACAAGGTCAATGCGCTGGTCGGGCAGCGGCCTGAGGAAATGGGCTATCAGGCGGCGATGGTGATGCGCGACCTCGCCGAAGGAAAGACGGTGAAGCCGATCGTTCACACGGGTCTTGATGTTTGCACCTGGAAGAATGCGGATACGTGTCTGAAGCATTGAGGGCATCACCGTGCGTAGCCTGGGGCGCAGTCTGCACAGATGCCGACCGGCACGCACCAGAAGTAAAAAACCCGCGCCGGCACACCGTGCCGAACGCGGGTTTTTCGCATCGCCAGCAGGCTAGCGGGAGAACATCACTCCCACTCGATCGTCGCGGGCGGCTTGCCCGAGATGTCGTACACCACACGGTTGATGCCGCGCACTTCATTGATGATGCGATTCGACACGTGGCCCAGCAGTTCGTGCGGCAGGTGCGCCCAGTGCGCCGTCATGAAGTCGAGCGTCTGCACCGCGCGCAGCGCAACGACATACTCGTAGGTGCGGCCGTCGCCCATCACGCCAACGCTCTTCACCGGCAGGAACACGGCGAACGCCTGGCTCGTGAGTTCGTACCACGACTTGCCGGTTTCCTTGTCGATCATGTTGCGCAGCGTCTCGATGAAGATCGCATCGGCACGGCGCAGCAGATCCGCGAAATCGCGCTTCACTTCGCCGAGAATGCGCACGCCGAGGCCCGGGCCCGGGAACGGATGGCGATAGACCATTTCGTGCGGCAGGCCGAGCTTCACGCCCAGTTCGCGCACTTCGTCCTTGAAGAGCTCGCGCAGCGGTTCGAGCAGCTTGAGGTTGAGCGTCTCCGGCAGGCCGCCCACGTTGTGGTGGCTCTTGATCGTGTGCGCGGCCTTCTTGCCCTTGCCGGCCGACTCGATGACGTCCGGATAGATCGTGCCCTGTGCGAGCCATTTGGCGTCGGTGAGCTTGCCCGCTTCGGTCTGGAACACTTCGACGAACTCCGCGCCGATGATCTTGCGCTTCGCTTCCGGATCGGTCACGCCCGCGAGCTTCGACATGAACGCTTCGCTCGCGTCGACATGGATCACCTTCACGCCGAGGTTGTCGGCGAACATCGACATCACCTGCTCGGCTTCGTTCAGACGCAGCAGGCCGTGATCGACGAACACGCAGGTCAGCTGGTCGCCGATCGCACGATGCAGCAGCGCCGCCGCCACCGACGAATCCACGCCGCCCGAGAGGCCGAGAATCACGTGCTCGTTGCCCACCTGCTTGCGGATCGTCTCGACGGCTTCGTCGATGTAGTGGCCCATCTCCCAGTCGGCCCTCGCGCCGCAGATGCCGAGCACGAAGCGCTCGAGCATCGCGCGGCCCTGCACCGTGTGCGTGACTTCCGGGTGCCATTGCAGCCCGTAGAAGTGGCGCGCTTCGTCGGCCATGGCCGCGATCGGGCACGATTCCGTCGATGCCATCAGCTGGAAGCCCGCCGGCATTTCCGTGACCTTGTCGCCGTGGCTCATCCACACCTTGAGCATGCCGTGGCCTTCGCTCGTGCGGAAGTCTTCGATGCCTTCGAGGAAGCTGGTGTGGTTGCGCGCGCGCACTTCGGCGTAGCCGAACTCGCGCAGGTGGCCGCCGTCCACCTTGCCGCCGAGCTGCTCGGCCATCGTCTGCATGCCGTAGCAAATGCCGAGAACCGGCACGCCCAGTTCGAACACGGCTTGCGGCGCGCGCGGCGTGTCGGTGTCGGTGACCGAATTCGGGCCGCCGGAAAGGATGATGCCCTTCGGTGCGAATTCGCGCACGAATGCGTCGTCCACATCGTACGGATGGATTTCCGAATAGACGTGGGCTTCGCGCACGCGGCGCGCGATGAGCTGGGTGACTTGCGAGCCGAAGTCGAGGATCAGGATTTTGTCGTGCATGGCTGCGGACGAGACCTAAAAAAGAACGGATACGGAAAGCCGCGCGACAGTTCAAACGCGCGCAGCGTGAATTCATCAGGACCGGAGCGCCGTGCTACGGCGGCACCGGGTGGCGCAAGTTCGGGTGTGCTTCGGGCGCACTGCGTCTGCTGTTTGGGAGGCCGGGTTTGCGCGCGGCCTCAGCCACGCAGCGGCGGCCTCGGTGCGTCGGCCGCTTCGTCGCGAGCCGTCTGGCGAGCCTCTCGAGCCTGCGCCGGACTGGCGGGCGGCGGCGTAACCGGCGCTGGACGGGGCGTAACCGGCGGAACCGCCGCGGGCGTCACGGTCGGGACTTCCACAACGGGTTCGACCGGCGCCGCCGGCCGTTTTGCCTCTTGCGCACCGCCCCACGCCATCGTTCGCAGAAAACCCGGCTTCGCGTACGACACCGGCTCCTCGCGACGATCGGACTGCGCCTTTTCCGCCTTGCGCTGCTGCGTGGAACTGCCGCTCGCCTGCCCCTTCTGGCGCTTGCGCACCGCGCCCGCGAGCCGGACGCCGCCGAGGCCGAGGACGATCATCCACACCCCGACCGCACCCGCCACCAACTGGCCAAAACCCGTGAGCTGCGGCGCACGCAGCCCGATCAGCCAGACCAGCATCAGCACGCCGGCGATCCAGTTGACGTGCCCTACGGTACGGCCCACAGGCAGTGTCATCTCCCCGTGGAAGGCCGCGCGCAGCGCAAGCCACGCGAAACCCAGCAGCACCACGCCGAACGCCTGCCCAACGAGCGCCGGCTGCGTTTGCACCAGTTGCAACGCGTCGTAGACGAGGGTCCAGGGCGTGAGAACGAACAGCACGCCGAACCCCAGCAACGTCAACGCATCGACAATCAGCAGCACGCGCAGCAGCGGCTTCATCGGGGCTTAGTCCACGTGATAGTTGGGCGCTTCCTTCGTGATCTGCACGTCGTGCACGTGCGACTCGTGCAGGCCGGCGCCGGTAATCTGCACGAACTCCGCCTTCGCATGCAGGTCTTCGATCGTACGGCAGCCGCAGTAGCCCATCGATGCGCGCACGCCGCCGATCAGCTGGAACAGGATCGCGTTGATGGGACCCTTGTAGGCGACACGGCCTTCGATGCCTTCCGGCACGAGCTTGTCGATGTTCGCCGAGTTGTCCTGGAAGTAGCGGTCCGCGGCGCCGTCCTTCATCGCGCCGACCGAGCCCATGCCGCGATACGACTTGTACTGGCGGCCCTGATACAGGAACACGTCGCCCGGCGACTCTTCGGTGCCCGCGAACATGCTGCCCATCATCACGGCGTTCGCGCCGGCGGCCAGCGCCTTCGAAACGTCGCCCGAGTAGCGCACGCCGCCGTCGGCGATGCACGGCACGCCCGTGCCCTTGAGCGCTTCCGAGACGTTGGAGATCGCGCTGATCTGCGGCACGCCCACGCCGGCCACGATACGCGTCGTGCAGATCGAGCCCGGGCCGATACCGACCTTCACGCCGTCCGCGCCGTACTCGACGAGCGCGCGCGCCGCGTCGGCCGTGGCGATGTTGCCGCCGATCACTTCGACGTGCGGGAAGTTCTTCTTGACCCAGCGAACGCGCTCGAGCACGCCCTTGCTGTGGCCGTGCGCCGTATCCACGACGATCACGTCCACGCCGGCCTGCACCAGCAGCTCGACGCGCTCTTCGTTGTCCGGACCGACGCCGACTGCCGCGCCCGCGCGCAGCTTGCCGTGCTCGTCCTTACAGGCGGCCGGGTGCTCGGTCTGCTTGGTGATGTCCTTGACGGTCATGAGGCCGCGCAGTTCGAACGAGTCGTTCACGACCAGCACGCGCTCGAGGCGGTGGCTGTGCATGAGCGCCTTGGCGTCGACGAGCGGCGTGCCTTCCTTGACGGTGACGAGCCGTTCGCGCGGCGTCATGATCGAGCGCACCGGCTCATCCAGACGCGTTTCGAAACGCAGGTCGCGGTTCGTGACGATGCCGACGAGTTGCGCGCCTTCCACGACCGGGAAGCCCGAAATGCCATGCTGCTGCGAGAGCGCGATGACGTCGGCGACCTTCATTTGCGGCGGAACCGTGATCGGATCGCGCACGACGCCCGACTCGAAGCGCTTCACCTTCGCGACCTCGCGCGCCTGCTCGGCCGGCGTGAGGTTCTTGTGAACGATGCCGACACCGCCCTGCTGCGCCATGGCGATCGCCAGACGGCCTTCCGTGACGGTATCCATAGCGGCCGACACGAGCGGAATGTTCAGGGAGATATTGCGGGTCAGCCGGGTCTTCAGGCTGGTGTCGCGCGGGAGAACGTCGGAAAAGGCGGGGACGAGGAGCACGTCATCGAACGTGAGTGCTTTCTGGATCAGACGCATGGCAAATCCTATAGGCGCAAAAGCAGATTATACGCGATAGCGCCCTGGAAATCATCAGCGCTAACAGTAGCTTAGCGCCGTTTTCGGGATTATTTCCACGCTCCGGCCCTGCCGGTGCGAGCCGTGCGGGCATGGCACGCCTCCGACCCGAATATCGGGCGCACGCTGCAGGATTGAACAAGACGGGTGCGCACACCTCCAGTTAAGCTTCGGGCCGTCCTGTCAAAACGGCCCGCCTTGGGCCACCCGAAGTATCTGGAGGCAATACAAATGCAGCGTGGTGTGTTGTACGGCGTGCTCGCCGGCGCATTATGGGGAACGGTGTTCGTCGTGCCCCGGCAACTGGCGGAGTTCTCGCCACTGCTCCTGAGCGCGGGCCGCTACGCGATGTATGGGCTCGTTTCGCTCGCCGCGCTTTTGCCCATGCTGCGCCGTGTCTGGCCGCGCATGACGCGCGCCGATCTCGTCGCGCTCGTGAAACTCGCGCTCGTGGGCAACGTGCTCTATTACCTCTTTCTCGCGAGCGCCATCCATCTGGTGGGCATTGCACCGGCCTCGCTGATCGTCGGCGTGCTGCCCGTCACGGTCACGCTGCTCGGGCGACGCGACCATGGCGCCGTGCCGCTTTCGCGTCTGGCCTGGCCGCTCGCGATGATCGCGGCCGGCATCGTCTGCATCAACGTGGACGTGTTCACGGCTGCCGGCGACGCAGGCGGCGCGAGCATCCTCACGCGCATCGCGGGCATTGGCTGCGCCGTCGGCGCGCTCGTGTGCTGGACCTGGTTCGCGGTCGAGAACGCGCGTTATCTGCAGCGCAATGCGCACTTCAGCGGCAACGAATGGTCGGTCCTCTGGGGCGTGGTCACGGGCGCGCTCGGCGGCCTGCTCTGGCCAGGCATTCTCCTCGTGCCGTCGCACTGGGTGCAGGACACCGTGGCCGCCGGCCGCTGGACCACGTTCTGGCAGTTGAATCTGGTGCTCGCGATCGGCGCCTCGTGGCTCGGCAACGGCCTCTGGAACGCCGCCGCCAAGCGCTTGCCGCTCACGCTCTCGGGCCAGATGATCGTGTTCGAGACGCTGTTCGCCCTGCTCTACGGGTTTATCTACGATCACCGGCTGCCGCGCGGGCTGGAGATCGCGGCGATCGTGCTGCTGGTGGCGGGCGTGAGCTGGTCGGTGCGCCAGCATTCGGGCGGCCCCGAAGACACCGCGCACGGCGACGGCATCGTGCCGGACGGCGATCTGCCGGGCATCGGCAACGAAACCCGCCTCGCGCAACCCGACGCCGACGCGAAGCAAAACGGCCGCACGACCGCCGCCTGAGCGCACCGGGCCAAAAAATGCCGAATGGGCGAGACAGCGCAAGCTGTCCCGCCCATTCCGTTTGTGCGGCAAATCCGTTGCAACACCGGGCGGGAACCTTAGCGCGAGTCCTTGGGCAACCATTTGCGCCCTTCGATCGAGCCTTCCTTGCGGGTCTTTTCGACGCGGCGCTGGCGCGCCATCTTGGGGTCGACGATCAGCGGCCGATAGATCTCCACTCGGTCGTGGTCGGCGAGAACGGTGTCGAGCGGCTTGAGCTTACCGTAGACGCCCACCTTGAGCTTCGCCAGATCGATCTCGGGATGGCGCGCGAGAATGCCGCTCGCGTCGATGGCCTGCTGGACGGTCGCGCCCGCGGGCAGTTCGATGCTGATGAGCGTCTGCGCATCCGGCAGTGCATAGCAAACGTCGATGGAGAGATTCGCGCTCATGGTCTGCCGTAGCGCTGATCGGCGCGCTTCACGAAGGAGTCGACGAAGGTGTTCGCGATGTGATGGAACACCGGCCCGATGAGCTTTTCGAGAATGATGTTTGAAAACTCGTAATGCAGCGCAAACTCGATCTTGCAGGCGTCGGCGCGCAGCGGCGTGAAACGCCAGTAGCCCGTGAACTTGCGGAACGGACCATCGGCGAATTCCATGTCGATGCGCTCGGGCCGCTTTTGCGAGTTGCGCGTGGCGAAGTGTTGCTTGATGCCCTTGAAGTTGATGTCGATCTTCGCCTCCATGCCGCTGTCGTCCTGACGGCGAATCTCGACGCCGCCGCACCACGGCAGGAAGTTGGGGTAGTCGGCGACGTCGGTGACGAGGTCGAACATTTGTTCCGCCGAATGGCGAATCAACACGGTTTTCTGGACATCCGCCATAAATTGCGCAATGCGTGGCTAGGGTGAAAGCGCCACGGGCTTTCGGAAGCCCGCTTTGCTAAAATCGTAATTTTAAACGAGTTGGGCCAATCCCATTTTCCTATGAGCATCATCGACAACAGAAAAGCGTTCTTCGATTACTTCATCGAAGAGCGCCACGAGGCCGGGCTCGTGCTGGAAGGATGGGAAGTCAAGGCCATGCGCGCCGGGCGAGCCAACATCAAGGAAAGCTACGTCGTGATCAAGGACGGCGAACTCTACCTGATCGGCACGCACATCAGCCCGCTGCCCGAGGCCTCGACGCACATCCAGCCGGACCCCACGCGCACCCGCAAGCTGTTGCTCCATCGCGAGGAAATCGACAAGCTGATCGGCAAGGTCGAGCAGCGCGGCTTCACGCTCGTGCCGCTGAACTTTCACTACAAGGGCGGCCGCGTGAAGTGCGAAATCGGCCTCGCCAAGGGCAAGAAGCTGCACGACAAGCGCGAAACCGAGAAGAAGCGCGACTGGGAGCGCGAGAAGGCGCGCCTGATGCGCTCGCCCACGTGATTGGTCCGCAGCAGCAAGCGTTCAGATGGACAACGGGCCGCTAGCGCGGCCCGTTGTCATTTCCGGCGACCTGAGCGCTCATGCGCCCTTCGTCGCCCCAGCCCCGCTGATCTGCCCCTCGCGCAGGCCCGCGCGGTTCACGATCGTCAGCGCCGAAGCGATCATCGTGCTCAGGTCGCCCATGTTGCCCGGCACGATCAGCGTATTGCCCTGCTTCGCCAGATTGGCGAAGGCATTCACGTACTGTTCGGCCACCTTGAGGTTGACGGCATCCATGCCGCCCTGCGCCTGGATCGAGTTGCCGATCTTCTGGATGGCCTGCGCGTTCGCCTCGGCCACCGCCAGAATGGCGGCCGCCTGACCCTGCGCCTGATTGATCGCCGCCTGACGCTCGCCTTCCGACTTCTGGATCGCCGCCTCGCGCGCGCCGGCCGCCAGGTTGATCTGTTCCTGCTTGCGCCCTTCCGAGGCCGCGATGAGCGCGCGCTTTTCCCGCTCGGCGGTGATCTGCGCCTGCATGGCGTGGAGGATTTCCTTCGGCGGCGTGAGATCCTTGATTTCGTAGCGCAGCACCTTCACGCCCCAGTTCGATGCGGCTTCATCGAGCGCCGACACGACGCTATGGTTGATGAAGTCGCGTTCCTCGAAGGTCTTGTCGAGTTCGAGCTTGCCGATCACCGAGCGCAGCGTGGTCTGCGAAAGCTGCGTGATCGCGAACACGAAATTGCTCGAGCCGTACGACGCCTTCATCGGATCGGTCACCTGGAAGTACAGCACGCCATCGACCTGAAGCTGCGTGTTGTCGCGCGTGATGCAGACCTGGCTCGGCACGTCGAGCGGAATCTCCTTGAGCACGTGCTTGTAGGCCACGCGATCCACGAACGGCAGCACGATCGTCAGACCCGGCGTGAGCGTGGCGTGGTAGCGCCCAAGCCGTTCGAGCACCCAGGCATGCTGTTGCGGCACGATCTTGATGGTCTGCGCGATCAGCACGACGACGATCACGAGCAGAATCAGGCCGACGACTGGGACTTGCATACGGGACCTCCGTTCGCATCTGTGTGGTGTGTTGGTGTGATTTTGAATGCGGCCCGTCACGCGTGGCGCGCGTCGTCGCGAGCGGCGCCGGGCGCATTGGCTTCGCGCCGCTCGCGCTTCGCCGCCACGACGAGGCAACTGCCGCGTACCGCCTTGATTTCGTAGAGCGGCGCGTCTTCGGGCTCGCCGGGCGCGAGTTCGACGTCCCATTCGGCGCCGCGATACATCGTGCGTGCGCGGCCGTCGCGCCAGGCTGCGACGACAAGCGTCGCGCCAATATCGAGGTTCACGCCCGGATCGGTCGAGGCGTCGGTCATGCGCCGGCGGCGGCCAAAGCGCGAGCGCCGCAGCGTAACCACGGCCGCGAGCCCGACCGCCGCCGCGACGAGCAGTTGCACGTCGAGCGGCCAGCCAAGCTCATAGCTGAGCGCGCCGGCGAGAAAGCCGAGCGCGATCATCAACAAGTAGAAGGTGCCGGTCATCAGCTCGGCGACGATGAGCACGCCAGCGGCAATCCACCAGAACAAACCATGCGGACCCACGACGACCTCCCAAAGTAAAACACCCCGGATAGACCGGGGTGTTATAGCACGAAGCTGACACTTTTTTCCGCAGCGTGCAACGACGCACGGGAAGCTGCATCAAGCTCCGTATGCGCCGAGGATTGAATCCCCCGGCACCGCGCTTACTTCGACTGCGACTTCGCCAGCTGCTGCCACGTCTCGACAACCGAGTCCGGATTCAGCGAGATCGAAGCGATGCCCTCTTCCGCGAGCCACTGGGCGAAGTCCGGATGGTCGGACGGGCCCTGACCGCAGATGCCGACGTACTTGTTCAGACGGCGGCAGGTTTCGATCGCGCGCTTGAGCATGAACTTCACGGCCGGATCGCGCTCGTCGAAGTCGACGGCCAGCAGTTCCATGCCCGAGTCCCGGTCGAGGCCGAGCGTGAGTTGCGTGAGGTCGTTCGAGCCGATCGAGAAGCCGTCGAAGTACTGCAGGAACTCTTCAGCGAGGATCGCGTTCGACGGCACTTCGCACATCATGATCAGCTTGAGGTCGTTCACGCCGCGCTTGAGGCCGAACTTCTCGAGCAGGCCGACTACGCGCTCCGCCTGCTTGAGCGTACGCACGAACGGCACCATGATCTCGACGTTCGAAAGCCCCATTTCTTCACGCACACGCTTGAGCGCCAGGCACTCCATTTCGAACGCCTGCGCGAAGTCTTCGGCGATGTACCGCGACGCGCCGCGGAAACCCAGCATCGGGTTTTCTTCGTCCGGCTCGTAGCGCGAACCGCCGATCAGCTTCTTGTACTCGTTCGACTTGAAGTCCGACAGACGCACGATCACGGGCTTCGGATAGAACGCCGCCGCGATCGTGGCGATGCCTTCCGTGAGCTTGTCGACGTAGAACGCGCGCGGCGAGGCGTGGCCGCGGGCCACGCTTTCCACGGCCTTCTTCAGGTCCGCGTCGACATTCGGGTACTCGAGAATCGCCTTCGGGTGCACGCCGATGTTGTTGTTGATGATGAACTCGAGACGCGCGAGGCCAACACCTGCATTCGGCAGTTGCGAGAAGTCGAACGCGAGCTGCGGGTTGCCGACGTTCATCATGATCTTGACCGGAATGGCCGGCAGATCGCCACGCTGCACTTCGCTGACTTCGGTTTCGAGCAGCCCGTCGTAGATGCGGCCTTCGTCGCCTTCTGCGCACGAAACCGTCACGAGCGCGCCGTCCTTCAGCACGTCGGTCGCGTCGCCGCAGCCCACCACGGCCGGCACGCCCAGCTCACGCGCGATGATCGCGGCGTGACAGGTGCGGCCGCCACGGTTCGTGACGATCGCCGAAGCGCGCTTCATCACCGGCTCCCAGTTCGGGTCGGTCATGTCGGCGACGAGCACGTCGCCCGGCTGCACGCGTTCCATTTCGGACGGATCGTGAATCACCTTCACACGGCCCGCGCCGATCTTCTGGCCGATCGCGCGGCCCGTTGCGAGCACCTGCGACTGGCCCTTGAGCTTGAAGCGCTGCTCGACCTTGCCGGCGGCCTGGCTCTTCACGGTCTCCGGACGCGCCTGGAGAATGAAGATCTTGCCGTCGAGGCCGTCCTTGCCCCACTCGATGTCCATCGGACGCTGGTAGTGCTTCTCGATGATGACGGCGTACTTGGCCAGTTCGATCACGTCTTCGTCGGTGATCGAGAAGCGGTTGCGCTGTTCGTGCGAGACGTCGACCGTCTTCACGCGGCCCGGCTCGCCCGGCTGCGTGAATTCCATCTTGATGAGTTTCGAGCCGATCGAGCGGCGGATGATCGGCGCCTTGCCCTGAGCGAGCGTGGTCTTGAAGACGTAGAACTCGTCCGGATTCACGGCGCCCTGCACGACCGTCTCACCGAGGCCGTAGCTCGACGTGATGAAGACGGCGTCCTTGAAGCCCGATTCCGTATCGAGCGTGAACATCACGCCTGCGGCGCCGCGGTCCGAACGGACCATGCGCTGCACGCCAGCCGACAGCGCAACTTCGGCGTGGGTGAAGCCCTTGTGGACGCGATAGGAAATGGCGCGGTCGTTGTAGAGCGACGCGAACACGTGCTTGAGGCGATCGAGCACGTCTTCGATGCCGACCACGTTGAGGTAGCTTTCCTGCTGACCGGCAAACGACGCGTCGGGCAGGTCTTCCGCCGTTGCCGACGAACGCACGGCGAACGAGAGCTCAGACGGCGAACCGTTCTGCAGCGTCTCGAAACCGGCGCGGATCTCCGCTTCGAGTTTCGGCTGCAGCGGCGCGTCGATGATCCATTGACGGATCTCCTTGCCGGCTTCGGCCAGCGCCTTCACGTCGTCGACGTCGAACGTCTCCAGACGAGCGGCGATCCGTTCGGTCAGGTTGTTATGTTTCAGGAAGTCGCGGAAGGCGAGCGCGGTCGTCGCGAAGCCTGTGGGCACTCGCACGCCTGCCTCAGCCAACTGGCTGATCATTTCGCCGAGCGAGGCGTTCTTGCCGCCCACGATCTCGACATCGGTCATCCGCAACTGCTCGAAAGGCACTACATACGCCTGATCCTTGGCAACGGTGTTAGTCATACAAGCCCCTAAGTGTGAAAAAAATTCACGATTGCGCAAGTGGGCTCGAACGCGGTCCGCCCATTGGAAGCGGATTCGCGTCTTGCGCAACCTGTTGGAGAAGCAATCGCTCACGGGGCGCGAACGAATTTCCATTCAATGGAAAAGCACGAAGATGCGCGCGATTGCATGAAGTTAGACGGAATCGCTGCGAATTGACACCAGAATGCACCGCGATAGGCGGCTGTTTGGCGCGGTTGCACTGCAATTGCTTATCCAACAGGTTGCCGCTATTCTACCGTGCCGACTCTGGAATTTGTGCCAGTCGGCGAGAATTGCCCCTCGGTCCCGCCGGACGGGGCTTTCCGGGCGCCCAAGCCTGTCCCGAGCGGCCCTGCAGCTCACGTACCCAGCCTCAACCGATGCCGCCTACCGTATTCATCGTCTCCGACGGTACCGGGATCACTGCCGAAACTTTCGCGCATTCGATCCTGTCGCAGTTCGACCAGAAATTTCGCCTCGTGCGCGTGCCCTTCGTCGATTCGTCCGAAAAGGCCTACTCGACCGCCGAGAAGATCAACGAAGCCGCCGTGCAGGAAGGCCGCCGCCCGATCGTGTTCACGACGCTCGTGGACAGCAACTCCAACGAGATCGTCAAGCGCGCGAACGCGCTCGTGATGGACATGTTCCAGACCTTCGTGGAACCGCTCGAGCAGGAGCTGGAGCTCAAGTCGAGCCACGCCATGGGCCGCGGCCACCAGAACGCCGACACCGACGAATACAAGAACCGTATCGAGGCGATCAACTTCTCGCTCGCGCACGACGACGGCCAGTCCGACCGCAATCTCGCCGACGCCGACGTGATCCTCGTGGGCGTGTCGCGCAGCGGCAAAACGCCGACGAGCCTGTATCTCGCGATGCAGTACGGTGTGAAGGCCGCGAACTACCCGCTCATCCCCGACGATTTCGAGCGCGGCAAGCTGCCGAATGCGTTGCTTTCGCATCGCACGAAGATCTTCGGCCTCTCGATCGATCCGCAGCGCCTGACCGAGATCCGCAACGAGCGGCGCCCGGGCAGCAAGTACGCCGCGCTGGAAAATTGCCGCTACGAGGTCAACGAAGCCGAGGCGATGATGCGGCGCGAAGGCATCAAGTGGCTCTCGTCGACGCACAAGTCGATCGAGGAAATCGCCACCACGATCCTGCAGGAAATCCGCATCGACAAGCCGTCGTATTGAAACGGCGCGCCTGAAACGAAAAAGCCCGCATCTGAGCGGTAATGCCGTTCAGTTAAGCCTGAACGGCATTGTTGTTTTGATGGCGAGAAGGTGTTGTAAACGACGCGCCGAGCTGTTAACTTTTCGGCGCGATGCTTTCCAGTCACCTGACCTTTCTGCTCG
>NZ_JBFRCL010000063.1:0-51835 GCF_040965695.1 Paraburkholderia sp. BR10937
TCTACGTTCTCTTGGACTTCCCTCTGTCGGTCCAGTCGGCTAACCGATCCGAGCCGCCGTGTACGGACCCGTACGCACGGTGGCGTGGGAGGGGTCAGGTCGCGAGGCCTGCCCCTATCCCGATTGGTTTCGCGAGATGGGACGGCTCAGTCCTGGACGAGCGGGCTGCCATACGGGAAGTCGGCCGCCGGTTCCGCATGCTTTTGCCGATGGGCCTGGCGCAATGGCTTGAGCACGAACACGGCGAGCAGGGCGGAGACCGCCGCCATGCCCGAGGCGAGCATGAATACCGCGTGCCAACTGCCGGTTGCCGCGGTGATCACACTCGTGAACGGCACGAGCAGCGCGGCCGTGCCCTTCGCCGTGTAGAGCAGGCCCGCGTTGGTCGCGGCGAACTTCGGTCCGAAGGTGTCGCCGCAGGTGGCGGGAAAGAGGCTGTAGATCTCGCCCCACGCGAAGAACACGATGCCTGTCAGCACGACGAACGCCGTCGGGCTGTGGCCGTATTGCGAGAGCAGCACGATGCCGATCGCCTCGATGCCGAACGCGACGAACATCGTGTTCTCGCGGCCAATGCGGTCCGATACCCAGCCGAAGAAGGGCCGCGTGAGACCGTTGAGCACGCGGTCGATGGTGAGCGCGAACGTGAGCGCGGGCAGCGTGAGGCCGAGCAGCGAAACGGGCGAGTCGTGCAGCCCGAAGTCCTTCGCGATGGGGCCGAGCTGCGCGGTCGCCATCAGGCCGCCTGCGGCCATCATCACGAACATGGCGTACATCACCCAGAAGATGGGCGACGCCACCACCTCGCGCGGGCTCGCGTTGTAGACGGCGCTCGCACTCTGCGCAACCTGCTTCGCCGCGTGTCCCATTTGTCCAATGGCGCGTTTCGCCGCCGCTACCCCGTGCGAGACGGGCGCGCTGAGGGCGAAGCCGAGCACGAGCACGACGATGCCTTGTCCCAGACCGAACCAGAGGAAGGTGGACTCGTATCCGCTGCTCTTGATCATGTTGGCGATCGGCACGACGGTCGCCGCCGACCCCGCTCCGAAACCCGCCGCCGTGATGCCGGCCGCGAGCCCGCGGCGGGTCGGAAACCACTTGAGGGCGTTGCCGACGCACGTGCCATAGACGGCGCCGGCACCGAGCCCGCCGATGGCGGCCGCGATATAGAGCACGGGCAGCGACGCGGCGACCGAATTGAGCGCCCAGGCAACCGCGCACAACAGCCCGCCGCCCACGACCACGGGACGCGGTCCGTACTTGTCGACGAGCCAGCCTTCCACGGGCACGAGCCAGGTTTCGGTGACGACGAAGATCGTGAACGCGACCTGAATCGCGGCACGCCCCCAGTGATATTTCTCGTTGATCGGATTGACGAACAGCGTCCAGCCGTACTGCATATTGGCGATCATCGCCATGCAGATGACGCCGAGCACGAGTTGCGTCCACGGCGACGCGAATCGCGACGCCCCTCCTTGCCGATGCTCCATGTGTGTCTCCGGTTTCTTCGAATGAATGGCCATCTGCGAAGCGCGGCGGTTGCCCGGATCGCAGTCACGATTCCTGTCGTTTAGCTGACAGTCGTTTACACAATATGTGATATATCAATGAAGTCAAGCGGGAAACACCTCAGGGCTTCTACTAGCTCTGGCATTGATGAGTATGGCGTTTGAAAGCTTTCGGCCGATGCGGCCGGCGCCAGAAAAAAAAGCCCGCCGGCTAGGCCGGGCGGGCTGAGGCATGCGCGAGATAGCGGAAATCGCGACATGTGATGTCGTTATAGTTGAAAGCGTTTGGTAATGTAAGGAGAAATTTTTCTAAAGCCTTTCACATTGATATGAGTGAAAGGTTGGCCGCCCGTTTTGCGCGCAAATTGGCGGCCCGGCAGGACGCGAGGTCGTGCAGCGTCCCGGTACGCGTGCCAAACTGGCTGCCGGCGGGTCGGCACCGCCGATCGAGGAGACGAATCATGCAGCGCGAAACATTGGGGCGCCTATGCCGCGGGGGGTCGAAGCTCCGAGAGATCGGCGTTTCCTGCGGCTTCCTCCAGATCGTAGTCGCTCTGGAGGTTCATCCAGAACTGCGGTGAGGTGCCGAATACGATCGACAGACGCAGCGCGGTGTCTGCGGTCACGCTGCGCGCGCCATGCACGATTTCGTTGATGCGTCGCGGCGGTACTTTCATGGCTCGCGCCAGCGCGTTCTGGCTCATCTCCATCGGCGTGAGGAATTCCTCCTGCAGCACTTCGCCGGGATGGACGTTCCGGAGTTTTTTCATAGTCCGCACCTCAGTGGTAGTCGACGATTTCGACGTCATGGGCGTGGCCGCCGTGCCATTTGAAACATATCCGCCACTGGTCGTTGATACGGATACTGTGTTGGTCCGCGCGATCCCCGTTAGAGCCTCAAGTCGATTGGCCGGTGGAACGCGTAAATCGGCGAGAGCGAGCGCGAGCGCGGCGTTCAGCATGCGCAACTTGCGGCGTGCGACCTGCTGAATTTCCACCGGCAGTCGACGCGACTGCGCACCGGACCAGATGAGTGCCGTTTCCTTGTCATGGAAGTTTTGGATCGCCATGCCAAAGCATAACGCCGCGCGTCATATGACGCGCGGCGTTATAGTCGACCAAAGTCCGTTCGCCGTCAAGCGAACATGGAAAAGCGACGCGCTCCCTCACCCCCGCATCGCGATCTCCCTCTTCCACCCCGCGATGATCTTCCCGGCGAGCGCGTTGTAGTCGCCGTCGAAGTGGTGATCGCCGTTCGTCTTGACGACGTCGATGCCGGTATTCACGAGCGCCGGACACAGCGTGTCTTTCTCGCCCGCGCCATACACGCATTGCACGATCGAAGGTGGCACCTTCGCGAGTTCCGGGCGCACCTGCAGCGCCTTGTCGCTGGCGGGCATGCCGAGCCAGCCCGTCACGCGGATCTGGAAGTCGGCGTCCGGCGCGAAGCCGAGCAGCGACATGTATGACACCTTCGCGCGCAACGCGTCGGGCAGACGGTTGTAGGCGAACGGCATCACGTCCGCGCCGAACGAGTAGCCCACCAGCGCGACGTGCTGCGCATGCCAGCGCGAGCCGTAGGTCTTCAGCACGCGGGCGAGATCGTGGCTCGTTTGCTCGGGCGTCTTTTCGCTCCAGAAGTAGCGCAGCGCGTCCCAGCCGATCACCGAAATACCCTGCCTTTGCAGCGCTTCTGCAATCGTCTTGTCGAGATCGCGCCAGCCGCCGTCGCCCGAGATCACCACCGCGAGCATGTCGGTGGGGTGCGCCGCGGGCAATTCGACGAGCGGCAGGTCCGACACGTCCTCTTCGCTTTCTGTCACGACGCGCAGGTGATTTGAGGTGAGCGCGACGAACTTGTCGGCGTCGGCAACGCCGGGGGCGAAGGCACGCGGTGCGCCAGGACCGGTTGCGTGCGCATCTTTTGTCGTCACACCCTGCTCGAAGAAGCCGGGCAGGCCATTGCCGCGCGAGAGCGTGGGGTCGGCCGGGCAGGGTGCGAAGCGCGCGTCGAGCTTCGCGGCCGGATCGAGCGACACGGCGCCCGCCATCGTGTTCGCAGGCGCCTGCGAGAGCATGTGCTGTGCGATGAGCGCACCTTGGCCGCTGCCGATGGCGATCGGCGCGTAGTACTCGTTGGACCCCAACTGGCGTTCGAGCTGGTGGCTAAGCGCTTCGGCGTCGCTGTAGAGCTTGTGGCAGGCCTCGTTCTTCAGGGCGGCGAGGTTCTGCGCATAGCGCTCCGTATCCACACCCACGACGAGCGCGCCATGCTGCGCGAGCGCGTCGGCGCGCGTCTGGTCGGCGGCGCTCCAGTGCTTGTCCGCCGAGAACAGCACGGTGAAGCCGCGCATCGCGCCACCCGGTTTCGTCACCGCGACTTCGCCGTAACGGCCGCCGGAAACGTGCATCGTCGCAGCGGAAGCGGGCGTCGAGACGGGCATCGAAGCCGCGTTGGCGTGAGCCGTGAAAAACGCGAGCACAGCGGCGCCCGCTGCCGTGCCTGCAATGCGCGGCAGCCTGGGAGTACGGAATGTCATGAGCGCCAGCCTCCTGCCAGCAGCGATAGATCGGCGAGGGTGATGAACACGCTGATCGAGCCCGAAGCGGCCAGATAGCGTGGTTCCCAGCGCGGCGCGAACTTGTTCTTGAAGCCGCGCAGCCCCCGGAAGTTATAGAAGCGGCCGCCGAAGCGCCAGATGAAGCCCGCGAGCCGGTGCCACGACGAAGCGAGCGGCGAGGGACCCATGCCCGAGAGCGGCGCCATGCCGAGCGAGAGCGACTGGTAGCCGGCGGCCTTCAGATGCAGCGCGAGCTGCGTGAACAGATACTCCATCGCATAGGGCGAGGCGCCCGGCAGATGGCGCATGACGCCCACCGTTGCGTCGGTGTTCAGATCGGTCGTCATGAAGGTAACGAAGGCGAGCGGCTCGCCGTTCTGGCGGATCAGCAGCACGGACTGCGCGGCGAGATAGTCGTCGTCGAACGCAGCCACGGAGAAGCTCTTTTCGCGCGCTTCGCGGTCCTGCAGCCAGGCGTCGGAGATCGCGCGCAGCACCGGCAGGCTCGCACCCATCTGCGTGGGCTCGATATGTTCGATCGAAAAGCCATCGCGTTCGCCGCGCTTGAGCGCGTAGCGCAGATGCGCGCGCTGCGGACCCTTGAGGTCGAATTCCTGCAGCATCACGCGCGCTTCCTCGCCGAGCTTCATCAGCGTGAGGCCGGCGTCGAGATAGAGCGGCAGCGCGTCGGCGCGTACCTGATAGAACGCCGCGCGGCCGTTGTGAGCATGGGCGAGCGTGACGAATTCGCGGATCAGCGCGGGCCACTCTTCGCGTGGGCCGACCGGATCGTGCAGCGCCGCCCACGTGCGGCCGCGCTTCGCGTACATGAGGAAAGCCTTGCGTGAGGCGGAGAAGAGGAAGCTCTTGTCGCCCATCAGCGCGAGGCCCGCGTCGCTGCGCTCCTGCGCGCGCACGATGCGCGCGGCCTCTTCGAGGTCTTCGCTCGGGGGCATCACGAAGCGGCCGGCGGCGGGGCGCAGCAATTGCCACAGCGCGAGCGCGGCGGCGAACACGCCGGCGCCGAGCGTGGCGCGCAGCGCGCGCGGGGCGCGGCTGTGGAAGGCGAATTGCCACCAGAGGTTCTGCGAGTACTGCACGTCGCGGAACGCGAACAGCAGCACCCACACGGCGAGCGCGATCACGCAGCCGACCGAGGCGAGCCAGGCCGGCGTGAAGCGCTCGGAGAACATGGACGAGTGGCGATTGAAGCGCTTGCGCGTGCCGAGGAGCAGTACGATCAGCACGCACAGCACGCCCGCTTCGACGAAGGCAAGGCCCTTGGCGAGCGAGAGCGCGAGGTTGGCCACGGCGATCACGAGCGCGAGCCACCAGGCAGCATCCAGACGCCGCAGCAGACCGCGCGCGACGAACAGGAGCAACACGCCGAAGAGGCTGCCCATCAGCTGCGAGCTTTCGAGCACCCAGAGCGGCACGATGGTTTGCAGCAGCGCGATACGTTTGGAGAACGCGGGCGTGGCGCCCGAGATCACGAGCATGCTGCCCGTCACGAACGTGACGATGGCGAGGAAGAGCGGCGCGAGTTGCGAGACGCCGTCGGCGCCGCGCTTCGCAAAGCGGGCGCTGAGCGGCGTCTTGAGCGCGCGGCCCTCGAATACGGCGAGCACCGCCGCGGCGAGCGCGAGCGGCGCGCCGAAGTAGATCGCGCGATAGGCGAGCAGCGCGGCAAGCACCTTCGAGGTCGGCACGCTCGGGCCGAGCGCGTAGACCATCGCGGCTTCGAACACGCCGATGCCGCCGGGCGTGTGGCCGATCAGGCCGAGCAGCATGGCGGCGCAGTACACGGTGAGGAAGTCGCTGAAGCCGAGGAGCGCATGCGGCATGACCGACCAGAGCGCGAGTCCGGCGCCGACCACGTCGAGCGCGGCCAGCAGCAGTTGCGCGACGAGGTCGCGCCGCGCCGGCACCGCAAAGCGCAGCCAGGCGCGGCCGAACGGCTCGATCTCGCGCGCGCTTGCGGGGCAAAGGATGACCATCACCGCGCCGCAGCCGAGCACCACGCCGCCGATCAGGCGCAGTTCGTCGGGCGAGAGATGCAGCAGACCGGAGAGCGTGCCGGCGGCGCCCACCATGCCGAGGGCGGTCATGAGCACGAGGGCGGCGGCGAGCGTGACGCTCGTGAACACCGTCATGCGGCCGATCTGCGCGGCGGTGACGCCCGCGCCGCCATACACGCGGCAGCGCACGGCGCCGCCCGTGAGCGCGCCGAAGCCGGTGACGTTGCCGAGCGCCGAGCCGGCGATCGCGCCGGCCCACAGCGCGCCGCGCGAGACGCGCGCGCCGAGGTAGCGCAGGCCCACGGCGTCGCGTCCGACCAGCGCGACGAAGCTCACGGCCGTGGCGGCGAGCGCGCCGACCCATTGGGCCGGCGTGAGCGTCCAGAGCTGGCGGATCACCGAGTGGTAGTCGACCGTGCGCGAGAGGTGCTGGAACACGACCAGCAGCAGCGCGCAAATGCCGAGCGCGAACACCGGCGCGACGAAGCGCTGCAGGTGCAGGGCACCGGCACGGCGGCGCAGCGCCCCGAGGGCGCGCGCCGCGCGCGAAGAATGCGATTGAGACATGGATCGGTCTGGTGGCTCTCTGCGATGTCGCCGTATCGACTGTTACAGCTTCCCCGGCGGTGACATCGTGTTTATTCGCGTTTTGCGCTTACGTTCTTTCGAGGCCGGTTCTCGCGCACCTTGCGCGCGAACCGGAAATTCGAGCCGAATCGTAATCGTTCGGAAAGGACTGGTTAAGCTCAGCAAACGCATAGGACTACCCGCCGGTTGACGCCCCGATGCAAGAAACCGCTATTGGGTGCGGATCAATTCGGCGCAATGGCGAGCCGTAACTAGTGGATTTAATTGGGGAATAATCTTTTCATGATTGATGTTTGCAGAGCCTAATTAACAGATGGATTGAACGGCAAGGTAATCGTTAACTTGTGAGTAATGGGCGGGCGCTTATCGCATACTGAAACACGCGCCGATCAGGCCGGTTCGCCGCAAGCCTTGCGTGGCGGGCGTTGCAGGCAGGCGCTTCGTGATTGTTTCGCAGCCGGAGATAATGTTTGGGTTGTTAGCCAGGCGCTTCCTGAAATCGCTGTCACTAATTCGAGACAGCTTGTTTATTCCTTTTACAATGCGCGACGGGCGAGTTAGTCTGCTTTGGTCAGGAGTTGTTTTACTGCGCCTGGAGAATGACGTGAAAAGACTAGCCTTGACTTCCCTTTCGCTGGCCGCGCTCGGGGTTGCCGGCACGGCTCAGGCACAGACCAGCGTGACGCTGTACGGCACGATCGACACGTCGATCACCTACGTCAATCACGCCGACGGCAGCAAAAACCTCTGGACGCTCGGCAACAGCAGCTTCGGCAATCTCTCCGGCTCGCGATGGGGTTTGAAGGGCGCAGAAGATCTCGGTGGCGGCCTCAAGGCGATCTTCCAGCTGGAAAGCGGCTTCAACCCCTCCACCGGCGCGCTCGCGCAGGGTGGCAGGCTGTTCGGCCGACAGGCATACGTGGGCTTGACGGCCGAGCAGTACGGGTCGCTCACGCTCGGGCGGCAGTATGACCCGCTCATCGACCTCGTGCAGGGCATTACGGCGGACAACTATTTCGGCTCCGTGTTCGCCACGCCCGGCGACGTCGACAACTACGACAACAGCTTCCGCGTGAACAACGCCGTCAAGTACACCACGCCCGTTTGGAGCGGCCTCCAGGCTGCGGCGATGTACTCTTTTGGCGGCATTGCGGGCTCGACAGGTGCCGAACAGTCGTACTCGGCGGCGGTCAACTACACCAACGGTCCGCTCGCGCTGGCAGGCGGCTACTTCTACGCGACCAACAGCCAGGCCGTGAACGGCATTCGCACCGGCGGCTGGACGAGCACTTCGGACGGCACCTTCGACGGCCCGATCAACTCCGGCTACGCCACGGCACACTCGCTCACCATCGCGCGCGCGGCGGCGCAGTATCAGCTCGGCCAGTTCACGCTCGGCCTCGGCTACAGCAACGCGCGCTACTCGCCGGACGGCAGCTCGGTGTTCCGCGAGACGCAAAAGTACAACACCGGCCAGGGCTTCGTGAACTATCAGCTGAACCCGGCGCTGCTGCTCGGCATTGGCTACAGCTACACGCACGCCAATGGCGATACGTCGGCGAATTACAACCAGGTGTCGCTCGGCGCCGATTACAGCCTCTCGAAGCGCACCGACCTCTATATGACGGCGGCCTGGCAGCATGCGAGCGGCGATACCGGCAACGGCACGGGCGGCTCGATGCCGGCCGAGGCTTCGGTCGGCTCGTATGGTTACTCGGGCACGTCGAACCAGGCCATCGTGAACCTCGGGCTGCGGCACAAGTTCTGAGTGCGTGCCTCGACTTGTGACGCCGGATACGCGCCAGTTGGGCGGCGCATCCGGCGTTTTGGCGTTTGAGGCTCTGGCTTCGGCTCAAAACGCGTCAAGCGCCAGGGCTTCGCACATCACGCCTCGCGCGAGCGCCGGAGCGTGAGCAGCGCAAGCCAGGCGGCGAGGCGCTCCATACCGCGCCGTACGCCCGCAAACGGCGGCTGCCAGGCGCTCGTGATGCTCACGCGTGCCGGCAAGGCGGCCTCAGTACTGAGCCAGATGCGCTCGCCACGCTCGAGCCGGAGCGTCTCGCCCGGTTGCAGCCAGTGGTCGTAGGGCGAGCGGGCGCGCGTGACCCACACCTGGGCCACCTGAACCCGCAGCGTGGCCGACGCATTCACGCGCCAGGTGAGCGTGCGCATGGGCGGCACGGCAAAGTGGACAGATTGGACGGGCAACGGATCGTCGAAACAGTCGGTTGCGTCCGCAACGGTGTGCAGAGCGGGTTGTGAAGCGGTCAGTGAGGCTGCCTGAAAAGCGTCATCCATCGTTTTCTCCAGTTTTTGGAGCCGACGAACGGAGCACTGCCACCCAGAAAAACAAAAAGCCCCGTCGATGCCGGCGGGGCTTGTGATTTGCGTGACGACAGACTGCTAGTACGCACACCATCCCCGTGGGATACCCGTATGGGTTTTCCACGGATGATTCATCGTGTTTGCGATGGCGAGGTGGGTGAAGGAAGTGTGCATGGACTGAGTGTGCGGGGTGCGTTGCAGCGCTGTCAACCTGAAATGCTTAAATGGCTTTGGCCGCCGCAGTTTGTGTTGCGTGCGAGTCTCGTTCTCACCGTTGCATGACGCGATCGTGCCCTTCGTTGGCATATCCCCTTGCGGGCAGCACCGGTTTCTCACTAGGATTGGTTGTTTTTCATGGATATCCGGTCGGCCGTGCCCACAATGTGGGAGTGCGCCCCTGATAAGCCCTGCACCATCGAAGTGTTGTGTGGAAACGACTGCATCTGATATATCACATACAGAATATTGCTTTTTGTCGCGACGCAGCATATGATTGAGTTATTCGATTACTCAATCATGCGGAGCTTCAAATGGATTTCGTTTCTCTCGCACTGTTCGGTGCAGCGGTCGTGGGTCTGGGAGCAACTGCTACGGTCATGATCGCCAGGTGGCTGCCGCAGTCCGCCATCGAGCAGGCCGCGCGGCATGGCCGGTACGCTGGTTTGGGCGAAGCACCGCGCGCCAGGGCCGTTCGTCGTGCACAATTCGGTCCGCGAATCCGTCCGCAGGTCGGAAAAGAGGTAATCAATGTCGTCAGAACAAACTGAAGTTGTAGCAAGCCGGGAAGCGGCGCCGCTCAAGCTGGCGCTGCAGCCCATCAACGCCACACTGAGCCTGCGCGATCAGGCTTACGCCATGCTGCGCCAGGCCATTGCCGACGCCGACATCTACCAGTCGCGCGAGGAAATCCGGCTCGACGAGCGCGTGCTGAGCGAATCGCTCGGCGTGAGCCGCACGCCGGTGCGCGAGGCCATGACGCTGCTCGAGCAGGAAGGCTTCCTGCGCATGGTGCCGCGCCGCGGCATCTATATCGTGCGCAAGAGCAAGCGCGAGATCGTCGAGATGATCCAGATGTGGGCCGCGCTCGAAAGCATGGCCGCGCGCCTCGCCACGATCCACGCCACCGACGAGGAAATCGCGCGGCTGCGCCACATGTTCGACGACTTCCGCGACAGCACGCCTGCCGAACACATCGCCGAGTACTCGGACGCCAACATCGCGTTCCACCAGGCGATCGTCGAGCTTTCCCGCTCGCAGATCATCCTCGACACTATCAAGAACATCTTCGTGCACGTGCGCGCCATTCGCCGCATGACGATTTCGCAGAGCGACCGGGCTTCGCGCTCGATCGTCGATCATCTGCGCATTATCGAGGCGCTGGAGAAGCGCGACACCGAACTGGCGGAAAAGCTCGTGCGCCAGCATTCGCTCGATCTCGCGGTTTATGTCGAGAAGAACTGCGATTTCCTGGATTGAGGCAGGCGGCAGACGCCGCTGAATCGAGGCAAAAAACGGGAGACCTTTGGGTCTCCCGTTTTGCGTTTACGTCGATTCGCGTCCCTGCGCCCCCTTCATCGCGCGTCCGTTGAGCGGCATCCGACAGCCGACTTTATGCGCATCAACCCCTGGCATCCCTGACCAAATCGCGATGACGTCCGGCCATCCTTCACACGGAATCTGGCATATCAGACGCCGCAAATGCTCGGGGTTTTCCCTCGTGTGCACCGCGTCAACGCCGTCGAAGTTGTGTCAAAACCATACTGGATAAGGCTTTGACGCGATTCTAATGGCATTCCCGATGGGCAATTTCCCTCTTGCTTCGTTCTGATATATCACATACCGTATTGCTCAAGGACGCAGATGTCGCGCCATAGCGCGAAACGCCTCTGCCCACGCAACCCCACAGATTTTCGAAAACTCGCCCGGCCACGATTAGATAAGGAGACATGACATGGGCAAGGCATTGAACGGCGTGCGCATCCTCGATTTCACGCACGTGCAGTCGGGACCCACCTGCACGCAACTGCTCGCCTGGTTCGGCGCGGACGTGATCAAGGTAGAGCGCGCAGGCGCCGGCGACATCACGCGGGAGCAACTGCGCGACCTGCCGGACGCGGACAGCCTCTACTTCACGATGCTCAACGGCAACAAACGTTCGCTCACGCTCGACACGAAGAACCCGCAAGGCAAGCGCGTGCTGGAGCGGCTCATTCGCGACTGCGACGTACTGGTCGAGAACTTCGCGCCGGGCGCGCTCGAGCGCATGGGCTTCAGCTGGGAACATATACAGACGCTGAACCCGCGCATGATCGTCGCTTCGGTGAAGGGCTTCGGCCCTGGCCCGTACGAGGACTGCAAGGTCTACGAGAACGTCGCGCAGTGCGTGGGCGGCGCGGCATCGACGACGGGTTTCGACGACGGCCCGCCGGTCGTCTCGGGCGCGCAGATCGGTGACAGCGGCACGGGCCTGCATCTCGCGCTCGGCATCGTCACGGCGCTCTATCAGCGCACGCACACGGGGCGCGGCCAGAAGGTGCTCGCGGCCATGCAGGACGGCGTGCTCAACTTGTGCCGCGTGAAGTTGCGCGATCAGCAGCGGCTCGAGCGCACCGGCGTCATGAAGGAGTACCCGCAGTATCCCAACGACGGCTTCGGCGAGGCCGTGCCGCGCGCCGGCAATGCGTCGGGCGGCGGCCAGCCGGGCTGGATTCTCAAGTGCAAGGGTTGGGAGACCGATCCGAACGCCTATATCTATTTCATCGCGCAGGCGCCCGTGTGGGACCGCATCTGCAAGCTGATCGGGCGCGAGGAGTGGATTGACGATCCGGACTACGCCACGCCGAATGCGCGTCTGCCGCGCCTGAAGGCGATCTTCGACGAGATCGAGCACTGGACCATGCATCGCACGAAGTTCGACGCGATGGCCGTGCTGAATCGCTACGACATTCCGTGCGGTCCGATTCTCTCGATGAAGGAGATCGCCAGCGACGAATCGCTGCGCGCGAGCGGCACGATCGTCGAGGTGGATCACCCGGTGCGCGGCAAGTACCTCACGGTGGGCAACCCGATCAAGCTCTCGGACAGCCCGACCGAAGTCACGCGCTCGCCGATGCTGGGCGAACACACCGACGAAGTGCTCGCCGAATTCGGCTACACGAAGGACGAGATCCACTCGCTGCGCGCTTCTGGCGCCGTTTGAAACCCAGGAGAAAACATGGAAACGTGGATGCGTTTGATGGCGAGCGACGGCAGCATCGTGTTCGGCCGAGTCGAGAACGGTTACTTGCACGAATACGAAGGGCTCGATCAGCCGGTGCCCACTGGCGCGGTGCTGTCGCTGCGTGCGCTCACGCCACTCGCGCCCTGTGCGCCCGGCAAAGTCGTCGCGCTCTGGAACAATTTTCACGCGCTCGCCGCGAAACTCGAAAAACCGGTGCCAGCGCACCCGCTTTTTCTCATCAAGCCGGCGGCTTCGGTGATTGGCTCTTCAGAATTGATTCGGCGTCCTGCCCACTATGCGGGAAAAATCGTCTTCGAAGGCGAACTCGGCATCGTGATCGGCAAGCGCTGCCGCGATGCAAGCGTCCAGGAAGCCGAGTCGGCGATCTTCGGCTACACGATCGTCAACGACGTCACGGCCGCGGGCCTCATCACCGAGAATCCGCACTTCCCGCAATGGTGCCGCGCCAAAGGTTTCGATACGTTCTGTTGTCTGGGCCCGGCGATCGTTTCCGGGTTCGACTGGCAGCGCGCACGCGTCGTCACGAAACTCGATGGCGTGGAGCGGCAGAATTATCCGCTCGACGACATGGTGTTTTCGCCGGCGCAGCAGGTGAGCCTCATTTCGCAGGACCTGACGCTCGAACCCGGCGACGTGATTGCGTGCGGCACCTCGCTCGGCGTAGGCTCGATCGTTGAAGGCGCAACGGTCGAGGTCACCATCGAAGGGATCGGTACGTTGAGCAATGCGCTGGCCACCGCGTCGGCCCAAATCGAGTCGCTCGCCGCCGGAGAGGGCGCGGCTTGACGGCGTAAAACCAAAGACGCGCGCGGCAGCAATGCCGCGCGAGGAGGAGAGATGCCGGAGCAACTGGCTGGCGACCTGGCGTGGCTGGGCGCGGGCGCGCTATTCGCATGGCTCGGCTGTGCATTTGCACAATTGGCGGCGCTCGCGCCGGTGCGTGCGCGGCGTTTTCGCGCCGCGCCGCGCTGCGCGAGGCGTGCTGATGCGCCGCACAAGCATTGGCTCGCCTTCGCCATTTCGTTCGCATTGCTACTGACCGTTCCGCCCGGCGTGATCGCCGCCGGCTGGATGCATGCGGCCGACGCGACGGTGGCTGTCGAAGCCGGCGTGCTGGCCGGTTTGTGCCTTGCGGGCCGGCGTGACCTCACGCGGCGCGCGCGGACGGCGGCGCTGCTGGGGGGCGTGTCGGGCGCGAGTGTCTTGATTGGCGCCTTCGTTGGCTACCTGTTGCAGCCTGAGCGTGGCGCTGGTGAACGTGTTGCGCTGTTCGTCGCGGCGGCCACCGGTGCACTGCTGATCGGCGGCGCGCTGAGTCTGTTCAGCCGTGGCGCGCAAGCGCGCGGCGCGGTGCGCAGGCGCGTGCCGTTCGGCCGCGGCGACCGCGTCATGCATGTCATCGCGCTGCTGCTAGGCGCGGCGCTCGGCTATGGATTCCTGAGCGCGCGCGCTTCGCCCGATTTCGAACTCTCCGTGCTGGTCGCGGCAAGCGTGCTGTGCGCGGCGCTGGGCGCGCGGCTCATGAGCGGCGCGCGGCGACCGCGGCTCGCACGTACGGGCGCGGTCGAGGCGTCACAGTCACGCGAGCCCTTCAGCGCGACATTCCATGCAAGTTTTGCGGGTGTGCCGGACGAACTGCTGGTCGCGGCTTGCGGCAGCGGCGCGTTCGAGCCTGCCTGGCTAGCCGCGAGCGACACGCCGCACGGCGGCGCGGGGCGCGCGGGTCATCACGCATCGCAGGACTTGCCACGGCGGCGCCGCAGCCGGGGCGGCGCGCTGCGCCAGCGGCAAGGGCCGCACTGACGTCGTATCGACTATTTGCGGGACCAGGGGAAAACCACTGAACGCGCAATATGACGCGGATGATTATTCATGCCTGATGGTTTATGGCACAACCATCAAACCTTACTTATGCAAACTCGCTTCTGACACTTTCGTAATGTTCTCGATGAGTGCCGCGCCTTCCTCCATGAGGAAGCGCTTGAATGCGAGCGCAACAGGCGGCAAGCGCTTGTTTTTCCGGTGCACGACGTACCAGTTGAGCATGACCGGGAAGCCTTCGACGTCGAGCACGGT
Organism: Paraburkholderia sp. BR10937; assembly: GCF_040965695.1. NCBI lineage: Bacteria > Pseudomonadati > Pseudomonadota > Betaproteobacteria > Burkholderiales > Burkholderiaceae > Paraburkholderia > Paraburkholderia sp. BR10937. The sequence continues at coordinate 14,318 of NZ_JBFRCL010000063.1, forward strand.
GAGGTGACCGACCTGCAGTTCTAGGCTGATGGTGTGCGCCGAAAGAAAGGCGATGCCCATGCCCGCGATCACGGCCTGCTTGATCGTCTCGGTGCTCTGGATCTCCATGGCGATCTTGAGGTTCGTGATCTTTCCTGCGAAGCCTTCTTCCATCGAGTTCCACGTGTCCGAGCCGCGCTCGCGCACGATGAACGCCTCGTTGGCGAGCGTGCTGAGCTTGATGGCTCGCTTGTTGGCGAGCGGGTGCGTGGGCGCCGCAACGATCACGTACGGGTGAGGCGCAAACGGCTCGTTGATGGCGTCGGTCGCGTGGGGCGGACGCACCATCACGGCGAGATCGGTCTGGTTGGTGGCGAGCTGCTGGAGCAGCTGCTCGCGGTTGTGCACGGAGAGGTTGAGCGCGACGCCCTTGTAGCGGCGCGTGAACTCGGCCAGCAGGCGCGGAAAGAAGTAATCGCCGGCGCTAATGACGGCGACGTTGAGCTTGCCGCCCGAGACGCCCTTCAGCTGGCTCATCGCCTCGTCCACTTCGTGGAACTGCTGCATGATCGCGCGGCTGTAGTGCAGCATCTCCGTGCCCGCGGGCGTGAGATAGATCTTCTTGCCGAGCTGCTCGAAGAGCGGCAGGCCTGCGTGATCTTCGAGCTGCCGAACCTGCGTGGAAACGGCCGGCTGGGTGAGATGCAGCTCTTCCGCAGCACGCGAAAAACTGAGGTGGCGCGCCACGGTCTCGAAGACCTTGAGCTGGCGCAGCGTGGCGTTTCGCATCGTCATGGCCGAACCATAAAGGATACTGAATCCACATAATAACAAACTTTAATTGTGAGTAATTCAGCAATCACCCTAGCATAAGTTGAAAGGAGTCCGAATGCCGCGCAAAACGCTCGAAGCTACGTTCGGGTTAACGCTCGGAAATACGATTTCATAAGGGACAACACGTAGAAAATCCCTTGTTGCACGATGTTTTCAGGGTCTGACGTAACGCCAGGGTGAATGAGGATTGACGACTTTTCATTCTGATTTTTGATTCACCCGGCGAATAAAAAAACACAGCGTAGCGAAGTGAAAAGTTAAAACCATAAGCCTCAATTTATGCAGACCCGTAATCATGCAGGCTGCAATGAATAGATAGCGGAGACAAGCGATATGAATGCAATCGGTCAGAGGAGCGAGAGCGGTCCGTTCTGGACGAACCGCTGGTTTCAACTGGTGGTGGGCATGCTATGCATGGCGCTCGTTGCCAATCTGCAGTACGCATGGACGCTGTTCGTCGCACCAATGAATTCGCGCCACCATTGGGGCCAGGCGGAGATTCAACTGGCGTTCTCGATTTTCATTCTGACCGAGACCTGGCTCGTGCCGGTGGAAGGCTGGCTCGTCGACAAGTTCGGCCCGCGTCCGGTTGTGGCGGGCGGCGCGGTTTGCGCAGGCCTCGCCTGGGTGATCAACTCCTACGTCACGACGCTGCCGATGCTCTACGTGTCGGCCGTGATCGCGGGCATCGGCGCGGGCGGCGTGTACGGCACCTGCGTGGGTAACGCGCTCAAGTGGTTCCCGGACCGCCGTGGCCTCGCCGCGGGCCTCACGGCCGCGGGCTTCGGCGCCGGCGCCGCCGTGACGGTGATTCCGATTGCGAACATGATCACGCGCTCCGGCTACGAGCACACGTTCTTCTTTTTCGGCGTGCTCCAGGGCGTGTCGATTCTCGTGCTCTCGCTGCTGCTCGTGAAGCCCGTGACGCGCCCCGTCGCCGTGGCAGGCCGCCGTCTCGTCTCGCGCGTCGACTACACGCCGGGACAGATGGTCAAGCAGCCGGTATTCTGGGTGATCTACATCTGCTTCGTCGCGGTGGCCGCGGGCGGTCTGATGGCAACGGCGCAGATCGGGCCGATCGCCAAGGACTGGGGCCTCGCCCGCATTCCGATGACGGTGTTCGGCATGACGCTGCCGCTGCTCACGCTCACGCTCTCGATCGACAACATCTGCAACGGCTTTACGCGTCCGCTGTGCGGCTTCATCTCCGACAAGATCGGCCGTGAGAACGCGATGTTCCTGATCTTCGTGGGTGAAGGGCTCGCGCTGCTCGGCATGATGCAGTTCGGCACGAACCCGTATGCGTTCATGACTTTCGCCGCGCTCATCTTCCTGTTCTGGGGCGAAATCTTCTCGATCTTCCCGGCCATCTGCGCCGACACGTTCGGCAGCAAGTACGCTGCATCGAACGCCGGCACGCTGTACACCGCCAAGGGCACGGCAGCGCTGCTCGTGCCGGTGGCCTCGGTGCTGTCTGCAACGGGCGGCTGGAGCGCGGTGTTCATCGCGGCTGCGGTTATCACGATCGCGGCGGGCGTGAGCGCCAAGTTCTTCCTCGCGCCGATGCGCAGGCGTCTGATCGAGCAGAGCAGCGAAGCCAGCAATGAAGCGGGCAACGAGCCGAACGTCACGCTGGCCACGAATACGGGCGCGGGGTTGCCGCACTGGTCCAACCAAAGCGGCGAATGAGGCACGCGGGCCGGCCATGTCGATGAACGTATCGCTCCAGCAGCTCAAGGTGTTCGTCGCGGTGGCGCGGGCGCGCAGCTTCACGCGCGCCGCGCGCGAGTTCGGGCTCACTCAGTCGGCGGTGAGCCGCTGCGTGCGCGAACTGGAAGAAGCGGTCGAGCTCAAGCTGTTCGACCGCACCACGCGCCAGGTCGAGCTCACGCTTGCGGGCAGCGGCTTCGAGCGGCGCATCGGCCGCTTGCTCGACGAGATCGAGATGGCGCTCAACGAAGGCCGCGACGCGCACCAGGCGCATAGCGGCGTGGTGCTCGTGGCCAGCAACCCGGTGCTTTCGTCGACCTGGGTGCCCGCCGCGCTCGCGCGCTGCGCGGCGGCGTTTCCTTCGCTCACGCTGCAACTGCAGGACTTGCCGCAGGCGGCCGTGCTGCAGGCTGTCGAGCAGGGCGAGGCCGATTTCGGCGTGATCGCCGAAAGCGTGCCGTTCGCGAGCGGCAACCTCGACGTGCAGCCGCTTTCGGCCACGCCGCTTTGCGCGCTCTTGCCCGCTCACCATCCGCTTGCGCTACAGGGGGCGCTGCGATGGGACGATCTCGCGCGCGAACCGCTCGTCACGCTCAATCGCGACGCCGGTTGCCGCGGCGCGGTGATGCGTGCGCTGGACGGTCTGCGGCCTGAGGGGAGGCCGCTGCAGGAGTTCGCGCACGTAGCGGGCGTCGCGCGCATGGCGCAGCTCGGCATGGGCATCGGCGTGTTGCCGGTGTGCGCGGACGGCGCGCGCGGGGGGCATGCGCATCGCGCGGGCGACGTTGCGCACGCAACGTGTCACTGGCCCGCGCCCGCGGGGCCGCTCGTGACGCGCTTGCTGCATCCCGTGGTGAACGTGACGACGATGCTCGTGCGGCGTCGCCATCGTTCGCTGCGGCCTTGTGCTCAGGCGGCCTGGTCGCAGTTCATGCCGGACGGGCCAGTCGCGGACGGAGCAGCAGTGGCGGTCGGTTCGGACGCACCGGCCTCATCGCCGGATAGCGACGCGCTGCCGCAAACGTCCATCGACGGCTCGCCGATGCGTGGCTCGAACGGCACGCCGATGCGCGTCGCGTTGCGCGGCGCCGATACGCCGCCGCCGCTCCAGGTGACCCGCACCCACGCCCGCATCGAATAGCGCGCGTTTCTTCTTCTGCAAAACAAAACGGATCGCTCGAAGCGATCCGTTTTGTTTTTCCAGCACCGGAACCGGCACAGAGAGAAAAGCGGCTCACGCGCCGCCTTTTCGCGATGACTTACGCCGGCTGCATCGCCATCCGCTCACGCTGCTTGACCAGCGCGAGCACGGTGTCGATGGCCGGCGTCGGCTCGCCAACCAGCCTGCCCATTTCCTGCACGACGGTGATCAGCGGATCGATCTCCATCGGCCGGCCCGTTTCGAGGTCGACGAGCATCGAGGTCTTGTGCGCGCCCACCGCGCCCGCGCCGTCGATGCGGCGCTCCACGTCCACGCGGAAGTTCACGCCGAACTGCTCGGCAATGCGCTTGCCCTCGAGCATCATCGTGCGCGCCACGGCGCGCGTGGCCGGGTCGCTGGTGATGACGTCGAGCGTGGCGTGCGTGAGTGCGCTGATCGGGTTGAAGCAGAGATTGCCCCACAGCTTGAGCCAGATTTCGTCGCGGATGTTCTCGCGGATCGGCGCATCGAACCCGGCGGCCTGCATGGCTTCATGAAGCTGGACGATGCGCGGCGTGCGCTCGCCCGAAGGCTCGCCAATCGGAAACTTCTTGCCGTACACGTGGCGGATCACTCCGGGCGCGTCGATTTCGGCGGCTGGGTAGAGCACGCAGCCAATCGCGCGCTCGGGCGTGAGACGGTTCCATTGCGCACCGTCCGGGTCTATGCTTTCGAGCCTCGTGCCCGCGAACTTGCCGCCGTGCTGGTAGAAGTACCAGTAGGGAATGCCGTTGGTGCCCGTGACGATCGCCGTGTGCTTGCCGAGGAGCGGCTGCATCGCGTCGATCACGCCCGCCACCGAATGCGCCTTGAGCGTAATGATGACGACGTCCTGCACGCCCAGTTCGCGCGGATCGGACGTGCAGCGCACCTTCGCCACGTACTCCTCGCCGTCCATCAGCAGGCGGGCACCGTTCTCGCGCATCGCGGCCAGATGTGGGCCGCGGGCAACGAAGCTCACGTCGGCGCCGGCGCGTGCGAGTTGCACGCCCATCATGCCTCCAATGGCGCCCGCTCCAAAGATGCAGATCTTCATGTTGAAACCCCAATGACGTTGAAAACCGCTTGTCCGCAGGGCGTTTCGCAAGCGTTGGGGAAAAGCTGCCCGCTCGCCGCGACCCCGGACGATGGTTTGAGCATAGGGGGTGCCGTCGATTAACGACAGTTAAAGTTTCTCGCGAAAATCATCAAGACAAGCTTATGGATGAAGGGCGCGTGAGAGGCTGTTCAGGCGCGCCGCACGAGCAGAAAACTCACGCCGATCAGGCCGAGAAATGCACCGCAGGTGCGATTGAACCAGCGGCGCACGGTGGTGCGGGTGAGCCAGCGGCCGAGGTACATGCCGGCGAGCGAGTAGAGCGCGATGGCCACGCATTCGAGCACGAGAAAGCTTGCGCCGAGCACGCCGAACTGCGGTGCGATGGGCCTCGCGACATCGACGAATTGCGGCAGGAAAGCCGTGAAAACGAGAATCGCCTTGGGGTTGCCCGCCGCCACGAGGCATTCGCGCCACGCGAGACGCGCGAGCGAGGCATCGCCATCCATGCTTTCGCCGATGGGGTTGGCGTCGCTGCGCCAGAGCTGTACGGCGAGCCACACGAGGTAAGCGGCGCCCGCAAGCTTGATGACGAAGAAGACCGCCTCGGATGCGCGCAGCACCACGGCCAGACCCGTGGCCGCGAGCGCGATCATGGCGGCGAACGAAACGAGCCGGCCCGTGCCGCCGAGGAACGCACGCAGGAAACCGTGCCGCGCGGCCACGTTGATCGAGAGGAGATTGTTCGGCCCCGGTGCCATGTTCAGTGCGAAGCAGGCGGGCAGAAAGAACAGCCAGGCGGTGAGGGACATGATGACGCTCGAAAAACGTTAGCGCCGTGCGCGGCGCGCCGAGAATCGAGCCATTCTAGCGCGCTTCGCGCGATCCGCCCGGCCGCTCAATGGAAAATCGGCAGCATGAGAAAGAGCTTGATGGCGATGGCGTTGGCAATGTCGATGAAGAACGCGGCCACCATCGGCACCACGAGAAACGCCAGATGGGAATGGCCGAAGCGCGCCGTGACCGCCTGCATGTTCGCAATCGCCGTGGGCGTTGCACCCAGGCCGAAGCCGCAGTGGCCCGCCGAAAGCACGACGGCGTCGTAGTTCGCGCCCATCGCGCGGAAGGTCACGAAGATCGCGTAGACCACCATGAGCAGCGTTTGCGCGGCGAGGATCGTGAACACCGGCAGCGCGAGCGCGGCGAGGTCCCACAGGCGCAGCGTCATGAGCGCCATGGCGAGAAAGAGTGCGAGGCTCACGTTGCCGATCAGCGCGACGGCGTGCTCGGCCACGGGCCGCCCGATGAGCGCGAGCCCGTTGGCGAGCAGTACGCCGACGAACAGCACGCACACGAAGGTCGGCAATTCGAACGCGGTGCCCGCGATCAGCCCGGAGAGCGCTTCGCCTACGGCGAGGCTGATGGCGATGAGCGTGAGCGTGTTGATGAACGCGCCCGGCGTGGTGGGCTGCTCGGCTTTCGGCTCTTCGAAGGCGTACGGCTCGGGCGTTGCCGTGCCGCTGGCGCCAGCCGCTGAGTCGCCAGCCTGCGTGCCGATGCGCTTCATGAGGTGCTGCGCAACGGGTCCGCCAAGAATGCCGCCCATGATCAGCCCGAAGGTGGCGCACGCAATGGCCGCTTCGGTCGCGGACTGCAGCCCGTGATGCTCGGTGAACACCGCGCCCCATGCGGCGCCCGTGCCATGCCCGCCCGCGAGCGAGACCGAGCCGCCCAGCAGCCCGAACAGCGGATCGACGCCGAACGCCATGGCGAGCGCGATGCCCAGCACGTTTTGCAGCACGAGCAGGGCGACCACGACCGCGAGAAAGCGCACGAGCACCGGGCCGCCGTGTTTCAGGTTGGCGAGGTTCGCATTGAGGCCGATGGTGGCGAAGAACGCCTGCATGAGCGGCGCCTGCAGCGAGGTGTCGAAGACCACGTCCATGTGCGCGAAGCTGTGCAGTCCGAACACGATCAGCGCGGCGACGATGCCGCCTGCCACGGGTTCCGGTATCGTCCATTTGCGCAGGATCGGCACGGCGGCGACGAGCCACTGGCCGACCATCAGCACGAGCGATGCGACGACGAGCGTTCCGTAGACTTTGACATTCATGGCGTATGTCCGGCGGGGTGGCGAAGGTGCAAGGCAGGCGTCGCGTCTTTCGCGCACGGTACACCAGCCGCTTGCGCGCTGCGCGCATGGTGCGCAGCCTGGCGCCGGTTTCGGCCACGTTGCTTGCACGAAACGGGGCCCCACGCTTAAATTGGCAGACATTCACAGGCGCAAAGCCGCCGCCCATGCAGGACGAATACCCCCGCATTTCCCCGTTCGCCACGATGGCGCGAGACCGTACAAGAACCGGAGAAGGTCATGAATGGGAGCACCGTTGCTGAACGCGAGGCGGCCGGGCGTGCCGCGCGCGAGCGCTCGAAACGTTCCAGCCACAAGGAAACCGGCACCATCAAGCGCGACCCGCTCGCATTGCTGCGCGCGAGCAGCGAAGGCCGCGTGCCGAACCTCGTGCAACTGCGCTACGGGCGCATGATCGTCTCGCCCTTCACGTTCTTTCGCGGCAGCGCGATCCTCCAGACGCACGACCTCGCGGGTCTGCCCAACACCGGCATGGCGATGGAGATTTGCGGCGACGCGCATCTGCTGAACTTCGGCGCCTTCGCTACGCCCGAGCGCCAGCTCGTGTTCGATCTCAACGACTTCGACGAGGTCGCGCCCGGCCCCTGGGAGTGGGACGTGAAGCGGCTCGTGGCGAGCTTCGTCGTGGCGGCGCGGCACATGCGCTACTCGCGCGGCGTGGCCGAGGAACTGGTGATGACGGCCGTGACCAGCTATCGCGACCGCCTGCGCCAATACGCGGAGTACGGCGCGCTCGATCTCTGGTACGACAAAATCACCTTCGACCGCATGGTCGAAACCGCGCTCACGCCCGAAGGCCGTCGCCTGATCCGGCGCGGCATGGAGAAGGCCGCGAATCGCACGCACGAGAACCTGCTCGAAAAGCTCGCGGAGCGCGATGGCGACCACTGGACGATTCACGACGCACCGCCCGCGCTCTTTCACGTGCACGGCGTCAACACGCTGTTCGAACCCGAAGACGACTGGTTCACGCTTGGCGACTGGCGCACGCTGATCGAGCCCATGTACGAGGCTTACGCGAAGACGCTCGCACCCGACCGGCGCGAACTGCTCGATCACTTCGCGATTCAGGACCTGGTGTTCAAGGTGGTGGGCGTGGGCAGCGTGGGCACGCGCTGCCTAGTGATGCTGCTCGTCGATCATCACGAGAAGCCACTCTTCCTGCAGGTAAAAGAGGCGCGCCGCTCGGTCGTTTCGCAGTACTTCAAGTCGCCTTCGATCAAGCACGAAGGCGCGCGCGTCGTGCACGGCCAGCGGCTGCTGCAGGCGGCGAGCGATATCTTCCTTGGCTGGACCACGGGGCCCAACGGCCGTCATTTCTACGTGCGCCAGTTGCGCGACATGAAGCTCTCGGTCGATCTCCAGTTGCTCGACAGCACGCTGCTCTGCGGCTATGCGCGTCTGTGCGGCTGGGCGCTTGCACGCGCGCATGCGAAGTCGGGCAGCGCCGCCATCGAAATCTCTTCGTACATCGGCCGCAGCGATCAGTTCGCGGAGGCGCTCACGGGCTACGCATTCAGCTATGCCGACCAGGTGGAGCGCGATTACGACGTGTTCCTCAAGGCCGCGCGCAACGGCACGATCGTCGCGCGCAGCGACGACGACATGGCCGCCGATTTCCGCATATGAGCAGAGGCTGAGTCGAACCTGCAGGCGAGGCGCGCAGCCGAACGCGCTATCCTTGCGCTTTTCTTTCATCGCGCCGCGCATGAGCCTCGTACGCATGCACGGCACGCGCCCCATGCGTCTACGTCATATCGAAGTCTTTCACGCGATCATGCGCACCGGCTCGCTGTCCAAGGCGGCCGAGTTGCTGTGCGTTTCGCAGCCCGCGGTCAGCAAGGTGCTCGCGCATGCGGAGCGCAGCGCGGGCCTCAAGCTCTTCAGCCGCGCGCACGGCCGCCTGCAGCCCACGCGCGAGGCCGAGTTGCTGTTCGCCGAAACGCAGAAGCTGCAATCGAACCTCGACAGCATTCGCGATCTCGCGCGCAATCTCGCGCTGCGCCCGCAAGGGCTGTTGCGCATCGGCTGCCTGCCGAGCCTCGGCATGAGCCTGATCCCGGCTGCCGTGCAGACGTTTCGCGCCGACTACCCCGAGGTGTCGCTCAGGATCCAGACGCGCCATACCGCGGAACTGCTCAACGCGCTGCTCACGCGCGAACTCGATCTGGGCGTCGCGCTCAATCCGCCGGCGCGGCCGGGCATCGCCGCGGTCGAACTGGCGCGCACGGCCGTGGTCTGCGTCGGGCCGCCCGACGACCCGACGCCGGAACACACCCCGCTCGCGTTGCGCGATCTGGTCGACGGCGAGTGGATCAGCATCGGCAACGTCGATCCGCTCGGCGAGGCGATCGGCAACCTGCTCGAAGCCGAAGGCGTGGACGACCGGCTCGCGGCCGTCGAGGCGCAGACGTGGCACGTCGCGCGCGCACTCGCGGCGCGCGGCATCGGCCGCGTGCTGCTCGACGAACTCAGCGCGCGCGGGGCGGGCGAACCGGTGGTGATCCGGCGCGTCGAGCCGGCGCTCACGGTCGGCGTGTTCGCGATGTGGCGCGAAGGCGGCATGGACTCGCAGGCGGGCAGCGCGTTCGTGGAAGTGCTGCGCGGCTGCCTCGCCGCTGCGTGCACGGCGTGAGCGCCCGGACACGGGAGCCGACGCCGCATCACGTGAGCCCTCACGGGCCGCCGGTACAATCGCGCGCAGGGGGGAGCGCCGCTGTGCGCGCGCTCCACGCGAACGAACGAGAGATCCAGGGAAGACACGGTTGAAGCGCGAGTCAAAGCCGTTGGGTATCGCCAGAAGGCTGTGCGGCCACATGCGCTACGCCGCGCTCGCGGGCGCCTGCGTGTTTGCAGGCGCGGGGCATGCCGATGAACTGGAAAGCCCTACGCTGCGCAAGATTCGCGACACCGGGACCATCGTCATCGGCGTGCGCGAGGCCGCCGTGCCGTTCTCTTATATGGCCGGTGGCGAGCACGCGACGGGCTACTCGTACGAGATCACCCAGCGCATCGTGGATAACGTGCGTGAGACGCTCAAGCTCCCCGAACTGCGCGTGCGCGAACTCGTCGTGACGCCGCAGAACCGCATCACGCTCGTGCAGAACGGCACGATCGACCTCGAGTGCAGCACCACGACGCATACGCGCGAGCGCGAGAACGACGTCGCGTTCTCCAACAGCATCTTCGAGTACGGCGTGCGCATGCTCGTGAAGCGCGGCTCGCCAGTCAAGGACTTCGGCGATCTCGCGGGCCGTACGGTGGTCACGACCGCGGGCACGTCGGAAGAGCGCCTGCTGCGCCGCTGGAACATGGAGCGCGCGATGAACATGCGCATCGTCGTCGCGAAGACGCACGGCGACTCCGTCGAAGCCGTGCGCGCGGGACGCGCCGTCGCCTTCGTGATGGACGAACCGCTGCTGCACGCCACGCTCGCGACCGGCTACATGGCGAGCGAAACGCCGGGCGCGCCGGTCGAGCAAAGCGCGCGTAACCTGAACGACGCGCGCGCTTTCGCGATCGTCGGCAGCCCGGCCAGATCGGAAGTGTACGGCTGCATGTTCCGGCGCGGCGACACCGCATTCAAGCGCATTGCCGACGACACCATCGCGAAGATGGAGCGCTCGGGCGAGGCACTCGCGCTTTACCGGCGCTGGTTCGAGTCGCCCATTCCGCCTGCGGGCGTGAACCTCGACTATCCGATTTCGGAGCCGATGAAGGCGCTTTTCGCGCATCCCAACGACCAGCCGCTCGATTGAAGGCGATTGAAGGCTCAACCGAAACAAAGAGGCAACGATGAGTGAAACGGAACAACGCAAGATCGCCTTGGTGACGGGCGCGGGAAGCGGCATTGGCCGCGCGTGCGCGCAAAGGCTGCTGGCCAACGGCTTTGCCGTCGTGCTGGCGGGGCGGCGGGCTGCGCCGCTCGAAGCGCTCGAGGGGGAGGCCCGCGCGCGCGGCGAAGAAGCGCTGGCGGCGCCTTGCGACGTGACCGACGCGGCGGCCGTCGAGGCGCTCTTCGAGACGATCCGCACGCGCTACGGCCGGCTCGACCTGCTCTTCAACAACGCGGGCCGCAACGCACCGGCCGTGGACATCGACGAGCTTTCCGTGGACGACTGGCGCGCCGTGGTCGATACGAACCTCACCGGCGTGTTCCTGTGCACGCGCGCGGCGTTCGGGCTCATGAAGCGGCAGACGCCGCGCGGCGGGCGCATCATCAACAACGGCTCGATTTCGGCGCATGCGCCGCGGCCGTTCAGCGCCGCCTACACGGCCACCAAGCACGCCATCACGGGCCTGACGAAGACCGTTTCGCTCGATGGCCGGCGCTACGACATCGCGTGCGGGCAGATCGACATCGGCAACGCGGCGACCGAGATGGCCGAGCGCATGGCGCGCGGCGTGCCGCAGGCGAACGGCGAAATCGCCATCGAACCGCTGATGGACGTGGAGCTCGTGGCCGACGCGCTGCTGCACATGGCGCAGCTGCCGCTCGAAGCGAACGTCCAGTTCATGACCATCATGGCGACGAAGATGCCGTTCGTGGGGCGCGGCTGAGTGCGCAGGCCGGGCGAGCGCTGCCGCACGCCCGGCCGCCACGTCCCGTATACTGGCCGCTGAACCACTACGACGCCCGAGCGCCCATGTCTTTGCCCCCGCGTCCGGACGACGATCCCCGTCCCCAGCCGCCCGAATGCCCCGATAACGACGACTGCTGCCATAGCGGCTGCGACCCCTGCATCTTCGATCTGTACGACGAGGAGTTCGGCCGCTACCGCGCCGCGCTGGCCGCGTGGGAAGCGCGCGAAGCCGAACGGCAGGCGCAGGCGAAAGCCCCGCGCAAGCAAGCCGCGAAATTGGCTTCGCCAGCGGCCGCGCCGTCGGGCGGCAAGCCCAGGCGCTGAACTGCATCGCTCCCTGCCGCCATGACCGAATCCATTCTCGTTGCCAACGCTCCCGTCCTCGATGCCGCCGCCCTCGACGCGCTGCAGGCGTTCGTCGAGCGCCATCCGCGCCTGTTCGTGCTGACCGGCGCGGGTATCAGCACGGATTCGGGCATTCCGGGCTACCGCGACGAGAACGGCGCCTGGAAGCGCTCGCCGCCCATCACGCTGCAGGAATTCCTCGGCTCCGAAAGCATGCGGCGCCGCTACTGGGCGCGCAGCCTGATCGGCTGGCCCACCGTGGGGCTCGCGCAGCCCAACGGCGCGCACCGCGCGCTCGCGCGCCTCGGTGCGGCGGGCTATGCGCGCACGCTCGTCACGCAGAACGTCGACGGCCTGCATCAGCGCGCGGGCAGCCCCGACGTGATCGAGTTGCACGGCAGCATCGCACACGTGCATTGCCTCGACTGCGGGGCGCAGTATTCGCGCGCCTCGATCCAGCCGGAACTCGAGGCGCGCAACCCTGCCATCGTGGGCGCGAGCGCGGAACCCGCCGCCGACGGCGACGCCCATCTCGACTTCGACGGCGCCAATGCCTTCCACGTGCCCGCGTGCGCCGCGTGCGGCGGCATGCTCAAGCCTTCGGTGGTGTTCTTCGGCGAGAACGTGCCGCGCGAGCGCGTGGCGAGCGCCTCGAACGCGCTCGACGAGGCCGACGCCGTGCTCGTGGTCGGTTCCTCGCTCATGGTCTACTCGGGCTACCGCTTCTGTGCGTGGGCGCAGCAGCGCGGCAAACCCGTGGCCGCGATCAACATGGGCAAGACGCGCGCCGACCCGCTCCTCGCCCTCAAGCTCGAAGCTCCCTGCGCGGCCGCGCTCGACGCGCTGGGTGCGCGCCTCGCCCCCTGACACTTCACGACTCCACGGACCCGACGACATGCTGACCACGCTAGCCAACCTCGAAGCGCACTACGGCACGCCGCACGAACGCTCGTTGCGCAAGGAAATCGATCACGTCAACGCGGATTACCGGCGCTTCATCGAGAGCTCGCCGTTCGTCATGCTCGCCACGGGGGGGCCGGAAGGTCTCGACTGCTCGCCGCGCGGCGATGCACCCGGCTTCGTGCGCATTCTCGACGAGCACACGCTCGCGCTGCCCGACCGGCCCGGCAACAATCGCGTGGACAGCCTGCGCAACGTGATCGCCTCGTCGCAGGTGGGGCTGCTGTTCATGGTGCCGGGCGTGGGCGAGATGCTGCGCGTGAACGGGCGTGGCCGCGTGAGCACCGACTCCGCGCTCGTCGCGAGCTTCGCCGTGGATGGCAGGCCTCCGCGGTCGGTGCTCGTGATCGACGTCGAAAGTGTCTACTTCCATTGCTCCAAGGCCATCGTGCGCTCGAAGCTGTGGGACCCGTCGCGCCACGTCGAACGCTCGCACCTGCCGAGCGCGGGCGAGATGCTGCGCCGCGTGAACGAGGAGCAATATGGCGAGACGTTCGACGCCGAGACTTACGAAGCCGGTCTCGCCGAGCGCATCAAGACCACGCTGTACTGAGTGAACGCCGACTGAACGTCAACCAAACGCCGAAAGACCGCAAGACGATGAACGAACCGCAAGCCGTCCAACGCCTGTCCGCGCCCGCCGCCGAGCGCAACGCCGCGCCGATCCTGGAGGTGCTGCGCGGCGCGCTGCCTGCGCGGGGCACCGTGCTCGAAATCGCGAGCGGCACCGGCCAGCATGCCGTCCACTTCGCGGCCGCGTTTCCTGACCTCGCGTGGCAGCCGAGCGACGCCGACGCGCGCGCCCGCGCCTCGATCGAGGCCTGGCGCGAGCACTCGGGTCTCGCCAACCTGCGTGCGCCGCTCGATCTCGACGTGTGCCGTGAGCCCTGGCCGATCGACGCAGTGGATGCCATCGTCTGCATCAACATGATTCACATCGCGCCGTGGGAAGCGGCGCAGGCGCTCATGAAAGGCGCGGGCGCGCGCGTTGCTACGGGCGGAGCGCTCGTGCTCTACGGGCCGTACCGGCGCGAAGGCGCGCACACGGCGCCGAGCAACGAGGCCTTCGATGCCGACTTGCGCGCGCGCGACCCCTCCTGGGGCGTGCGCGACATGGAGGAAGTGGAGGCGCTGGCGCAGGCGCGAGGCTTCGCGTGCGAAGCGCGCGTGCCGATGCCCGCGAACAATTTCAGCCTGGTGTTCCGAAAACGCTAAGCAGTCGGCAAACGTCCGGCGCGCATGCGCGCGTTCGCGCAGCGCCGCTACGTTTCCCTTATGCTTGCACGGTTGGCGCCCCGTTGCGGCGCCGTCAATGAATGAAGTGGAGAAACAACATGAGCAAACAGCCAATCGGCGTTGTAGGTCTGGCCGTGATGGGTAGCAATCTGGCGCTCAACATCGAAAGCCGCGGCCACGCGGTCTCGGTGTTCAATCGCAGCCGCGCCCGAACCGACGAGCTGATCGCCGAGTATCCGGATCGCAAGCTCGTGCCGGCGTACACGCTCGAAGAGTTCGTGGATTCGCTGGAAAAACCGCGCCGCATCCTGATGATGGTGAAGGCCGGCGCGCCCACCGACGACACCATCGCCGCACTCAAGCCGCTGCTGGAGAAGGGCGACATCCTGATCGACGGCGGCAACACGCACTTCACCGACACTATCCGCCGCAACCAGGAACTCGCGAAGTCGGGCCTGCACTTCATCGGCACGGGCGTGTCGGGCGGCGAGGAAGGCGCGCTCAAGGGCCCGTCGATCATGCCGGGCGGCCAGCGCGATGCTTACGATCTGGTTGCGCCGATCCTCACTGAAATCGCCGCGAAGGCGCCGACGGACGGCGAGCCGTGCGTGGCCTACATGGGCCCGGACGGTGCGGGCCATTTCGTGAAGATGGTGCACAACGGCATCGAATACGGCGACATGCAGCTGATCGCCGAAAGCTACGCGGTGCTCAAGCAGGTGCTCGGCCTCTCGAACGAGGAACTGGGCAAGGTCTACACCGAATGGAACGAAGGCGAGCTCGACAGCTACCTGATCGAGATCACCTCGAAGATCTTCGGCAAGAAGGACGAGGAAACGGGCAAGGATCTCGTCGACGTGATCCTCGACCGCGCCGCCCAAAAGGGCACCGGCAAGTGGACGAGCCAGAACGCGCTGGATCTTGGCGCGCCGCTGCCGCTCATCACCGAAGCCGTGTTCGCGCGCGTGCTCTCGTCGCTCAAGACGCAGCGCGTGGCCGCGAGCAAGGTGCTTGCGGGCCCGGACGCGAAGCCGTTCTCGGGCGACCGCAAGGCGTTCATCGAGTCGGTGCGCCGCGCGCTGTACTTCTCGAAGGTGATCTCGTACGCGCAAGGCTTCGCGCAACTGCGCATGGCTTCAGACGAGTACGAGTGGGACCTGCAATACGGCACGATCGCCAAGATCTTCCGCGCGGGCTGCATCATCCGCGCGCGCTTCCTGCAGAAGATCACGGACGCCTACGCGAAGGACCCGCAGCTCGACAACCTGCTGCTCGATCCCTATTTCCGTGACATCGCGGCCAACTATCAGTCGGCGCTGCGCGACGTGGTGATCCAGGCGGTGAGCGCGGGCGTGCCGGTGCCGGCGTTCTCTTCGGCCATCGCGTACTTCGACGGCTACCGGTCGGAGCGCGTGCCCGCCAATCTCGTGCAGGCGCAGCGCGACTTCTTCGGTGCGCACACGTTCGAGCGCATCGACAAGCCGGGCAGCTTCCACGCCGACTGGTCGTAAGGTCGCAAGGCAGAAGGCCGCATTGTCGTTGCGGTCTTTGTTGGAATCGTAAGGTGAGTCCTCAGGGCTCACCTTTTTTTATTACCGAAATCGCAATGGTGTTTTGATGAATTAGGGTTTTCCCTAGCGTAATCGGACGCCTACACTGTAATCAATCGCTGACGAACACGGTGTTCCGAAGCGGAAATAAAACAGATGGAGGTCCGATCATGAACAAGCTTATCCCCGCAGTTGTCGTTGCCGCAGCCCTTGCCATCCCGGCTATCTCGTTCGCCCAGTCGAGCGAGCAGGGCCTGACCCGCGCCCAGGTGCGCGCGGAACTGGTTCAACTCGAGCACGCTGGCTACAACCCGTCGGCTGACCATGTGAACTACCCGGAAAACCTGCAAGCCGCGCAAGCGCGCGTGAGCCAGGAAAAGCTCGCCGCCGGCGACACCAGCGGTTACGGCGCACCGGCAGTCGGCACGTCGCAGTCGGGTGCCGCGGTGCAACCGGCGCAAGTCGCCCCGCATCAGCGCATTTACTTCGGCCACTAAGCCCTGACCGAACGGAACCGCTGCAGGCGGTTCCGGCAAGCTACCCCCTGTAGTGAGTTGTCGCTGTCCGTAGTCGGTAGTTGCAGCAGAAGTGAGCAGTGAGTTGCAGTTGTAATACGCAGTGAGTGGTTGCGGTAGAAGGTGCAGTCGTAATACGCAGAGAGTGGTTGTAGTAGAAGTCGTAGGTGCAATACGCAGTGAGTGGTTGCAGTAGAAGGTGCAGTTCGCAGTGTGCAGTTGCAATACGCAATACGCAATACGCAGTACGCAGTACGCAGTACGCAGTACGCAGTAGGTGAGTTGTTGCAGTCAGGAAGTTGCAGTACGCAGAGAGCAGAAGGCAGTTGAAATTGGCTGGCGCAGTGAGAGGTGCAGCCGTGCAGTTGCAGTACGCAGTACGTTGTTGCAAGGCAGTCCAGCGCGGGCCGGTTCTCCACCGGCCCGTACTTTTTTGTGGCGCGTATTGTCCATATCTAAGGACGCCATATCGAACATTGACGGGTCCGAACGTCACTCCTATGATCGGGCGGCAGTTTCCCTGACAGTTGCCCCGCTACAGGAGACGCCCCGCCATGACCCGCCCCACCCGCAAGCCCTTGCGCAGCCAGGCCTGGTTCGGCAAAGCCGACAAGGACGGCTTCATTCACCGCTCGTGGATGAAGAATCAGGGCATCCCTCACGACGCGTTCGACGGCCGTCCCGTCATCGGCATCTGCAATACGTGGTCGGAACTCACGCCGTGCAACGCGCACTTTCGCGAACTCGCGGAGCACGTGAAAAAAGGCGTGTACGAAGCCGGCGGCCTGCCGCTCGAATTTCCCGTCATGTCGCTCGGCGAATCGAACCTGCGGCCCACCGCGATGCTGTTTCGCAATCTCGCCTCCATGGACGTCGAGGAGTCGATTCGCGGCAATCCGATCGACGCCACGATTCTGCTCGTCGGTTGCGACAAGACCACGCCGGCCTTGCTGATGGGCGCGGCGTCGTGCAACCTGCCCGCGCTCGCCGTCTCGGGCGGCCCGATGCTCAACGGGCGCTTCCGGGGCCATGAGATCGGCTCGGGCACGGGCGTGTGGCAAATGTCGGAGGAAGTGCGCGCGGGGACGATGTCGCAGGCCGAATTCGTCGAGGCGGAGTCGTGCATGAACCGCTCGCGCGGCCACTGCATGACCATGGGCACGGCGTCCACGATGGCCTCGATGGTCGAATCGCTGGGCATGGGGCTGCCGCACAACGCGGCCATCCCCGCTGTCGATGCGCGCCGCCAGGTGCTCGCGCAACTCGCCGGGCGGCGCATCGTCGAGATGGTGCGCGAGGACCTCACGATGTCGAAGATCCTCACCCGCGCGGCATTCGAAAACGCGATCCGCACCAACGCCGCCATCGGCGGCTCGACCAACGCCGTCGTGCACCTGATCGCACTCGCGCGGCGCATCGGCGTGCCGCTTTCGCTCGATGACTGGGAACTGGGCTCCGATGTCCCTTGCCTCGTGAATCTGCAGCCTTCCGGCCATTATCTGATGGAGGACTTCTATTACGCGGGCGGCCTGCCTGCGGTGCTGCGGCAACTGGGCGAGCAAGGGCTGCTGCATCGGGACGCGTTGACGGTCAACGGGAAAACCCTCTGGGAAAACGTGGCCGACGCGCCGAACTACAACGCCGAAGTCATAACCTCGTTCGCGCAGCCGTTCAAGCCCAAAGCCGGCATCGCCGTGCTCAAGGGCAACCTCGCGCCCGACGGCGCGGTCATCAAGCCTTCGGCAGCCACGCCCGCGCTGTTGCGTCATCGCGGCCGCGCGGTCGTGTTCGAGAACGTCGAGGAACTGCACGCGAAGGTCGACGACGATTCGCTCGATATCGACGAGCATTGCATCATGGTCCTCAAGGGCGCCGGGCCGAAGGGCTATCCGGGCTTCGCCGAGGTCGGCAACATGCCGCTGCCGAAGAAGGTGCTGCAAAAGGGCATTACCGACATGGTGCGCATTTCGGACGGCCGCATGAGCGGCACGGCGTATGGCGCGGCCGTGCTGCACGTGTCGCCCGAAGCGGCGGCGGGCGGTCCGCTCGCACTCGTGCGCACGGGCGACATGATCGAGTTGGACGTCGCGGCGCGGCGCCTGCATCTGGAAGTCTCAGACGCGGAACTCGCGCGCCGCAAGACCGAGTGGACGGCGCCCGAACTGCCCGAGCGCGGCTATTACCGGCTTTACGTCGAGCACGTGCTGCAGGCCGACAAGGGCGCCGATCTGGACTTTCTTGTCGGCGCGAGCGGCGCGGCCGTGCCGCGCGACTCCCACTGAGCGCGCCGGAGCACGCGATGAGCGCGCCAGCCAAAGCCGCCGGTGCCGTCGCTGGCATCTATCCGATCCTCTATGCGTTCTTCGATCGCAATAACCGCCTCGACCGCGCCGCCATGCGGCGCCAGGTCGAAGCGGCCGTGCGCGGCGGCGCGCCGGGCATCGCAGTGCTCGGGCTTGCGACCGAGGTCAACAAGCTTTCGCGCGCCGAACGCGAGCAGGTGATCGACTGGGCCCAGGAGGACAGCGGCGGCGCGCTGCCGCTTGCCGTCACGGTGAGCGGCCCCACGGTGCAGGCGCAGCGCGAATTCGCGCAACGCGCGATCGGGCGCGGCGCGGCATGGCTGATCCTCCAGCCGCCCGCGCGCGCTCAAGGCGAGCCTGCGCAACCCGAATCGTTCTACTTCGACTTCTTCGCTGGCGTGATGGCGGGGCTCGACGTGACGGTCGGCATCCAGAGCGCGCCGGAGTATCTGGGCGTCGGGCTCGCGCCGGGCAGTTTGCGCGCGCTCGCCGCGCAATGCCCGAACTTCCGCGTGCTCAAGGGCGAAGGCCCGGCGGTCACGATCGCCGAAACGATCGCGCAGATCGGCGACCTGATGCCCGTGCTCAACGGCCGCGGCGGCCTGGAATTGCTCGACAACCTGCGCGCGGGCTGCGCCGGCATGATCGTCGCGCCCGATTGCTTCGACTGGCAGCAGCAGGTGTACGCCGCGTATTGCGCAGGCGATCTCGAGCGCGCACAAGCGCTGTACCAGCAGGTGCTGCCCGCCATCGTTTTCGTCATGCAGTCGCTCGATACGCTGATTTGCTACGGCAAGCGCATCGCGGCATGGCGCATGGGCCTCGACGTGGAGCATGAGCGCGACGTGAAGCTGGTGCCGAGCCGCTTCGGCCTCGAAGCCGCCCGGCGATTCGCGCGGCAACTGGGCCCGCTCGCGTGATCACCGCGCATGCAGATGGGGCACGCCCTCGCTCGTCGCGACCTTGAGCTGATGCAGCGCCCGGTGCGCCTTGTTCAACTGGGCCTGCGCGGCGATGCGCTGCGCCTCCAGCTGAGCGACGTCCTTTCGTATCTGGTGCTGGCGGCCCGTCACCGTCTGTTCCTGTTCCGCATGGCGCTGCAGGTCCACGCGCAGGCGTTCGGCCTGGGCTTCCGACTCCTCGATCTGCCGCGTGAGCTCCGCGTTTTGCGCGACGAGTTGCACGCGGCGCGTTTCGCCGTCGGCGAGGCGCGTGGCTTGCTCCTGCATCAGGTGAAACGCCGAGCCGGCCGCGTCGAGGTCGTTGGCTTTCAGCGCGCGCCACAGTACGCTTTCCTGATGGAGTGCGACGAAGTAGCCGAGCGTGGGCGGATGGAAGAAGAGGCTAACCGTATAGGCGAAGCAGCGGAAGACGCGGAACGTCATCAACTCGTCGGCAGCGTGGAGGGCTTCGAATGCGGCGCCGTCGGCGATCTGCACCGGGCGGCCGTTCAGGTGCGCGGGCATGACCGGCACCGGATGGAGCGTGGAGACCGGCCGAGGCCCGCCGGCGCCTTCGGGCTGCACCGCTGCGCCAGCGGCCGGCTCCGCGCGAGATTCGATCTCGACGGGGGCCTCGGGCGGCGTCATGGTAGGCTCGGCCGCGGACTGCGGGACGCGGCTCGCGGCTTCGCTTGCGACGGCGCGCTGCGTGGCGGCATCATGGGCGACGGCCAGGATTCGTGATGGTGCGCCAGAGAGCGCGGCGTTACGGCGGTTCAGAATGGATTTCACGGCGGTTCCCCCAGTTTGGCGCGCCAAAAACAAGGCGCTCCGCGCGCGGCAGCGTGGCATACGGGCGCCGGCGCGCAGGCAAATGGGGCGGGCGATGCGGGTAGGGCGCCGTCCGCTCCGGGTTCGCGTACTAATGAAGCAGGCGAGGCCGGCGTGCGATGTCGTCGAAGAGCGCACGCCCGGGCTCGAGCGCGAAAAGCCAGGTTTCGTCATAGCCGCTCAGCGTGTCGAGCGCATCGCGCAGGCGCTCGATGACTATGGCGGGAATTTCCACGGACGCCTCGGTGGCGCCGGAAAGCCGTGCGATGCTGGCGTGCTGGACCAGTTCGTCGGCGGCTTCGGCCACATCGGCCGCAAAGATGAGATGGTTGTTCAACAATTCGACGAGGCCCGGCGACGACGTGACATCTTCGACGTTGAGTTGCAGCGAAAGAAAGGTGGCTTTGTTCATTCTCGGATCCCTCAGGGCCATGGGACTGCAGCGAGAGGCCTTTCATCTGATTATCGGGTGACGCGTGAACCAGTATAGGCGTTGACCCGCGCAAACGCAGGCCGGGCGAGCATGCCGGCGAAAAAAGGCGGCTGGAGCATGAACGATATAATGGGGGACGTTCGCCATTTCCGGCTTATTCCGTCTTCATTCGCGCGGAAGGTGGCGCGCAAGTGAACGCCTGCGGCCCGCCGCGCACTCCACATGCGTATTTTTTCGTCATACGCGAGGACCAAGCGAGGAACAGCAAGATGAATCGACAACGGCGAAACCCGGGCGCGTATGCGGCGCTGGCCGCCCTCACGCTCGTCTGCAGCGCCTGTAGCAGCACCTTCGCGCCATGGGAATCCCAAAGCGCGCCCCCCATGTCCACGAGCGGCGTGCCAGCGGGCTACTACCGCGTCAATCCGGGCGACACGCTCTCGCGCGTGGCCGGGGCCTTCGGCCAGCGTCCCCAGGACATCGCGAGCTGGAACCAGCTGCCTTCCGCCAACGCCCAGCTGCTGCCGGGCCAGGTGCTGCGCGTCGCGCCGCCGCCCAACTACGCAGCGGCTGCGCCGCAGGCGCAGATGCCTGGCGGCGCGCCCGCCGCCGCCGGCGTCGCCATGCCGGCGCCTGTCGCGCCCAGCATCGCGCTCGCGTGGCCTGCGCGCGGGCCGATCCTGCAGCGCTTCGTGCCCGGCAAGTCCACCGGCATCGTGATCGGCGGCATGCCCGGCGAGGAGGTCAAGGCCGCCGCCGCCGGCCGCGTGGTCTATGCGGGCACGGGGATCGAGGCCTACGGGCCGCTCGTGATCATCAAGCACAACGACCAGGTCGTGACGGCTTACGGCCGCAACGGCAAGCTGCTCGTGAAGGAAGACGACGCCGTCTCGCAAGGCCAGCCGATCGCGGAAATGGGCGCCGGCGGCGTTCAGTTCGAAGTCCGTAGCGACGGCAAGCCCGTCGATCCGCTGCCGCTGCTCGCGCACTAGCCACGGCGAAAGCGCGCCCTGCGCCCGGCCCGGCATTGCGCTGGGCCGCCGTTTGAAAATACACTCGATGGTTCCCACGCCGCGCGACGCGCGCCCGACCAGGCGCGCGCCAGTGCGTCCCGCGCGTGCTTTAACCACGAGGATTTCATCGCAATGATCGACCTGCGCAGCGACACCGTCACCCGTCCGAGCCAAGCCATGCTCGCCGCCATGACCCGCGCCGAAACCGGCGACGACGTATGGGGCGACGATCCGACCGTGCTGCGCTTGCAGGCGCGCATGGCGCAAGAGGCGGGCAAGGAGGCGGGACTCTTCTTCCCGAGCGGCACGCAGAGCAACCTCGCCGCGCTGATGGCGCATTGCGCGCGCGGCGACGAGTACATCGTCGGCCAGGCGGCCCACACCTATAAGTACGAGGGCGGCGGCGCGGCCGTGCTGGGCAGCATCCAGCCGCAGCCGCTCGACAACGCCGAAGACGGCTCGATCCCGCTCGAGCGCATCGCCGCGGCGATCAAGCCGATCGACGACCACTTCGCGCGCACGCGTCTGCTCGCGCTCGAAAACACCATCGGCGGCAAGGTGCTGCCGGCGGATTACGTCGCGAAGGCCACGCAGCTCGCGCATGAGCGCGGGCTCGCCACGCACCTCGACGGTGCGCGCGTGTACAACGCGGCGGTCGCTTCGGGCCAGCCGCTCGAGGCGCTCACGGCGGGCTTCGACTCGGTGTCGATCTGCTTTTCGAAGGGGTTGGGCACGCCGGTGGGGTCGGTGCTGGTAGGCAGCCGCGCGCTCATCGACGCTGCGCATCGCTGGCGCAAGGTGCTGGGCGGCGGTATGCGCCAGTCGGGCGTGCTCGCGGCCGCGTGCCTTTACGCGCTCGATCACAATGTCGCGCGTCTCGCCGACGACCATGCGAACGCCGCGCGTCTCGCCGCCGGTCTCGCGCAGATCGATCAGGTGAAGGTGATGTCGCAGGCCACGAACATGGTGTTCGTGCAGTTCCCGCAGGAACACTGCGCGCCGCTGGAGGCGTATCTCAAGGAGCGCGGCATCCTCACGCAGATGCTGTACGCGTCGCGCTTCGTCACGCACCTCGACGTGACGGCCGCCGATATCGACACGTTCGTGGCGGCGGTGAAGGGTTACTTCGCGCGATAAGCCGGTCGACGGGCTGGCGAAGGCATGCGTTTCCTGCGCGCCTTTGCCTCAGACCTCAGCCGCCCGCACCACCCGCATCACCCGCGCTGCACCGCCCGGTGCGACGGCGCGAACAGCCGCAGCCCGCTCGCGATGGCCGCCGCGCCCGCAAAGGCGCAGCCAAGGCCCAGGGCGAGCGTCGGGCCGTGCCGGCCCACGATCCCAAAACACAGCGCCACCAATGCCGCGCCCGTGGTCTGCCCGAGCAGACGCGAGACCGCGATGGTGCCGCTCGCGCCGCCGCTGCGCTCGGGCGGCGCGCTCGCCATGATCGCCCGCAGGTTGGGCGACTGGAAAAAGCCGAAGCCCGCGCCGCAGATCGCCATACGCACGACGATGTCCGTCACCGAGGGGTGCGCGGGCAGCAGCGCCAGCGACGCCATGCCCGCCGAGAGAATGGCGAGCCCGATCGCGCCGAGCAGGCCCGGCGGGTAGCGGTCGGAGAGGCGTCCCGCAATCGGCGCGGCGGCGGCCACGACCACGGGCCAGGGCGTCATCAGGAAGCCGGTCTCCACCTGGCTGCGCATCAGCACGGTTTCGAAATAGAACGGCAGCGAGACGAATGCGAGGCCCTGCGCCGCGAACGAGCAGATCGCGGTGACCGACGAAAGCGCGAAAACCGGCCGGCGGAACAGATCCACGGGCAGCATGGGCGCGGGATGCCCGGCCTCGCGCCGGATCAGCAACGCGCCGAATACCAGCGCGACGACGGCCGCAATGCCCACTTCCATGCCGGGCGCGCGCTGCGCAGCCTCGCCGAGCGCGAAGATCAGCGCCGCGAACGTGATCACGTTGAGCACCGCCGCGACGGGATCGAAGGCGTGCTTGCCGCGCGCCGTCTGCGGCAGCGCGGGCAGCGCGAACACGAGCGCGAGCACGCCGAGCGGCACGTTGATCGCGAAGAGCCACGGCCAGGTGCCCGCGGAGAGGATCAGCGAGGCCATGGTCGGCCCCACGGCGAACGAAACGCCCACGATCAGCGCGTTCATGCCGAGCCCGCGCCCGAGCCGGTGCGGCGGGTAGAGAAAGCGGATCAGCGCGGTGTTCACGCTCATGATGGCGCTCGCGCCGAGCCCCTGCAGCACGCGCGCCCCGGCGAGCGCGGTCAGCGTGGGCGCGAGCGCGCAGGCGAGCGAAGCGACCGTGAAGATCGCGAGGCCGCTGATATAGATGCGCCGGTGGCCGATGATGTCGCCGAGCGCGGCGAGCGGCAGCAGGGTGGCGACCATCGCGAGCTGGTACGCGTTGATGATCCACACCGAGGCGGCGGGGGCCGCATGCAGGTCGGTGGCGATGGCGGGCAGCGCGGTGTTGGCGATGGCGGTGTCGAGCGTGGCGAGCGCGACGGCGAGCATCACCGCGCCCATGGCGCGGCGGTTCTTCGCGGACATGGGCGCGTCGGGCGGCTCGGTATTGAGGGTATTGCGGGTTTCGCGCGCCGCGGAAAAGGTTTCGGACAAGACAGTCTCGGGCGGATGGACGATGAAGGCTGCGGCGCGGGCCGAGCGGACGAATTTTGCGATTGTTACAGAGCCCGCCGGGTTCTGCAGGAGACGCTCCAGAGCGTGGGGCGACTGTAAGGCAGTGGGTGGCGCGCGACCGCCATCGCGCAGGCATATCGCAACTAACCGCCAAGCCCGTCACGCGCAGGTATGGCGCCGCGCTGCGCGCGCGCAACCGTCCGCATGGCAAGGGATCGAGGCGGCCGGCGGGTTCCGCGTGGCTGGCGGACACGCTCCGCGGCCGCATGGCGCGCCGCCGCACGCCATTTGAAAATGCACTACTCTGCAAATTGATCTGCGCTCGCTGGCGAGCGGTGCCGGCCATTTGCGCCGTGGCGCCGATGCGTCATGGTTCCGTACCGCCGCGCGCGGCGCAGGCCCGGAACAACCGCGCGCCCTGCACCTTTATGGGCGCGCCGCCATTTCCAGCGCTATGCGTGGGACTGCACCAGGCGCTCTGCACCAGGTGCACTCGACAGGAGTCAATCGATGACAGCCATCGGTCTCGAGTTCGATCAGTTGCAAAGCAGCGTCGAAGCGCTGCGCCGTTCCCTCTCCAATCGCCTGATGTACGGTGTCGGCAAGGATGCCGTGACGGCCCGTCCGCAGGACTGGCTGCACGCCGCGGCGCTCGCCGTGCGCGACCGGCTCGTCGAGCGCTGGATGATCACCACGCGCCGCCAGTACGACCAGGACGTCAAACGCGTCTATTACCTGTCGATGGAATTTCTCATCGGCCGCACGTTCTCGAACGCGCTGATCGCGCTCGGCATCCACGACCAGATGAAAGAGGCGCTGGCGAGCGTGGGCGTCGACATGGACACGGTGCTCGACTACGAGCCCGACGCGGCGCTCGGCAATGGCGGCCTCGGCCGGCTCGCGGCGTGCTTTCTCGATTCGATGGCGACGCTCGGCATTCCGGGCTTCGGCTATGGCATTCGCTACGACTACGGCATGTTCCGTCAGCAGATCGTGAACGGCGAACAGGTCGAGGCGCCCGATTACTGGCTGCGCTATGGCAATCCGTGGGAATTCCCGCGGCCCGAGGTGCAGTATCCCGTGCACTTTGGCGGGCGCACCATGCAGCGCAACGGCAATGTGGAATGGGTCGACACGCAGCACGTGAACGCCATGGCCTACGACACGGTGATTCCCGGCTTCGCCACCAGCGCGACCAACACGCTGCGGCTGTGGTCCGCGCGCGCGGACGAAGAGCTCGATCTCTCGGCGTTCAACCAGGGCGACTATCAGCGCGCGGTGGAAGCGCGCAACATCTCCGAGAACGTCTCGCGGCTGCTTTATCCCGACGACTCGACGATGGCCGGGCGCGAACTGCGTCTGCGCCAGGAATACTTCTTCGTTTCCGCGACGATGCAGGACCTGATTCGCCGCTACCTGCGCACGCACAGCACGTTCGGGCGCTTCTCCGAAAAGGTCGCGGTGCACCTGAACGATACGCACCCGGTGCTGGCGATTCCCGAGCTGATCCGCCTGCTCGTGGACGTGCATCATCTGCCTTGGGACGAGGCGATGGGCCACGTGCGCCGCGTGTTCTCGTACACCAACCACACGCTGATGCCTGAAGCGCTGGAAACCTGGGACATCGAACTACTGGCGCGCCTCCTGCCGCGCCACCTCGAAATCATCTTCGACATCAACGCGGCATTTCTGCGCGAAGCGAGCGACCGCGGCGCGCATGACCTCGACCTGATCCGCCGCATCTCGCTCGTGGACGAATACGGCCAGCGCCGCGTACGCATGGCTTATCTCGCGATCGTGGCGAGCCACAAGGTGAACGGTGTCTCGAAGTTGCACTCGCAACTGATGACGCGCGATATCTTCGCCGACTTCGCGCGCCTCTTTCCCGACCGCTTCACCAACGTGACCAACGGCATCACGCCGCGCCGCTGGCTCGCGCAGGCTAGCCAGCCGCTCGCGCACCTCGTGGACGAAGCGATCGGGCCGCGCTGGCGCAGCGATCTCTTCGAACTGGGCGCGCTGCGCAAGCTGCGCGGCGACGCTTCGTTCGAAGCCGCGTTCCGCGCGGCCAAGCGCAGCAACAAGGTGCGTCTCGCACATCGCGCCCTGCAGCGCACGGGCATCGTCTTCAATCCCGACGCGCTGTTCGACATGCAGGTCAAGCGAATCCACGAGTACAAGCGCCAGCTGCTCAACGTGCTGCACGTGATCACGCGCTACAACCGCATTCTCGAAGCGCCCGAGCGCGATTGGGTGCCACGTGTCGTGCTGTTCGCGGGCAAGGCCGCGTCGGCGTACCGCATGGCGAAGATGATCATCCACCTCATCAACGACGTGGCCGCGAAGATCAACAGCGATCCCGTGGTGGGCGATCGGCTCAAGGTGGTGTTCGTGCCGAACTACGGCGTGAGCGTGGCCGAGGTGCTGATTCCCGCGGCGGACCTGTCCGAGCAGATCTCGACCGCGGGCACCGAAGCGTCGGGCACCGGTAACATGAAGCTCGCGCTCAACGGAGCGCTCACCATGGGCACGCTGGACGGCGCGAACATCGAGATCGGCGAGGCCGTGGGGCAGGACAACATCTTCATCTTCGGCCACACGTCAGACCAGGTCGACCAGCTGCGTTGCGCGGGCTACCGGCCGCGCCAGGTCTACGAGGAAAACGCCGAGCTGCGCCGCGCGCTCGACCAGATGCGCACGGGCTTCTTCTCACCGCACGATTCGGCACGCTACACGGACATCTTTCATACGCTCGTGGACTGGGGCGACCACTACCTCGTGCTGGCCGACTATTCGGCCTTCATGGAGGCCCAGGACGCGGCCGACCAGCGCTTCATGGACGTGCCGGCATGGACCGCGAGCGCGATCGAAAACGTGGCGGGGATGGGGAAATTCTCGTCGGACCGTGCGATCGCGGAATACGCCCGCGATATCTGGCACGTGAAGTCGATCGAGATGGAGTGAGGGGCAAGCGCCCGCAGTGCTTCCAGCGGTGCTTCCGGCGGGATCAGGGTGCTGCGGGCCGCGTCGTGCCGCCCTCGGCCTGCGCCGTTTGCGCGGCCTTGGCGGTGCGCACGGCTTCCTGCACGCGTTCGAGGAATGCCGGGTCGAGGCTCGTGACCGCTTCGCGCGATTCTCCGCCCGTCACGACGTAGAGCCGGTGGACGGCTTCCTGCCAGAGCCACGCTAGCCAGCCCACCACGATCACCATCACGCCGCACGCGAGACCGGTCGCCGAGCCGAGCACGCCGCCCACGACAGCGCCGGCGGCGCCGACCAGGCTAATCGCGATCGGCACGACGCGGCTGCGCCGCCCGATGACGATACGCACGTCCTCGATGTCGCGCATGGGGAAGACCTGGCCGGCTGCGGAGAGCGCGTTGCGCGTGACCGAGACGGCGGCTTCGTTGAAAGGGAGTTCCATCGGTTCGATAGCTGCGAGGTGAGAGAGCGCAGCGTACCAGAAGCGGGGCCAGGGCGGGGTCGCGGCGGACATAACGTCGCAGGCCGGACGCATGGCGGGTTGGGCCGCCTGCCGGAGCCGCTATACTTGCACGCTTTTAATGCCCCCGTCGGCACCAGGGATTCTCCATGAGCGCATTGCCACGCTGTCCGAAATGCAATTCCGAGTTCACCTACGAAGATGGGGGCGTCTACATCTGCCCGGAGTGTGCTCATGAATGGTCGGCGCAAGCCACCTCGCCCGCCGAAACAGCGGGCAAGGTCTATCGCGATTCGGCCGGCAATGTCCTGCAGGACGGGGATACCGTCACGGTCATCAAGGACCTGAAACTCAAGGGTTCGGGTGGCGTGATCAAGATGGGCACCAAAGTGAAGAACATCCGGCTGGTGGACAGCGACCACGATATCGATTGCAAGATCGACGGCTTCGGCGCCATGAGCCTCAAATCGGAATTCGTCAAGAAGGCGTGACGAAGGGCGCCGCGCATCGACTGCGATGAACCAAAAAAAGCGGGGCATCCCAAGGGATGCCCCGTCCGGTAAGGCGCGGCGCGCAGCGTGAGCTGCGGCGCGCCGAGCAGAGCCGGCGCTATGAGTCGCCGGCTGCCGCTGTTGCGTATGTGACGCTGCTTAGAACTTGTGGCGGATACCGACGCGAACCGCGACTTGATCCTGCGAACCCGTGCCCGACGGCTGGAAAATGTTCGAGCCCGAGTCGCCGATCTGCGCCTGAACCTTCTGGCCGTTCGCGAGCGTGCCCGATGCGTCCTGGTACGACACGAGGCCGTAGACGTCGGTGCGCTTGCTGAGCGCGTAGTCAAGCGATGCGTTGACCTGGTTCCAGTGAGCCGTCTGGCTGCCCGAGGTGCGCGAGTACGTGTAGCCGAGCGCAGCCGACAGAGCCGGCGTGAAGGCGTACTTGCCGCCTGCTTCGTACGCGTTGTAGAGCGTCGACGAGCCAGCGATCGGCGAGAGCAGCGTGTTGGTCCACAGGGCCCACAGCGTTGCCGGGCCGACGACGTAACGGCCACCAACACCGAACGAGCGCAGGTCGCGCAGCGTGCCCTGCGGCACGTTGGCGATCGTGGTCGTGGTCGACGGCGTGGTCTGGCCCGGGTACGTCTGGTTGAAGTAAGCAGCGCCGATGCTGAACGGGCCGTAGCCGTAGTTCGCGCCGAAGCTGTACGCGCGCGACGAGCCGGCGATCGGGCTGGCCGTCGTGCCCGTTGCCGGTGCGCCGGCGAAAGAGGTCGAGTTCGAGAAGCCGTACAACGCGCCGAACGTGAAGCCCGAGAAGTTCACGCTCTGGAACTTGACCGCGTTGTTGATGCGGCTCGACGTCAGCTGGTCGATGTCGTTGAAGTGGTAGGCCCAGTTACCCGAAACCGTGTTGCCACCGGTCGAGTACTGCGAGCCGAGAATGTCCGTGTTGAGCGAGTATTGACGGCCGAACGTCAGCGAACCGATGTTCGACTGCGTCAGACCAACGAATGCTTGACGGCCGAACATCGCGCCGCCCTGGCCTGCCGTGCCGTTACCGCTGTTGAAGCCGTTTTCGAGCACGAAGATCGCCTTCAGGCCGCCGCCCAGGTCTTCCGTGCCGCGCAGGCCCCAACGGCTGCCCTGCGCCACGCCGTCACCGTACGAGAACTGGTGCGAGCTGCCGTTCGTACCGTTCGAGTTCTTCACGTTGCTGATGTAGTTCACACCCGCGTCGATCACGCCGTACAGCGTCACGCTGCTTTGCGCGTGGGCAACGCCTGCGATCGAGGTCAGAATAGCGGTGGTCAGAATTTTCTTTTTCAACTGTTTCTCCGGGTAAAGGACGAGATGACTACTCCGGCCTCTTATGGGCCGGTCAATGTGACGGGCTGCAATTTAAGGGTCGATAACGAAAGGAATGTGACAGTAAGACTTTGTAGGGAAAATGTCGCCATTCTGTTGTGCGAATGCGACACACGGGTTGCAGCCGGGGTGAACGGCGCCCGAACCCCGCCGTTATTGACTTTGCGGGCGATTTTCCTGTCAATTTGAAAGGCTGGACTGCGGCAATCGGCCTTATAAAATTTTTTTCTAAGCTTTCTTTTATCTGCCGGGTTAATCGATCTTTTGAATCTGGCTTCAGGCTGAGTTTGATTTATCTCAAGGGCGCATTAAAGGCCGATCAATGCGCGCTTTACATGGTTGATTGCCGTCGATTCATGGAGGTTAAAAATTAGTTACCCGAAGTAGTTGAAATGGCGGGAAATGCTCATAAAAAAGGCCCGCATCCATGATGCGAGCCTTTTTACGGTAAGGCGTTGCCGTTACAGCGAAAGAAGCGAGCCGCTGCGAATGGGCTTTTCGCCGGCAATGCGTGCGACTTCCATGCCGGCCGTGGCGAAGCGCGCGCTATGGCGTGCATACATCACGCCGCTCACGCCCGCGTGCAGCGTCGTCACGGTGTCGGCGAGCGGGTCGATGACATCGGCAATGGCCGCGCCGCGTTCCACCCACGTGCCGCAATCCACGCGAAACACGAGCACGCCGCTGGCAGGCGCCACGATCGGCTCCGTGCCCGCGAGCGGCGTGGCCGCATGGGCGAGCGGCGGCAGCGGCGCGGCCGTGCCTTCGACGATGCCGCGCGCGATCAGATAGTCGACGATGGCCTGGGCGTCGTGCTCGGCGAGCTCGTGCGAGACGTCGCGCTGGCCGCGCAGTTCGACCGTCACCGAAATCGAGCCGTACGGAATGGGGAAGCGCGTGCCGAAGTGCTCGCGCAGCTCCGACCAGCAGAAGCTGTGAATCTCGTCGAACGGATTGCCGATCGAGTTGAGCGCGAGGAGCGACGCCTTGGCGTCGAGATAGCGCGCGAGCGGCTCGACTTCGGGCCACAGTTCGGGGTTCGTGTAGATGTGCATGGCGGCTTCCCAGTCGCAATGCAGGTCCAGCACGATGTCGGCGTCGTACGAAAGGCACTGGAGCGCGAGGCGCATCGAATCGAGTTCGGTTTTCGGCTTCTGCGCGGCCAATGCTTCGCCCATGGCGGCGCGGATCGCGGTGCGGTTCGCGGCTTCGTCGGGCCCGAGACGCGCCTCGATGCTGGGCAGCACGAGCGCAGTGAGCTCGTGGAAATTGCGGTTGAAGTTCTGCGCCGTGTTCGATTCGAAGCGGCCGATCATATGCCCGAGCCAGTGCTGATTCAGGCCCACGGGGTTGGGTACCGGCACGATCACGATCTCGCCGCGCAGGCGGCCCGCAGCTTCCAGGTCCGCGAGCTTGCGGCGCAGCGCCCACGAGACGAGCATGCCCGGCAATTCGTCGGCGTGCAGCGAGGACTGGATGTAGACCTTGGGACCGCCGGCCTTGCCGTAGTGGAAACTGGCAAGTTCCCGCGCGGTACCGAGGGCGGGCGCGATCAACGGGTGGTTTCGGGTTTGCATGATGGATGCGCGGGGCGCGGCGGCCCGCAAAAGGTGTTGGGGTGAACGATGGCCCCCGTGAGCACGTGCAGGGGACCGTAGACCGATCTTAGCCGATTCGACGCGCCGCCGGAACCGGCGCGCCCGCGCGCGCCTGCGGCATCATCTGAAAATACGGAATCCGAAATAAAAATCCGGAAAAGAAAAAGCCCGGGCGGAAAGCCCGGGCTTCGTGCGCCGTAATGCAGCGCCGGCGCGATGCGGTGCTTAGCCGCCGTACACGTCGAAGTCGAAGTACCTGGCTTCGATCTTCTTGTACGTGCCGTCCTTGATCATGTCGGCGATGGCCTTGTCGATCTTGCCCTTCAGGTCGGCGTCTTCCTTGCGCAGGCCGATGGCGGCGGCGCCCGTCGGGATTTCCTTGCCGGCGAACTGGAAGCCAGCGCCGCGCGGCGTCTTCAGGAAGCCCAGATCCGCTTGCACTTCATCCTGCAGCGCGGCGTCCAGACGGCCCGAGATCAGGTCGGCGTAGACCTGGTCCTGGTTCTGGTAAGGAACGACGTTCACGCCCTTCGGCGCCCAGTTTTCCTTCGCGTAGGTTTCCTGGATCGTGCCTTGCTCGACGCCAACCGACTTGCCCTTGAGCGAGTCAGCCGTCGGGGCGAGGCTCGAGCCCTTCTTCGCGACGAGGCGCGTCGGCGTGTTGAACAGCTTCGCCGAGAAGGCGATCTGCTGTTCGCGCTGCGGGGTGATCGTCATCGACGAGAGCACGCCGTCGAACTTCTTGGCCTTCAGGCCCGGGATCATGCCGTCGAAGTCTTGCTCGACCCACACGCACTTGGCGTTCAGGCGCTTGCAGATTTCGTTGCCGAGGTCGATGTCGAAGCCGACCAGCTTGCCATCGGGTGCTTTGGATTCGAACGGTGCGTAGCTGGCGTCAACGCCGAAACGCACGGTGGACCAGTCCTTCGCATGGGCGACGCCGGCCGAGACGGCGAGCACGGCAACCGTGAGGGTGGCAAGCAGTTTCTTCACTATGGGTACTCCTCGAGATGGTTCAGGGCGCGCCGCGTGCGGTCGTGCCGCCATGGCGCATTTCCCGGCGCGGCTCGCGCCGGATTATCGTTGGACCCGCCAGCCTGCGGCCAGCGAAGCGCGCGCAAGCTTACCAGGTCAAAATTGCTGCGTCGCTAGTGTAATACCGGATAGCGGGAAAGGGTGCCGGTAAGTGTACGCCCGTGCGCTTGTACGATTTAACGCGAAGCCTTGTCGGGCAAGGCG
This sequence comes from Paraburkholderia sp. BR10937, assembly GCF_040965695.1. Classification (NCBI taxonomy): domain Bacteria; kingdom Pseudomonadati; phylum Pseudomonadota; class Betaproteobacteria; order Burkholderiales; family Burkholderiaceae; genus Paraburkholderia; species Paraburkholderia sp. BR10937. The sequence goes on from NZ_JBFRCL010000063.1 coordinate 46,741, forward strand.
TGCAGGCCAATGGGGACAGGCCGTTGCGGGGGCTTGGGATGCGCTGCGCGATGCTCTGCCGCAACAGTCGGAAGAATGCGATGCCGCGCGCTCGCGGCTTCGTCAGCGGTATGAAGGCAAATTGAAATCGAATTGACGGCGCGCCGTTGGCCTTCTGCCCAAATGGGGCCGGGCGGCGCGCCATTTATTGTTGCGGTGCGTCAGACACATCGGCTGCACCGTATGGACGACGTCAGACCACGCGCACGCCCGCGCGCCACGTCGCGCGCGGCACGGGCAGCGAATCGAGCATCGTCACCCGCACGAAGTCCGCGCGCAGGCCCGGCTCGATCGCGCCGCGGTCGTGCAGGCCCGATTTGCTGGCGGGTTCCCACGAGACCGTGGCGAGCGCGCGCGGCAGCGTCCAGTCGGCCTTGGTCACGAGGTCGAACGCGGCGGTCAGGAGGCTCGACGGCACGTAATCGGACGAGAGGATGTCGAGCAAACCGGCCTGCGCAAGTTCCAGCGCCGAGACGTTGCCCGAGTGCGAGCCCCCGCGCACGACGTTCGGCGCGCCCATGATCGTCGCGATGCCGCGCTTTTTCGCTTCCTCGGCGGCCACGCGCGTGGTCGGGAATTCGGCGAGCACGATGCCTTCGGCGGCGGCCTGCTCGACGTGCTCCACGAGTGTGTCGTCGTGGCTCGCGAGCGGGATGTTGCGCGTGCGGCAGCGCTGCACGATTTCGAGGCGGTGCGCGTCGGCGTAGCGTTCCTGCTCCGTGGCCATTTCGGCGAGCATCGTGTTGGTCTGCTCGTCGGTCCACTTGCCGTGGCGCTCCTGAAATTTGCGCCATTGCTCGCGGTCGTGCCACTGGCGCTGGCCCGGCGTGTGGTCCATCACCGAGGCGAGGCGCAGCAGCGGGTGGTCGCTCAAGGTGTCGAACAGCTCGATCACGTCTTCGGTGGCGATTTCGCAGCGCAAGTGCAGGAAGTGTTCGGCGCGCAGCAGGTTGCGCTCGGAAAAGCGCGTGAGCGCCTTGGCGCTCGCGAGCTGCACGTCGCGGCCGCGCACGCCCACGGCGAGGCGCGTGCCGATGGCCAGCGCGTCGAATACCGTGGTGATGCCGGCGGCGGCGATCTGCGCGTCGTGAATGACGAATGCGGCGTCGGTGTTCCAGTGCACGCCGGGGCGCGGCGCGAGGTGCTTTTCCAGGTTGTCGGTGTGCAGTTCGACGAGACCGGGCAGCAGGAAGTCGCCTTCCCAGTCTTCGGCTTCGGGCGCGGCGGTCGAGCCGCGCGAGATGTCGCGGATCTTGCCGTCCGCCACGCTTAGCGTGCCGGTGAAAACTTCGTCTCGCGTCACGATGCGAGCGTTCTTGATCAACATCGTCAGGCTCCGTATCAGATATCGGTTTGCGCCGTTCAGGCGGGTTTCAGGCTGCGGCGCTGAGCGGCGCTTGCGCGCGCGGCGCGCTGAGTTCGAGTACGCGGGTGGCGACGCGCTGGCGCGTGTCCTCGTCGTGGAATACGCCGACGATCGCCGCGCCGCGCTCGCGCGCTTCGTCAATCAGGCTCGCGACGACTTCGCGGTTTTCCGCGTCGAGCGAGGCCGTCGGTTCGTCCAGCAACAGCACGCGGTGCTGCGCGATCAGGCCCCGCGCGATGTTCACGCGCTGCTGCTCGCCGCCCGAAAACGTGGCGGGCGCGAGCGGCCAGAGGCGCTGCGGCACGTTCAGGCGTGCCAGCAGCGTTTGCGCGCGCCCGCGTGCCTCGTCTTCCTCCATGCCACGCGAAACGAGCGGCGCGGCCACGATGTCGAGCGTGCTCACGCGCGGAATTACGCGCAGAAACTGGCTCACGTAGCCCACCACGTTGCGGCGCAGGCGCAGGATGTCGTGAGGCGCCGCGCCCGTGATCTCCAGATGCTCGAGCGGCGCGCCCTCGTCGCGGATCGCAATCGAGCCGCCGCTGGCGAGATAGTTGCCGTACAGGCAGCGCAGGAAGGTGCTCTTGCCCGCGCCCGAGGGCCCGACCAGCACGATGCATTCGCCGCGCTCCACGTCGAGCGAAACGCCCGCGAGCGCTTCGATGCCGATGCCGCCCTGGCCGTGCAGCGTGAAGGTCTTGCGCACGTCTTCGGCGCGCAGCATGAGCGCCGGTCTTTCGAGGAACACGCGCGTGCCCGCTGATGAGTTCAGAGTCATGTCTTTCATCCTAGACCGGCAGCACGGATGCCACCAGCGTCTGCGTATAGGGGTGTTGCGGGTCGTCCAGCACCTGGTCGGTCAGGCCCGATTCGACCACCGTGCCGCCCTGCATCACCATCAAACGGTGCGCGAGCAGCCGCGCCACGCCGATGTCGTGCGTGACGATCAGCACCGAAAGATGCAGGTTGGTCGTGAGCGTGCGCAGCAGGTCGAGCAGGCGCGCCTGCACGGACACGTCGAGACCCGCCGTGGGCTCGTCCATGAAGACGAGGCGCGGGCCCGTGACGAGATTGCGCGCGATCTGCAGGCGCTGCTGCATGCCGCCCGAAAACGCCGAGGGCAATTCGTCGATGCGCATGGCGTCCAGCTCCACGCGCTGCATCCACTGCTGCGCCGTGCTGCGGATTTGCCCGTAGTGGCGCGCGCCCACGGCCATCAGCGGCTCGCCGATATTGGCGCCGGCCGAGACGCCCGCACGCAGCCCGTCGCGCGGATTCTGCTGCACGAAGCCCCATTCGGTGCGCGCGAGCAGACGCCGGCGCGGCTCGGAAAGTGTGCGCAGGTCGAGCGTTTCGCCGTTCGCGCTCGTGTAGTGCAGCGCGCCCGAGTCGGACTCGGTGCGCAGCGCGAGCGTGTTGAGCAGCGTGGTCTTGCCCGAGCCCGATTCGCCGACGATGCACAGCACCTCGCCGGGATACAGGTCGAAGCTCACGTCGCGGCAGCCATTGCGGCCGCCGTACTGCTTCGTGAGCGATCTTGCGCTTAGCAGCGGCGTCATGCGTTCTCTCCTGCTTCATTCGTTGCGTGCGCATCGATCTGTTCGCGTCGGTCGTGGCAGTAGTCGCTGTCCGAGCAGACGAACATGCGTTGGCCTGCGTCATCGACGATCATCTCGTCGAGGAAGCTCTCGCGCGAGCCGCACAAGGCGCACGCATGCTCCCAACGCTGCACTTCGAACGGATGGTCGTCGAAGTCGAGGCTCTTCACCGGCGTGTACGGCGGAATCGCGTAGATGCGGCGTTCGCGGCCCGCGCCGAACAGCTGCAGCGCGGCGTTCATATGCAGCTTGGGGTTGTCGAACTTCGGAATCGGCGAGGGCGACGTGAGATAACGGCCGTTCACGGTCACCGGGTAGTCGTACGTCGTGGCGATGCTGCCGTGCTGCACGATGTCCTCATAAAGCTTCACGCTGATCAGGCCATAGTCGGCCAGCGCATGCAGCTTCTTGCATTCGGCCACGCGCGGCTCGAGCCGGAACAGCGGCTCGGGCATCGGCACCTGGTACACGAGGATCTGCTTGTCCGTGAGCGGCGTTTCGGGAATGCGGTGCCGCGTCTGGACGATCGACGCCTCGCTCGTGCGGCGCGTGGTGGCCACACCCGTGGTGCGCGCGAAAAAGCGGCGGATGTTCACGGCGTTCGTGGTGTCGTCCGAACCCTGGTCGATCACCTTGAGCGTGTCCTTCGCGCCGATGATCGCCGCCGTCACCTGGATGCCGCCCGTACCCCAGCCATACGGCAGCGGCATTTCGCGCGAGGCGAACGGCACCTGGTAGCCCGGCACGGCCACGGCCTTGAGGAGCGCGCGGCGCAGCATGCGCTTGGTCTGCTCGTCGAGGTAGGCGAAGTTGTAGCCCGAGACGGCCTGCGTTTCGTGCGACGCGACTTCGGCTGCGGCGGTTTGCAAGGTATCGGGCGCGTTCATGCGGCCTCCCTGTTTTGCGCGTCGGCATCGGCATCGGCATCGGCATCGGCGCCGGCGCCGCTTTCGTGCTGCGCGCGCAGCTTGCGCACGAGTTCCAGCTCGGCCTGAAAGTCCACGTAGTGCGGCAGCTTCAGGTGTTGGACGAAGCCCGAAGCTTCCACGTTGTCGCTGTGCGAGAGCATGAATTCGATGTCCTGAGTCGGCGAGGCGACCGTCTCGCCCAGCTCCTCGGCGCGCAGCGCGCGATCCACCAGCGCCATCGCCATGGCCTTGCGTTCCGCGTGGCCGAACGCGAGACCGTAGCCTTGCGTGAATTGCGGCGGCACGTCTTTCGCGCCCGCGAACTGGTTGATCATCTGGCACTCGGTCAAGTCGATCTCGCCGATCTCCACGGCTTCATCGAGTTCATCGAGCATCATTTCTACGCATACCGAACCAAAGCGGATCTCGCCCGCGAACGGGTGCGAATGCGCGTAGCCGCGCTGCGTGGCATAGCCCATCGCGAGCAGGAAGCCCTCGTCGCCGCGTGCGAGATTTTGCAGGCGCACGGTGCGGTCGGCAGGGAACGCGAGTGGCTCGCGCGAGAGGTCGCCGGGCTCGCGCGCCTGCGGCGAGCGCGTTTCCTGCTCGATCAGGCCTTCCTTGTCGAGCAGGGAGACCACGCGCGGCATCGCTTCTTCGGGCGGGGTTGCTCGCGGCGCCCGGGGCGCGGCGCTCGCGGCATCGTCGCCTTCGGCGAGCAGCGCGAAGTCGAGCAGGCGCTGCGTGTAATCGTAGGTCGCGCCGAGCACCTGGCCGCCGGGCACGTCCTTGAAGGTCGCGGAAATGCGGCGCTCCACCACCATGTTTTCCGTTTCGACTGGCTGCGTGTAGCCAAAACGCGGCAGCGTGGTGCGATACGCGCGCAGCAGAAAGATCGCTTCGACGAGATCGCCCGCGGCCTGCTTGATCGCGAGCGCGGCAAGCTCTTCGTCGTAGACCGAACCTTCGGCCATCACACGCGCCACGGCCAGACGCATCTGTTCGCGGATCTGCGCGACGCTCAGTTCGGGCACGCGCGTATCGCCGCGGCGAGCCTCGTCGAGCAGACGCCACGACGCTTCGATCGCGCGCTCTCCTCCTTTGACGGCGACGTACATCAGTGCTTCTCCACGAGAGTGGTGCGCGGCAGGCCCATCAGGCGGTCGCCGCACACGAGATAGAAG
>NZ_JBFRCL010000064.1:0-51265 GCF_040965695.1 Paraburkholderia sp. BR10937
CCCGCCGCGCGCCGCGCGGCGCGCCACCCTTTCCCGCGCCCGGTCCCGCTTCAGCGCGTATGCCGCTACCGCCGCCTTGACCGCTGCCGTCTTGTTCGGCGCCTTCTGTGGCACGACCGGCACCGCGCTCGCGGCCACGCCCGTCTCCACGGCCAACGCGGCGACGCCCCCCCCGGCCGCGGCAAAACCGAACATCGTCGTGCTCGGCGACAGCCTTTCCGCCGAATACGGCCTGCCGCGCGATACGGGCTGGGTGGCCCTGCTACGCCAGCGGCTCGCCAGCGAGCGGATCGATTATAACGTTGCGAATGCGAGCATCAGCGGGGACACGACCAGCGGCGGACTCACGCGCCTGCCGCTCGTCATGCAGCGCATCAAGCCCGCGATCGTGATCGTCGAACTGGGCGCCAACGACGCACTGCGCGGCGTACCGCTCACGACGACCGAGAGCAATCTGCGCGCCATCGTCGCGCAGATCCGCAAGGGCGGCGCGAAACCCGTGCTCGTCGGCATGTACGTGCCGCCCAACTACGGGGTCGACTATACGCGTGACTTCCACGCCGTCTACGAGCGGCTTGCAAAGGAACTGAACGTGCCGCTCGTGCCCTTTCTGCTCGCGGGTCTCGCCGACAAGCCCGAACTCTTCCAGGCCGACCAGATCCATCCCACCCGGCAGGCACAGCCTTTGCTGCTCGACAACGTGTGGCCAACGCTCAAGCCGCTGCTCGGCAGCGGCGTGCGGCGCTGAGTCGGCAGCTGGGCAAACGTGCGGGCGCCCTCACCGGGCGCCCTTTCCCAGGGCCCCAACCTTGGCGCGTTCAAGCCGCTCGAGCCTCTCAGCCAGCGTGGCGGCGGGCAACCGCGTCGCGCCATTGGCCACCGTTTGCGTCAGACACGCGAGCCCACGAAGCTTCGCTGTCTGAATCCGACCGACCCTGACTGGAGGGAAGAAGCGTGAGATATTTACCTCTCATTGTCGTTACGGCAGCACTTGCTGCCTGCGCCAATCAGCCAATGCCGAGCGGAGCGCAGTCCGTCGGCACGAGCCAGCAACCGCCTGCAACGGTTGCGCAATGCATCGCACAAAAATGGTCCGACAAGTCGCAGCAGCAAGTCATCTCGCAGTCCGTGCTCGCCAACGGCCAGGCTGTCGACGTCTACGTCCCTGGCCAGCAGCCGCCTAACGGCGCAGCGGCAACGGTGCGCCCGGCGTGGAGCGCCAGCGCGAAGACGTGGGTCGGCTTCCGCTCCGGCGGCGGCGCCGGTGGAGACGCCACCAGCGACATCAGCGCCTGCCTCTGATTTCGCGCTCGCCAGAACGCAAAAGCCCCGCAGTGTTTCGCGGGGCTTTTTTGTGCCGGCTCTCGACGCCGGCGGGCTGATGCGGGTCGGGCTTACTGAGCGCCGTCGCCGTCGCCCGACTGGCTCGCCGAGCTGAGCGAGCCGTAGAGCTTCACCTTCGCGCGATCGCGCAGCGCGTCGAGGTACGCCTGCACCTGCGACTGGCCGTCCACCTGGGCCAGCTGCTGCTGCGCGGCGGCCAGGCGCGGGCCTTCTGCGGCCGGACCGTTGGTCACGCTGTTCACGCGGTAGATCGCATAGCCGTCGTTGCCGAGGTCCACGCCCACGTAAGCGGGCAGCTTCTGCGAATCGGCCTTGAAGACGGCGGACAGCGCGCTGGGCGGCAACCCTTGGGCGTCGTTGCGCGACACCTTGAGCGCCGACGAGAAGCCATCGGTCGACTTCGACTTCTGCAACTCCGCGAGCTTCGCCTCGCCATCCTTGTGCGCCATGTCGGCGGCCTGCTGCGCGACCACCTTCTGGCGCACCGCATCCTTGACCGCGGCGAACGCGGGCACAGCGGCCGGCTGGTAGTTCGTCACGTGAGCCGAAATCAGCGTGTTGTTGCCGACGTCGATCGCCTGGGTGTTGTTGTGCTGGTTCACCGAGTCGCTCGCGAATACGGCGGCGAGGAACTTCTGGTTGTTCAGCGGGCTATCCGGCGGCAGCGCTGCATTCGGCTTCGGCGTGACCGTGGCCGTCTGGATCGTCAGCTTGTACTTGTCCGCGGCCGGCTGCAGGCTCTTGGCCTGCTCGTAGACCACCGACGTGAAGCCATCGCTCGCGTCGGCGAGCAGCTTCGCGGCTTGCTGCGCCTTCACGTCGTTCGTGATCTGCGCCTTCACGTCGTCGAACGGCTTCGTGACCGCGGGCTTCAGGTCCGTGACCTTGACGATGTGATAGCCGAAGTCCGACTGGATCACGTCGCTGATCTCGTCCTTCTTGAGCTTGAAGACCGCGGCGTCGAACGCCTGGCCGCCCGCGATCATGCCGGGGCCGAAGTAGCCGAGGTCGCCGCCCTTCGAGGCCGAACCCGGGTCCTGCGACTCCTTCTGCGCGATCTGCGCGAACTGATCCGGATGCGCCTTCACTTCGGCGAGGATCGATTCGGCCTTCTGCTTCGCGGCGTTGCGCACGTCGGCGCTCGCGTCCTTCGGCACCGTGATCAGGATGTGGCTCGCACGCACTTCTTCCTGCGTGCGATAGTGCGCGATGTTGTCGTCGTAGTACTTCTTGAGATCGGCGTCGCTCGGCTGCACGCCGGCGGCAACCGTCGCCGCCGAGAGCACGAGGTACTGGATCTGCGCCGTGGCCGGCGTGGCGAAAGCGTTCTTGTTCGCGTCGTAGTACGCCTGCAGTTGCGCGTCGGTCGGCTGCACCTTCGGCGCATAGTCGCTCACGTGGAACGCGAGGCCCTGCACTTCGCGCTGCTGCTCCGAAAGGCCCGTGAGCTGCTGCGCGAGCGCCTTCGGCGTGAACGCGCTGCTGATGATCGATGCCGGCAGCTGCTGCATGGCGAGGCTATAGCGCACGCGCTCGTCGTACTGCTCGGGCGTCATGCCCTGCATGGCGAGCAGTTGCTTGTACTGGTCGAGATTGATCGAGCCGTCGGGATTCTTGAGCGACGAGATCACCGGGTCGGCGAGCAGCGTGCGACGCACGGCGTCGTCCGAGGCGGTGAGGTGCAGGCGCTGCGTTTCGTCCACGAGCACGCGCTGCTGGATCAGACCGTCGAGGATGTCCTTGCGGTGCTGGGGCGTGTCGAACATGCTCGCGTCGAATTGGGCGCCGAGGACCTGGCGGGCCTGGTCGAGCTGCTGGCGCGCGGCGTTGTCGTACTCGGCACGCGTGATCTTGTGCCCGTTGACGCTTGCGACGTTCGCGCTTTCATCGAAGAAGCCGCGGAAACCTTGAATACCGACGAAGCCCAGCCCTGGCAGGACGACCAGGAGCAGCATGAACATCATCAGGCGTTTGTGATTGCGGAAAAAGTCGAGCATGCGTGACCAGACGTTGAGGGCGCCAAAAAATGGAACGCCCGATATTACAACAGCGGCCAACAAAAAAGGCGAACCGGAGTTCGCCTTCTTGTCGAGATATCCTTGGCGGAGCGGACGGGACTCGAACCCGCGACCCCCGGCGTGACAGGCCGGTATTCTAACCAACTGAACTACCGCTCCGTGCGGGTGCGCTACGTACCGGAACCGAAGCTGTGGTGGGTGCTGAGAGGCTCGAACTCCCGACCTACGCCTTGTAAGGGCGCCGCTCTACCAACTGAGCTAAGCACCCAGCTTCATGCTTTCCTGCGCTGCTTCCAGTGCTGCGACTTCTGCTGCGCTACCAATCAGGTAGCGAGCCCGCTAGTTTAGCGCATCCTTCAGCGCTTTGCCAGGCCTAAATTTGGGCACCTTCGCCGCCTTGATCTTGATCGCGTCGCCGGTCCGCGGATTGCGGCCCGTGCGCGCCGTGCGCTTGCCGACGGCGAACGTGCCGAAGCCGACGAGCGTAACCGAGCCGCCTTTCTTGAGCGTCCCTTTGACGCCGCCGATCACGGCGTCGAGTGCGCGTCCCGCAGCCGCCTTCGAAATGTCGGCTTGTTGCGCAATATGGTCAATCAGTTCCGTTTTATTCATTCCAGCCCCCGAGAATGTGTTTGGGTAAACGTAAGAAAGAAGGTCAACTTATTGGATAGACGTCCCCGCCATAGCGCGGGGCCCGCCCATTTAACGGGGCCGAAAGTGCCGTGTCAAGCGGGGTTGAGCCCGATTCGGCGCGGGATTCGAGGGATTATTCGAGGGAGTATTCGAACAAGGGGGAAATGGCGGAAAAAACCGCTGGTTGTCATCACAACGTCAAGAATCGTGGCGCAAATAAAAAGCCCGCGGAGCATGCCGCGGGCTTTCTGGAGTCCAACGCGCCGCGCAGGAGCGCGACTTGTTGAAGGGGTACTGAAGGTGTACCGAAGGCTTAGTGCTTGACGACTTCCGTCGCGGCGGCATCCTTCGATTCGGCCACGGGCGCCTTGGCGTCCTCGGCCTTCACTTCTTCTTCCGGCAGCGGCTGCGGCACACGTTCGAGCGCGAGTTCGAGCACCTTGTCGATCCAGCGGACCGGCACGATTTCGATCGAGTTCTTCACGTTGTCCGGAATCTCGGTGAGATCCTTGACGTTCTCTTCCGGGATCAGCACGAGCTTGATGCCGCCGCGATGCGCCGCGAGCAGCTTCTCCTTCAGCCCGCCGATCGGCAGCACTTCGCCGCGCAGCGTGATCTCGCCCGTCATCGCCACGTCGGCGCGCACCGGAATACCCGTGAGCACCGACACCAGCGCCGTCGTCATCGCACCGCCTGCGGACGGACCGTCCTTCGGCGTCGCGCCTTCCGGCACGTGGATGTGGATGTCCTGCTTCTCGAACGCTTCGTCCTTGATGCCGAGACGACGCGAACGCGAACGCACCACCGAGCGTGCCGCTTCGACCGATTCCTTCATGACGTCGCCGAGCGAACCCGTGCGGATCACGTTGCCCTTGCCGGGCATGACCGCCGCTTCGATCGTCAGCAGATCGCCGCCGACTTCCGTCCACGCAAGGCCCGTAACCTGGCCGACCTGGTTTTCCTTCGCGGCCAGACCGAAGTCGTACTTGCGCACGCCAAGGAAGGTGTCCAGATTCGCGCTGTCCACCGTGACGGCTTTGTCGGCCTTCTTCAACAGCAGCATCTTCACGACCTTGCGGCAGATCTTCGACACTTCGCGCTCGAGCGAACGCACGCCCGCTTCACGCGTGTAGTAGCGAATGATGTCGCGGATCGCGCCTTCGGTCACTTCGATCTCGGTCGGCTTCAGCCCGTTGTTCTTCTTCTGCTTCGGCAGGAGATAACGCTGGGCGATGCTGACCTTCTCATCTTCCGTGTAACCCGACAGACGGATGACTTCCATCCGGTCGAGCAGCGGCGGCGGGATGTTCAGCGAGTTCGACGTGGCGACGAACATCACATCGGAGAGGTCGAAATCGACTTCGATGTAGTGATCGGCGAACGTGTGGTTCTGTTCCGGATCGAGCACTTCGAGCAGCGCCGACGACGGATCGCCGCGGAAATCCATGCCCATCTTGTCGACTTCGTCGAGCAGGAAGAGCGGATTGCGCACGCCGACCTTGGTCAGGCTCTGCAGGATCTTGCCCGGCATCGAACCGATGTACGTACGACGGTGACCGCGGATCTCGGCTTCGTCACGCACGCCGCCCAGCGCCATACGCACGAACTTGCGGTTCGTTGCGCGCGCAATCGACTGCCCGAGCGAGGTCTTGCCGACGCCCGGAGGCCCGACGAGGCACAGGATCGGCGCCTTGACCTTGTCCACGCGCTGTTGCACCGCGAGATACTCGAGAATGCGTTCCTTCACCTTCTCGAGACCGAAGTGGTCTTCGTCGAGCACGGCTTCTGCGTTCGAGAGATCGTTGTTGACCTTGCTCTTCTTGCGCCACGGCAGGCCGATCAGCGTGTCGATGTAGTTGCGCACGACGGTCGCTTCCGCCGACATCGGCGACATCAGCTTGAGCTTCTTGAGCTCGGCGTCGGCCTTCTTCTTGGCTTCCTTGGGCATGCGCGCAGCCGTGATGCGCTTCTCGAGTTCTTCGAGATCCGCACCCTCTTCGCCTTCGCCCAGTTCCTTCTGGATGGCCTTGACCTGCTCGTTCAGGTAGTACTCGCGCTGGCTCTTTTCCATCTGGCGCTTCACGCGGCCGCGAATGCGCTTCTCCACCTGGAGAATGTCGATTTCGGCTTCGAGTTGCGCGAGCAGGTGCTCGAGACGCTCCACGACCGGGAACATCTCGAGGATGTGCTGCTTCTGGTCGAGCTTGAGCGGCAGATGCGCGGCGATGGTGTCGGCAAGACGACCGGCCTCGTCGATGCCCGACAGCGACGTCAGGATCTCCGGCGGGATCTTCTTGTTGAGCTTCACGTACTGGTCGAACTGCGAGACGATCGCGCGGCGCAGCGCTTCGGTTTCCGCGCTGTCGGCGTGGTCCGGTTCGAGCGGCATCACTTCGCACGAGAACTGCGTTTCCTGTTCTTCGATGGAAAGCGTCTTCGCGCGCTGCAGGCCTTCCACGAGCACCTTCACGGTGCCGTCGGGCAGCTTGAGCATTTGCAGGATGTTGGCGACACACCCTACTTCATACATGTCTTTTTCGGTCGGCTCATCCTTCGCGGCGGTCTTCTGCGCGACGAGCATGATGTGCTTGCCGCCTTCCATAGCCGCTTCGAGGGCCTTGATCGATTTCGGCCGGCCCACGAAAAGGGGAATCACCATATGCGGGAAGACTACGACGTCTCGCAGCGGCAGCAGCGGGAGCGTGGTGCGTTCCGGCGGGAGGAGTTGAGTTCCTGACATTTCATTTCCCCATGAGTGGAATCAATTGTTCGGTAATTGAGGCCTGAGATACCGATTGCAAGCCTCGCGCGTGTGGGAAAAGTTCAGTGACTCCAAAATAGTGCGCCATCGACCACAAGATTAAACGAAAAAGCCGTTCATCCCATTGTATGAACGGCCCTTTTCCGGAACTCTTTAGCCGATCACCACCATCAGTTCGACCCTGCAACCTTCGGAGCGTCTTCGTAGATCAGCAGCGGTTTGCCGTCGCCGTCGATCACGTTGTCGTCGATGATGACCTTGCTCACGCCCTTCATGGCCGGCAGCTCGTACATTACGTCGAGCAATGCCTGTTCCAGGATCGAGCGCAGGCCACGAGCCCCCGTTTTGCGGCGGATCGCCTTGCGGGCGACGGCCTGCAGCGCAGCCGGGCGAATTTCCAGCTCCACGCGCTCCATGTTGAAGAGCTTGTGATACTGCTTGACGAGCGCATTCTTCGGCTCGACCAGAATCTTCATGAGCGCGGCTTCGTCGAGCTTGCCGAGCGTGGCGACCACGGGCAGACGGCCGATCAGTTCGGGGATCAGGCCGAACTTGATCAGGTCTTCCGGTTCCGTTTCGCGCAGCACTTCGCCGGTGTCGCGCTCCTGCTTGCTCTTCACGCTCGCGCCGAAGCCGATGCCGGTCTTTTCCGTGCGGTCGGTGATGACCTTTTCCAGACCGTCGAACGCGCCGCCGCAAATGAACAGGATATTGGTCGTGTCGACCTGGATGAAATCCTGGTTCGGATGCTTGCGGCCGCCCTGCGGCGGCACCGAAGCCATCGTGCCCTCGACGAGCTTGAGCAGCGCCTGCTGCACGCCTTCGCCGGAGACGTCGCGCGTGATCGACGGGTTGTCCGACTTGCGGCTGATCTTGTCGATTTCGTCGATATAGACGATGCCGCGCTGGGCCTTGTCGACCTCGTAATTGCAGTTCTGCAGCAGCTTCTGAATGATGTTCTCGACGTCTTCGCCCACGTAACCGGCTTCGGTCAGCGTGGTGGCGTCGGCGATCACGAACGGCACGTTCAGAAGGCGCGCGAGCGTCTGCGCGAGCAGCGTCTTGCCCGAGCCCGTGGGCCCGATCAGCAGGATGTTGCTCTTGGAGAGTTCGACGTCGTCCTTCTTGTCGAGGTGCTTCAGACGCTTGTAGTGGTTGTACACCGCCACTGCGAGAATCTTCTTCGCGCGTTCCTGGCCGATCACGTACTGGTCGAGGATGTCGCGGATCTCCTGCGGGCTCGGCAGGTCCGAGCGCGACAGCGCCGCGTCGACGCCCGCACCGGCGGCTTCGTCGCGAATGATCTCGTTGCACAAGTCGATGCATTCATCGCAGATGAATACCGACGGACCAGCGATGAGCTTTTTCACCTCATGCTGGCTCTTGCCGCAGAACGAGCAATACAACAGCTTCTCGCTGTTAGAACCTTTCTTGTCCGCCATGGATAAATGAGCCTCCGGACACTCTGTTACATGATACGCCGTTTCCCCCGGCGAGGCCGGAGGGTGCGTGAACCGCTTGCTGTGACGGCGTTGGGGGCCGCAGGCCGCGAAGCGCGTTTGCCGATTATTTCACAAGGTCTGCGCGGCGTCGGCTATCCCCTTTTGTACGGGGGCCGAGCTGTTCCTTTACTTGCATTTTTCGCGGCCTGCGCACCCATCACAGGGTCGGACGCGCAAACCGCTTGCGCAGCTCAAGGACGCTTGTGCAGGACCTGGTCGACGAGACCGTAGGCCTGGGCGTCGTCACCCGACATGAAATTGTCGCGATCCGTGTCGCGCGCAATGCGCTCGACCGGCTGACCCGTATGGTGCGCGAGCAACTGGTTCAGGCGCTCCTTCAGGTACAGGATTTCGCGAGCCTGGATTTCGATGTCCGAAGCCTGGCCGCGCGCGCCACCGAGCGGCTGGTGAATCATCACGCGCGAGTTCGGCAGCGCAAAACGCTTGCCCCTGGCGCCCGACGCCAGCAGGAACGCGCCCATGCTGGCCGCAAGGCCCATGCAAAGGGTCGAAACGTCCGGCTTGATGAACTGCATCGTGTCGTAAATCGCCATGCCGGCCGACACCGAGCCGCCCGGGCTGTTGATGTACAGGCTGATGTCCTTGTCCGGGTTTTCGCTTTCGAGGAACAGCAGTTGGGCGACCACGAGGTTCGCCGTCTGGTCGTTCACCTCGCCGACCAGGAACACCACGCGCTCCTTGAGCAAGCGCGAGTAGATGTCGTAGGAACGTTCGCCGCGGCCGCTCGTTTCGACGACGATCGGCACGAGGCCGAGCGCCTGCGGGTCGAAGTCCCGCGACGAGTGGGAGGTCAACGTATCCAGCGATTGAGCGCGAATGGTCATGCGGTGCATCCTTGTCTGGAAAAGTTCTTCTATATACCCGTATGGCGACGGACCCCGGTTAAATCAACCACACGGACAGCATGGCTAAAACCTGCGGATACAAAAACGGCGTGCTGGCCGTCGGTCGCTCCGACAGCCGGCACGCCGTAGCGGGCAGTTTTAAGCCTGCGCCGTCGCGCTTGCCAGTTCTTCGAAGCTAACTTGCTTGTCCGTCACCTTGGCCTTGCCGAGCACGAAGTCGACGACGTTCGATTCGACGACATAGGCTTCCATTTCGGCCAGACGCTGCTGGTTGGAATAATACCAGCGCACGACCTCCTTCGGGTCCTCATAGCTTTTCGCGAATTCGTCGACTTCAGCACGGATCTGCTCCGGCTTCGCCTCGAGGCTGTTGGCCTTCACGAGTTCGGCGAGCACGAGGCCGAGCTTCACGCGGCGCTCGGCTTGTTCCTTGAACATTTCGGCCGGGATCGGTGCGTCCTTGGCGTTGGGCACGCCACGCTGCGCGAGGTCGGCGCGCGCCATTTCGACGAGGCGTTCCTGATCCTGCTCGACGAGCGCGTTCGGCACGTCGAGTTCGGCGATCTTCAGGAGTGCGTCCATCACCTGGTTCTTGACGATCGACTGCGTGCGGCGCTTCGCTTCGCGCTCGAGGTTGTCCTTGATTTCGGCGCGCATCTTCACGAGGTCGCCGTCGGCGATGCCGAGCGACTTGGCGAATTCGCCGTCGATTTCCGGCAGGTGCGGCCACTCGATCTGCTGCATCGTGATCGTGAACTTCGCCGTCTTGCCAGCGACGTCCTTGCCGTGGTAGTCCTCGGGGAACGCGAGGTCGAATTCGCGCGACTCGCCCTTCTTCAGGCCGATTGCCGCCTTTTCGAATTCCGGCAGCATGCGGCCTTCGCCCAGCACGAACGCGAAGCCTTCCGCGGTGCCGCCCTGGAATGCGACGTCGTCGATCTTGCCGACGAAGTCGACCGTCACGCGGTCGCCTTCCTTCGCTGCGGTGTCGGCGCCGCCGTCGCCGTGCTCGCCGGCTTCGCCGCGAGCGTGGAAGTGCACGCGCTGCTTGCGCAGGATGTCGAGCGTGCGGTCGATTTCCGCTTCGGTGATCGTCGTGGTCGTGCGCTCGATTTCGGCCGTCGCGACGTCGCCGAGCTTCACTTCCGGATAGACCTCGAAGGTCGCGTCGAACGCGTAGTCGCCTTCAGCGGCTTCCGACTTCGGCGCGAAGCTCGGCTGGCCGGCGACGCGCAGGTTCTCGGCGCGGCTGATGTCGAAGAATTCCTTGCCGACCTTGTCGCTCAGGACTTCGGCCTCGACCTGGCCCGAATACTGCTGCGTGACCATCTTGAGCGGCACCTTGCCCGGACGGAAGCCCGGCATGCGCACGTTCTTCGCGAGTTTGCGGATACGCGAATCGATTTCTTTCTGCACGGCGTCCTTCGGCAGGGAAATCGTCACGCGGCGTTCGAGCTTGCCGAGGTTTTCAACAACGTTAGCCATGGCTTCAATCGTCCTAAAATTGTTCGAGCGAATCAGTAATCTGTGGTCTTTGCGAGCCGCGGTCCGCCTGGATCCGATGTGGTCCAGCAACCCGCTTTGGAGCTGAACGCAGGCGCCTCGTGCGCCGCTCAACAGCGCCGAAACGGGCGGCTTGCGGTGCGGTTCCGTCAAAAGAGCCAAGTATTTTAGCAAACTATTTCCCGGTCCCACTGGAATTGCCGTTTGACTGTGCCATGTGGCTGTTTTTGACCCGGTTTTGGCCTGCTTTTGAGCCGCTGCGAGCCTGAAATGCGCTCCGATCCGCGCTATCGCAACGCCGTTATCCAGCCCGCGCGGCGAGGCTGTTAAGCTTACGCTCGCGCCGGACGCCCCGCCGGCCGCAGCCGCTCCCAACACAATTCTTCCAGCAGAGACACCATGCCGAATTCGTCGACTGACGCTCCCGTAATCGTCATTGCTCCTGATTCTTTCAAAGGCTCGCTCAGCGCGGACGGGGTCGCCGCCGCGATCGCCGAGGGCATCCGCCGCGTGCGCGCCGACGCCGACATCCGCATCCGCCCCATGGCCGACGGCGGCGAAGGCACGCTCGACGCGATGCTGTCGATGGGCGGCGAGCGCCGCGTGCTCACCGTGGAAGGCGCAGCGGGGCCGAAGCGCGACGCTGCCGTGGGCCTGCTGCACGACGGCAGCGCGATCGTCGAGACCGCCGAGATCGTCGGCATCACGGACCCCGTGGGCATGGGCGTGCCGGTCGATGCGCGCAGCACGCGCGGCATGGGCGAAGCGATCCGCGCGCTGCTCGACGAAGGCGTGCGGCGCTTTTACGTGGCGCTCGGCGGCAGCAGCACCAACGACGCCGGCGCGGGCCTGCTCGCGGGTCTCGGCCTGCAACTCTTCGACGCCGCCGGCAAGCCCCTCGAGCCCACGCCGCAAGCGCTCGCGCAGGTGGCGCGCGTGGACGTTGCCGGGCTCGACGCGCGACTTGGCGAGGCATCGTTCGTCGGCATGTCCGACGTGGACAATCCGCTCACGGGCGAGCATGGCGCGACCGCCGTGTTCGGCCCGCAAAAAGGCGTGACGCCCGAACAGGTGGCGTCGATCGACGCGGCGCTCGGCCGTTTCGCCGACCTGCTCGAAGCGGCGCTGGGCCGTCGCGTGCGCGACGAAGCTGGTTCCGGCGCGGCCGGTGGCCTGGGTTTCGCGCTGCGCATGCTCGGCGCGAGCTTCGAGCCCGGCGCCGAAGTCGTTGCGCGCACCATCGGTCTGGATGAAGCGCTCGATCGCGCGGACTGGCTCATCACCGGCGAAGGCCGCTCCGACGTCCAAACGCTGCACGGCAAGGCGCCGTTCATCGCCTGCCGCCACGCCGCGGCCCTGGGGGTGCCGGCCACGCTGCTCTCCGGCGCCGTGGACGCCGCCGCCCTGCCGCGGCTCGCGGCGCACTTCAGCGGCTGCTTCTCGCCCGCGCCGGGCCCCATCACGCTCGAAACCGCGATTCGCGACGCCGCACGCCTGCTCGCCAACGAAGCCGAGCAGCTCGTCCGCCTCAAATACGCTGCGCGTACATCCAACTAAGATCCGGGCAGACGAGGCTAGGGCCCGCCGCCTCGGCCTCGTTGCCGGAATCCGTGCGCCAGGATCGCGGCCAGACGCATGACCTCGGCGCATCACGCATTCCGCAGTAAGCGATTAATAGATTCGTGCACCGCATCGGATGCGCTGGACAAGGGTTAGGATGCGTTGACCCGCGCGCAAGATGGGGCAACAATCATGGAATCGCGACACGATCGCGCCCTTCCCAAGCGACCAGACCAGGACTCCCATGAAGGCAAGCAAAGCCGGACTCGAACAATTCCTCACCTATCGGCTGCATGTCCTGAACAAACTCTCCGAACGTGGCGCAAGCGAACGCTACCAGGCGAAGCTCGGCATCACACTTCCGGAGGCTCGGCTCATTGCAGCTGTGGGGGCGTTCGGCCCGTTTTCCGTGATGGAGCTTGCACGTCACGCCAATCTCGACAAGAGCCAGGCAAGCCGTGCAGCCGAGGCGCTGATGCGCCGCGGCCTCATGCAGCGCGACACGAGCGAGGAGGACGGACGCCTCGTGCTCGTTTCGCTCACAACCGACGGACGCGCGCTGTATCGCAAGGTCATGCCCATCGCGCGCAAGTGGAATGTCGACCTCTTCGCGAGCCTCGACGACAAGGAACGCGACGCACTCGCACGTGCGCTCGACAAGGTGATCGAAGCCATGCAGGCCGAACTGTAAGGCAGTCCGAACGAGCAGAGGCAATAAGCCAAACAGATGGCGGGCAGCGTCAAGCCGCCATCGCGAGTGCTTCGCGTAGACCGCCTACAAACAAAAAGGCCACGTACCGGAAGGTACATGGCCTTTTTTGCTTTGGTGCGTGAGGCCGGACTCGAACCGGCACACCCTTGCGGGCGTCAGGACCTAAACCTGGTGCGTCTACCAATTTCGCCACTCACGCGAATTCTTTGCGCTTGTCTTCTTGCGCCCGGCAGGACCGCTGCGAACCACGCGTGCGATACAACCCTGTGCGACATGCCGACTGATCGAGTCCTCGTGAGACGCCGGGCGCGGTGTTGGCCACCTCGCCCGCAATCCAGCCTGCTTCCTGACTGCGCCCGCCGGCAACGATGCTTCATTATGGGCCGGCTGCGCGCTTCCAGCTAAGCGTCAGAAAGCGCAAGCGCGAGATTCTAACCGATTGCCTGGCGCTTGTCTGCATTCCGGAAACAGTGCGCGACGGGGCACGACAGCGCATCGACGCGTGCATCGATCCATGCACCGGCCCGCCCTGCCGGGCCGGCCGAAAGCCGCGCCGATGCTAGAATCGCGGCTCTACCGTCGCGGCGCGCCCTGGCCGCCGCGTGAGCCGCTTCGCCCCACATCTCCGAACGCCGTGAACTTCGACGACTACTGCCTGCAAAAGGCGGCTCCCCCTGGTTCGAGCACTTACTATGCGCTGCGTCAGGCCCGCGCTGCGCGCCAGCCGCTCCTGACCGCCCTCTTCGCGCTGCGCCGCGAACTCGAGGAAACCGCGAAAGAAACGAGCGATCCCACCGTCGGCCGCACCAAGCTCGCCTGGTGGCAAAAGGAACTGGCCGCGCTCGCCGCGGGCAAACCCGCGCATCCGGTCACCCAGGCGCTCGCCGCGCATCTCGGCGATGCAAGCGCCGTCTATCCCGATCTGCAGGCGCTGCTCGCCGGCTTCGAGATGGACTTCGAGCAGGCGCGCTATCTCGATCTGCCGAACCTGCGCCGCTACATGCAGGGCGTGGGCGGCACGTTCGCCTCGCTCGTCGCGCAACTGAGCGCACGCACCGACGAGGACCGCGAGAACGCCGCACACTGGGCCGCGCCGCTCGGCAATGCGCTGATGCTCGCGCAGTTCGTGCCGGAAATCGGCAACGACGCGCGCCATGGCCGCATCTACGTGCCCATCGACGAACTGCAGCGCTACAACGTCACCGCCGCCGATCTCATCAACCGGCGCTACAGCGCGGAGTTTACGGAGCTCATGCAATTCCAGACCTCGCGCGCACGCGAATCGGTCCAGGCCGCGCTCGACGCGATTCCCGCTTCGGCGCGGCGCGACCAGCGCACCCTGCGTGCGCTCGCGGCGCTCGAACTCGCGCTGCTCGACGAAGTCGAGCGCGAAGGCTACCAGGTGCTGCACCAGCAGATCGTACTCACGCCGGTGCGCAAGCTGTGGATCGCCTGGCGCGCCGCGCGGCGCGGTTGAGGCTCGCGGCCGCGCTACGCGCGCAGCAGCGGCAGCGGCTCGAAGCGCTGCTGCAGCACGGCCTGCGCGTCGAGGCCCCACCAGGGCCCTAGCACGGTCGCATAGATCTGCCTGAAATCGACGCCCACCGGCAGGTTGCCGTTGCCGTCGAGCCGCGTGAGTTGGGGCGCCTGACCAAAGAGCCCGCCCGCCACGCGCCCGCCCACGACGAAGTGCGCCGAGGCCGTGCCGTGATCGGTGCCGCGGCTTTGATTCTCGCGCACGCGCCGCCCGAATTCCGCATACGTCACGATGAGCGTGCGGTCCCAACGCCCGAGTTCCACGAGCGCCGAGCGCATCGCCGCCATGCCCGTCGCGAACTGGCGCAGCAGGTCGGCGTGACGCTGCGGCTGGTTCTGGTGCGTGTCGAAGCCGTTCAGCGTCAGACGAATCGCTGCGACGCCACGCCCCGCCATCGGCGCGCCTTGCGGCGTGTCGCTCGAGGCGAGTGCCTGCATGGCCGTTTTGATCGAGGCGCCGAACGCGCCGGCCGGAAACGCCGTCCTCAGCGCGTAATTGCCCGGACGCGGCCGCAGCGCATCGGCGGCATGCACGATGTCGTTCTCCAAGTCGAGGATATGCGCGAGCGCGGGATTGCGTTCCTTGAGCGCGACCGGCGTGACGAGGCGCGACGCCCGCGCGAACTGCGCCGGATTCACGAGCGCGATGGCGCGCGCGCCGTTCGAGAGCGGCCCCATCTCGGCGCTGCCGAGCACGAGCGCGTCGGCGGCGAAGCCGGACGGCACTGGCTCGTGTGCGAACGCGCGCGTGAGCCAGCCCTCGCGCAGATATTCGTTGGAGCGCGAAGCCGTGTCCCAGATCTCGATCGATCGAAAGTGCGAGAGATTGGGCTGCGGGTAGCTCACGCCCTGGACGATCGCCAGCTCGTGCGCGCGCCACATCGGCATGAGCGGCGCAAGCGACGGATGGAGCGCCGTGCGCTCGTCCAGCTGGATCGCCTGGGCGCGCGGCACGGCGATCGATTGCCGGTAGCTGTAGTAGAGCGGATCGGCAAACGGCACGACGGTGTTGAGGCCGTCGTTGCCGCCCTTCAGCTCGACGAGAATCAGCAGGTTCTCGTAGCCGCTCGCCGTGCCCGGATGCATGGGCGCCGTGCCTTGCGCGCGCGCAGCGCGAGGCAGCCATAGCGTCGTACCCGCCACCGCGGCTGCCGTCACACCGGCTGCAAGAAAGTCGCGTCGCTTCATGGCTTGCCTCGCTCGTCGGTGCGGCGGCGCACATTGCCGCCAGGGATTCGGCTATTCGTATTCATGCTTCACTTCAACTGATACACCGGATCCATCAGCAGTGCCTGGAGATATGAACCCGCACGGCTGCCAACTGCAATCGCATCGACAGGCGCCAGCGGCAGCACTGCATGCTGCATTTGCAACTGCGCGGACAGGCCGGGCGTAGCATCGGCAGTGAGACCGTAGCGCGAGAGCCAGCCATCCAGATCGAAGCGCATGCCGCCTTGCAACGCGTCACGCCGCGTCGCGTTCGGCGCGTTCTGCATGGTTTGCGGCATGCTTGCCGCGATCTTCGTCGCTGCGGCCGCAGCATGCGGCCGCCCTGCTTCCGTCGCACGAAACAGCTGCTCGACGAACTGCTTGCGCGCGAGCAGCGTCGAACTGTTGATCCACGACGCCCCGCCGGGCCACCCCTTCACGTTCGGCGGATAGAACAGGTTCTCCCCCAACGCGGCCGCGCGGCGCGCGAGCGGCAGCGTATCGCCATAGGCCACCTCGAAGCGCCGCATCGTGCCGACGATGAACTCCACCGGCGAACTCACGAGCACGCCCCGATTGCGTTCGTCCCAGAACGCGGGAGTGACGAAGAGCGCGCGAAGCGCAGCGCCGATCTCAAATCCACTTGCGTGAAAACGAGCGGCGACGCTTGCGAGCTGCGCATCGTCGGGCGTCGCGGAGATGAACTCGCGCCAAAGTCTCGCCGACACATACCGGGCAGTTTGCGGCTGCGCGAGCAGGATGTCGAGCACCTGATCGCCGTCGAACGGACCGCTGCGACCCAGCACGGTCTTTTCGCCGTCGTCGTGCAAGTCGGCGCGCCAGACGAACGCCTGGGTGTCGGGATCGAGACTCCAACCCGTGTAGGCGCGCGCCGCCTCGGCAACGTCGCGCTGCGAGTACTGCCCTTCGCCCAGCGTGAACAGTTCCATCACTTCGCGCGCGAAATTCTCGTTGGGCCGGCCCTTGCGATTGCTCGCGCCGTCGAGGTAAAGCAGCATCGCGGGGTCCTTCGCGAGCGCGTGCAGCATGCTCGCAAAACTGCCCAGCGCATCGCGCCGCAACAGCGCGTTTTGCGCGGCCATCAACTGCGGCTCACCGACTTTGTCCTGCCCCGAAGTGAAGTGGTTGTGCCAGAAGAGCGTCATGCGTTCGGTCAGCGGCGAAGGCGTGACGAGCATCTCGCGCAGCCACCATGCGCGCAATTCGTCATAGCGCGCACCGCGCTGACGCTGCGCCTGCTGGCGTTCTTCGGGGGTCCATGCGCTGCGCTGTGCCCGGCTCGGCGGCACTTCGGCGGTCCACGCGGGCAGTGGCGTGAGCGCTTCGCTCCGCGCGCTGCCGACGAGTCGCGCGACAGCCTGCTCCCGCGTGAGCCCCACATAAGTCTCGACTTCGCTCTCGCGCGGCGCGAACCCCGTACGCACCAGGAGATGGCGGACGTCGTCGGCGTCGAGCAGCGCATCCGCGCCGTCGTCGGGCGCCGCTGCGCCGGCGGCGGACTGCGCGTTTGGCTTCGACCGTCTGGAGTCGCTCATGATGAATGGGCGCACGACGATTCCGCCGGCGCGATCATTAAATGTACCGGCTTAACGGCTGCGACGAAACGGATGTTGACGGTGCAATTGCAACGGTATTTTTCAGCGCATTTCGGCGGCGCGAGTGCACGAATGCGCGCTTCGATGCCGATAAAATCATGAAAGGCGCGAGAAAGGCGTGCGCGCGGTGCGCAGAGAAAATCGCGTAAACGTTATCGCGGCACTTTCGCAGCAGAGCCGCATTTACGCACGCCGCAGTATCAGCGCTTGTACAGTTCGCGCACGGCGTCTTCGATATGCTGGCGCAGGAGGCGCCGCTCATCGGGCGTCATATGGCCGTCGCGGCGACGCTGATCGAGATCGGGGGGAACTGCGGGACGCTGGTTGATGTCCGATGCGGGGCGCGGGATCGTGTCGCTGCGTACGCGCCGCATCGACGGTTTGCCGCCCGGCGAGCGAGCGGTGGACTGAGAGTTCTCGTAGCGGTCTGCGGAGGGCTGGGCCCGGGCCGGCACCGACTCCAGTGCAGCCGCCACGCCACCGGCTAGCGCCAGTGCAAGCATGGTGTGGCGCATTGTCGGCCTGACCCCTCCCATCGTTTTTTTCCCTTCTTGACGCGGCAAACGGCTACCTCGAATACATGTGCGAACCCGGCTCGGCGCGGGCATGAATTTTAAAGTCGAATGAAGTATCTACCGAACTGCCGCTTTACGTAAAGAAGTCTATCTGTCGGTGCTTGCGGTCGTGGCACAGCACGGGTAAATTTTGTAACTGACTGTAACCTGATAATTGGTGCAAACTCGCATCAGTATCCAATCGCGCTAAGATGCCAGGCATGGAAACCAAAAACCCGTCCAAAATTCTCGTTGTCGATGACGATCCCCGACTGCGGGACCTGCTGCGCCGCTACCTCGGCGAGCAAGGCTTCAATGTCTACGTGGCCGAAAACGCCCCCGCCATGAACAAGCTGTGGGTGCGCGAGCGTTTCGACCTGCTGGTGCTCGACCTCATGCTGCCAGGCGAAGACGGCCTGTCGATCTGCCGCCGCCTGCGCGGCAGCAACGACCGCACGCCCATCATCATGCTCACCGCCAAGGGCGAGGACGTGGATCGCATCGTCGGCCTCGAAATGGGTGCTGACGACTATCTGCCCAAGCCTTTCAACCCGCGCGAACTCGTCGCACGCATTCACGCGGTGCTGCGCCGTCAGGCGCCGTCCGAACTGCCGGGCGCGCCCTCGGAAACCACCGAAGTGTTCGAGTTCGGCGAATTCGCGTTGAATCTCGCCACGCGCACGCTCACCAAGGCAGGCCAGGAAATTCCGCTCACCACGGGCGAATTCTCGGTGCTCAAGGTGTTCGCGCGTCATCCGCGCCAGCCGCTCTCGCGCGAAAAGCTCATGGAGTTGGCGCGCGGCCGTGAATACGAAGTGTTCGACCGCAGCCTCGACGTGCAGATCTCGCGCCTGCGCAAGCTCATCGAACCCGATCCGGGCAGCCCGCGTTTCATTCAAACGGTCTGGGGCCTCGGTTACGTGTTCATTCCCGACGGCGCCGCCTGATCCTGAATGGTGTCTCGTTGTCTGCACTGCCTCTGTTGAAACGGGAAGGGCCCATGCGGATTGACCGGCGTTTGCTCACGCTCGCGTTCGGCGATCTGTTCTGGCGCACCTTCCTGCTGATCGCCCTTCTCATCGCGGTCAGTCTCGCCGCGTGGTTCCAGAGCTTTCGCGTGATCGAACGGGAGCCGCGCGCGCAGCGCGTGGCGCTCCAGCTCGTCGCGATCGTGAAGCTCACGCGCACCGCACTCCTCTACTCCGATCCCGATCTGCGCCGTGCACTGCTGCAGGATCTCGAGAGTAACGAGGGCGTGCGCGTGTACCCGCGCGAAACCACCGACAAATACAAGCTCCAGCCCGACGAGTCGCTCAATCGCCTGATCGAGCACGACATCCGCGGGCGCCTTGGTGACGACACCGTCATCGCCCAGTCCGTGAACGATATTCCAGGCGTGTGGATCAGCTTCAAGATCGACGAAGACGACTACTGGGTCGCGCTCGACCGCGACCAGCTCGACAACGTCACAGGCTTGCAGTGGGTCGGCTGGGGTGTCTCTGCGCTTGCGCTATCGCTCTTCGGGGCGGCCTTCATCACGAGTCTCGTGAACCGGCCATTCGCGCGCCTCGCCATGTCGGCGCGCATGCTGGGTTCGGGGCAGCCGCCCGCGCCCTTGCCTGAGCGCGGCATGGGCGTCGCGGCCGAAACGAATCGCTCGTTCAACCAGATGGTGCGCGACCTCGAGCAGCTGGAGGCCGACCGTGCGCTGATGCTCGCGGGCATCTCGCACGATTTGCGCACGCCGCTCGCGCGCCTGCGGCTCGAAACGGAGATGAGTCCGTCCGACCAGGCCACCAAGGACGCGATGATCGACGACATCGAGCAAATGGACATGATCATCGGCCGCTTCCTCGATTACGCACGGCCGACCCAGCGCATGCCCGAGCGCGTCGACCTCTCGATCATCGCCGGCGAGATGGCCGCGCGCATGGCGAGCGAAGACGGCGTGCGTCTCATCACGCGGCTAGCGCCTTCGGCCATGATCGAAGCCGACGACACCGACATGCGCCGCGTCGTGGGCAATCTGATCGAAAACGCGCGCAAGTACGGCGCGAGCGAAACCGACGGCATTCCGCACATCATGCTCGAAACGCGCGTCTCGCATTCGCGCGTCGAGCTTTCCGTGGTCGACGAAGGCCCGGGCATTCCCGAGGATCAGCTGCCGCTCGTCACGCGGCCGTTTTACCGCGTCGATACGGCCCGCACGCAGGCCAACGGTACGGGCCTCGGCATGGCCATCGTGCAGCGCCTCGTGGGCCGCTATCGCGGCGCGCTGCGCCTGCGCAACCGGCTGCCGGGCCCCGGCCTCGAAGTGACGATCGAGTTCCCGCTCGCCAAGGGCGCCTGAGCCTCGCCCCTCCTGATCGAGACCCGGCGGCGGCGCACCGTCGCACCACGCGCCGCCCGCACCTGCGACAATCGTTTTCATGGGCACGCCACGCAGCGCGTGGCGGCAAAGCGGGCCGCCCGGCCCGTCTCTCGTCTGAGGACCTCCGCCATGAAAACCGTCGGCGACAAACTCGAAGCCTTTACCGTCACGGCCGCGAAGCCCGGCTTCAACCATCCCGAAGAAAACGGCGAATCGGCATTCACCGAGATCACCGAGCAGACCTTCGCCAACAAGTGGAAGGTCATCTACTTCTACCCCAAGGATTTCACGCTCGTTTGTCCCACCGAGATCGTCGCGTTCGCACGGCTCATCAAGGAATTCGATGACCGCGAAACGGTCGTGATGGGCGGCAGCTGCGACAACGAATATGTGAAGCTCGCCTGGCGTCGCGAGGACAAGACGCTCGATCGCCTCAATCACTATTCGTTCGGCGACGTGAAAGGCGAACTCATTGATCAGCTCGGCATACGCGACAAGGAAGCGGGCGTGGCGCTACGCGCGACATTCATCGTCGATCCCGACAACACGATCCAGCATGTCACGGTGAACAACCTCAACGTCGGGCGCAGCGCCGAAGAAGTGCTGCGCGTGCTCGACGGGTTGCAGACCGGCGAGCTGTGTCCGGACGGGCGCGAAGTCGGCGGGGGGACGCTCTAGGCATCGCGCCGGCGGACATCACGTCTGGCTCGCGGCGGCGCGGGTGGGCAGGCGGTTGCGGATCGCCGTTTCGAGCGGCCGCTTCCACTCGAGCACGCGCCTTTCCAGCACCTGCCACGACAGATGCGCGAGCAGCACGGCCAGCGCGAACTGCAGCACGAGTGCGAGGACCGACTGCGCCAGCCCTGGCACATGGAACCTCGTATAGAGCCCCGGCGCCACGCCGAGGCGCGCCGGCACGAGATTGTGAAACAGATAGAAGCCGTAGCTGATCGTGCCGAGATACGCCAGCGGGCGCAGCTCCAGCGCCGCGACCAGCACGCTGTCCTGACGGCGCACGAGCCACAGGAACAGCGCACCGAGCGAGAGCGCGAGCCCGATGTCGAGGCAGCCCGGCAGCATCGTCGCGCTCGTCACGCCTTCGGCGCAGTCCGTGCAATCGGCGCGCGCCAGCGCGAAGCCGGCAATCGCCGCACACGCCCCGACGAACCACGCCGCGCTCAACGCCCCTGCGCGCAATGGCACGCGCGCGCCGCCAATCGCCAGTGCGCCGCCGAGCGCCAGCATGGCGAAATTCCACGGCGAGAATGCGTAGATGAGCGGCGCGATCGCCGCTTCCTCATAGAGCGCGAGATGCGCAAACGCGGCCGCCGCGATGACCACCGCGCAGAGTGCGAGATGGCGCGACGCTCGCACAAATAGCATTGCAAACGGCGCGAAGAGATAGAACTGCTGCTCGACCGCCAGGCTCCAGAAATGCGACACGGTGCCGGGCCAGCCGTCGTGCACCACGCCGATCCAGTAATTGGAGAGGAATACGAAATGCCAGGCGAGCCCAAGATCGACATCGCGCTGGTAGAAGCTCGCATGCGCGATGGTGAGCGCCACGAGCAGCAGGTAATACACGGGAAAAATACGCAGCGTGCGCTTCATGAAAAAGACGTACAGCAGCGCGGCCGTGCGCGCGCCGTGCTGTTCGATGCGGACCCGATTGCGATGCAGCTCACCGATGATCAGATAGCCGCTGATCAGAAAGAACAGCCAGACGCCGATCTTGCCCGCGTCGATCGCGTCGACGTGGGCCTTGTGCGAGAGGAACACGAGCACCACTGCCAGCGCCCGCAGGCCATCGAGGCCTTTCACGCGTCTTTCAACTCCCGCCATCGTCCTCCCCACTTCCGGTTACCCGGTTCAGTATGGGACGAAAAAAACGGAAATTAATCGGCAAGAAAAGCAACGGCGATGATTGCAGCTGCAATCATCGCCGTCAGGTGCGGAGCAGGCACGCGCCCTGCTCGGGCCGTTCAACCCCCTGCTCGGGCCGTTCAACCCTTCACGCGCGCAGCAGCAGTACCGCCGCCTGCGCTTCGATCCCTTCGCTGCGGCCGAGATAGCCGAGCTTTTCATTGGTCTTCGCCTTCACGTTGACGCGCTCGACCGGCAGGTTCAGGTCTTCGGCGATCGTCTGGCGCATCGATTCGATGTGCGGTGCGAGCTTGGGCGCCTGCGCGATCACCGTGGTATCGACGTTCATGAGCGTGAAGCCCGCCTCCTGCACGCGGCGCAGACATTCGCGCAGCAGCACGCGGCTGTTCGCGCCGTAGAACTGCTTGTCGGTGTCGGGGAAATGGCGGCCGATGTCGCCGAGCGCGGCGGCGCCGAACAGCGCGTCGGTGATGGCGTGCAGCAGCACGTCGGCGTCCGAGTGGCCGAGCAGGCCGCGATCGTAGGGGATCGTCACGCCGCCGAGCACGAGCGGGCGGCCGGGCACCAGCGCGTGCACGTCGTAGCCTTGTCCGATTCTGATGTCCATGGTTGGGGTTCCGGGTAAAGGGATTGCGGCGCGCTTACTCTGCGGGCCGGCTGAGGATCGCTTCGGCGAGCGCGAAATCTTCGGGGTACGTCACCTTGAAGTTGCGCAGGCTCCCCTGCACGAGCCGCGGCGCGTGACCGAGCCACTCGATCGCACTCGCTTCGTCGGTGAGATCGTGGCCGTCCTGCTGCGCGCGCTCGATGGCCGTGCGCAGCATGCCGATGCGGAACATCTGCGGGGTCTGGGCCTGCCAGAGGCCGTCGCGCGATTCGGTGCACGCGATATGCGCGCCGGGCGCCGCGGGGTCCTTCGGCGCGACGCGCTTGAGCGTGTCGGCCACCGGCAGCGCCATGATGCCGCCCACGGGGTCGTCCTTGAGCGACTCGACTAGCGCGCGGATCAGCGCGGGCGTAATGCCGGGGCGCGCGGCGTCGTGCACGAGCACCCAGTCGTCGTCGGTTGCGCCGAATTCGGCGAGCGCGGCGAGGCCGTTGTAGACCGAAGCCTGGCGCGAGGCGCCGCCGCAGCGGCGCACGGCAAAGCGCAAGCCGCCAAAGCGCCGGGCATCGAAGTGGTTATCGTCGGGAGAAATCACCACGAGCGTCTGCGAGAATTCGTTGCAGGCGTCAAAAGCGGCAAGCGTATAGTGCAGGAGGTCGCGTCCGGCAACGATTCGATATTGTTTCGGCATGGCCGAGCCCGACCGGCTGCCGGTGCCGGCGCACGGAATCAGGGCAAAGAGGCGTGAAGTCACGGTGTCGCGAGCCGCATGAGTCAAAGTAAAGGACGGATTTTATAATAGGTCCCTTACCCGCACGCCGGACGCCCGCAAAACGGCCATGGAATGCCCGCGCAACCTAAGGAAAACCGCGCCGGTTTCGCTTGAAGTCCACAAACCGGCCCCCATATTCCGGCGTTGCACCGTGCCCGAACTGAACTGGCCACCATACCGACACAAGCGCCGACACAATCGTCGGCCACCCTGTTGCCCATGTCCGATATCGCCGCTTCCTCGCAGTCTCCGTCCCCCGTTGCCGTCGTCAAGCCGGGGCAGCGCTACGCGTTCGACGGCACGCACGGCTCGTCCGACGCGCTCCTGATCGCCCGCTACCGCGAGGCCGCGCGCGCCAGCGCCGCCCGTGCGCCGCTGCTCGCCGTGATCTGCGCGAGCGCCGTGGACGCGCAGCGCCTCGCCCAGGAAATTCCGTTCTTCGCGCCCGAGGCGCGTGTACGGCTTCTGCCCGACTGGGAAACGCTGCCGTACGACACGTTCTCGCCGCACCAGGACCTCGTTTCCGAGCGCCTCGCGACGCTGCACGATCTCGGCGAAGGCCGCTGCGACATTCTCATCGTGCCGGCCACCACGGCGCTCTACCGCATGCCGCCCGCCTCGTTCCTCGCGGCCTATACGTTCTCGTTCTCGCAGGGCGAGCGCCTCGACGAAGCGAAGCTCAAGTCGCAGCTCACGCTCGCGGGCTACGAGCACGTGAGCCAGGTGGTGCGCCCGGGCGAATACTGCGTGCGCGGCTCGCTCATCGACCTCTTTCCGATGGGCTCGCCGCTGCCGTACCGCATCGACCTCTTCGACGACCAGGTCGACTCGATCCGCGCGTTCGATCCGGACAGCCAGCGCAGCCTCTATCCCGTGAAGGACGTGCGCCTGCTGCCGGGCCGCGAGTTCCCGTTCGACGAAGCCGCGCGCACGGCGTTTCGCAGCCGCTGGCGCGAGGTGTTCGAGGGCGACCCGAGCCGCGCGACGATTTACAAGGACATGGGCAACGGCGTGCCGTCGGCGGGCATCGAATACTACCTGCCGCTCTTCTTCGAAGAGACGGCCACGCTTTTCCACTATCTGCCGGCAAACGCCCAGCTGGTGTTCTCGGGCGACCTCGACACGTCGATCCGCCGCTTCACGAACGACACGAAGCAGCGCCACAACTTCCTCTCGCACGACCGCGAGCGGCCGATCCTGGAGCCGCAGCGCCTGTTCCTGACCGACGAGGACTTCTTCACGTTCGCGAAGCCGTTCGCGCGCCTCGTGCTGCCCGCCACGAGCGCGGGCGGCTGGGCCACGGCGCTGCCGAGCCTCGCGATCGACCGCCACGCCGACGACCCGCTCGCATCGCTGCGCGCGTATCTCGACACGACGAAGAACCGTGTGCTGTTCGCGGTGGAATCGGCGGGCCGGCGCGAAACCATCGCGCAGCTGCTCGCCGACAACCACCTGCGCCCCGCGAGCGCGGACAGCTTCGAGGACTGGCTCACCGGCGACGAGCGTTTCGCGATGGGCGTCGCGCCCCTTTCCACGGGCTTCTCGCTGCCGGGCGAGGAGCTCGCGGTCATCACCGAGACCGAGCTTTACGGCCCGCTCGCGCGCCGCGCGGGGCGCCGCCGCCAGGAACAGGCGAGCAACGTCGATTCGATGGTGCGCGACCTCTCCGAGTTGAAAGTGGGCGATCCGGTGGTCCATGCGCAGCACGGCATCGGACGCTATCACGGCCTCGTGACGATGGACCTCGGCGAAGGCGATACCGAGTTCCTGCACCTCGAATACGCGAACGGCAGCAAGCTCTACGTGCCGGTGTCGCAGCTGCACGTGATTTCGCGCTACAGCGGCGCCGATCCCGACAGCGCGCCGCTGCATGCGCTCGGCTCGGGCCAGTGGGAAAAGGCGCGCCGCAAGGCCGCGCAGCAGATCCGCGACACGGCCGCCGAACTCCTGAATCTCTACGCGCGCCGCGCCGCGCGCGAAGGCCACGCGTTCGCGCTCGAACCGCGCGACTACGTCAAGTTCGCGGAGAGTTTCGGCTTCGAGGAAACGCCCGACCAGGCCGCCGCCATCGCCGCCGTGATCGGCGACATGACGAGCGGCAAGCCGATGGACCGCCTCGTGTGCGGCGACGTCGGCTTCGGCAAGACCGAAGTGGCATTGCGCGCGGCATTCATCGCCGTGATGGGCGGCAAACAGGTGGCGATTCTCTCGCCCACCACGCTGCTCGCCGAGCAGCACACGCAGACCTTCACGGACCGCTTCGCCGACTGGCCCGTGCGCATCGCCGAGCTATCGCGCTTCAAGTCCGCCAAGGAAGTGAGCGGCGCGATCCAGCAGATCAACGACGGCAGCGTCGATATCGTGATCGGCACGCACAAGTTGCTTTCGTCCGATGTTCAGTTCAAACGCCTCGGGCTCGTCATCATCGACGAGGAGCACCGCTTCGGGGTGCGCCAGAAAGAGGCGCTCAAGGCATTGCGCGCGGAAGTCGACGTGCTCACGCTCACCGCCACGCCGATTCCGCGTACCCTCGGTATGGCGCTCGAAGGCCTGCGCGACTTCTCCGTGATCGCGACCGCGCCGCAAAAGCGCCTCGCCATCAAGACCTTCGTGCGCCGTGAGGAAGACAGCGTGATTCGCGAGGCCATGCTGCGCGAACTCAAGCGCGGCGGCCAGGTGTACTTCCTGCACAACGAAGTCGAGACCATCGAGAACCGCCGCGCGATGCTCGAAGCGCTCGTGCCGGAAGCACGCATCGCCGTGGCGCACGGCCAGATGCACGAGCGCGAACTCGAAGCCGTGATGCGCGATTTCGTGGCGCAACGTGCGAACGTGCTGCTCTGTACGACGATCATCGAGACCGGCATCGACGTGCCGACGGCCAACACGATCCTCATCCACCGTTCCGACAAGTTCGGTCTCGCGCAACTGCACCAGTTGCGCGGCCGTGTCGGGCGCTCGCACCACCAGGCGTACGCGTATTTGCTCGTGCACGATCCGCAAGGGCTCACGAAGCAGGCGCAACGGCGGCTCGAAGCCATTCAGCAGATGGAGGAACTCGGTTCGGGCTTCTATCTGGCGATGCACGACCTCGAGATCCGCGGGACGGGCGAGGTGCTCGGCGACAAGCAGTCGGGCGAGATCCAGGAGATCGGCTTCCAGTTGTATACGGACATGCTCAACGATGCGGTGAAGGCGCTGAAAGACGGCCGCGAGCCCGATCTGAACGCGCCGCTCGCGGCAACCACCGAGATCAACCTCCACGCGCCTGCCATCCTGCCCGCCGACTATTGCGGCGACGTGCAGGAGCGTCTGTCGCTCTACAAGCGGCTCGCGAACTGCGAGCACGACGATTCGATCGACGGCATTCAGGAAGAGCTGATCGACCGCTTCGGCAAGATGCCGGCGCAGGCGCATGCGCTGATCGAAACGCACCGCCTGCGTCTGGCGGCCAAGCCGCTCGGCATCACGAAGATCGATGCGGGCGAAGCGGCCATCGGCCTGCAGTTCGTGCCGAATCCGCCCGTGGACGCCATGCGTATCATCGAGATGGTGCAGAAGCACAAGCACATCAAGCTCGCGGGACAGGACAAGCTGCGCATCGAAACGCGCAGCCCCGATCTCGCGGTGCGCGTGGCGACCGTGAAGGAGACCTTGCGCGCGCTCGGCGCGCCCAATCGCGCTGGCGCATCGCGCTGAACGCTGCCACAGCGGCGTCGCGGCACGGGCGATGCTGCGGCGCGGCATCGCAGACTAACGACCGGCAAGCGCAATAGAACGTTGCGCTTGCCGGCTTCAGGCGCTTTGGCTTGACGCATTCTTTTTGGGTAAGATGAAGAATACAAGCAAGCTGGAGTCCAACATGTCCCTCGCCGCTGAAACAGCGCAGTCGTCGTCGCCTTCCGCCGCCCTTCCCGCTTCGCTCCCCTGGGTCACCCGTCTGGTTTCGATGGATACGGTCAGCCGCCATCCGAATCTCGGCCTGATCGAGACGGTGCGCGACGATCTGCGCGCGCGCGGTATCGAGTCGACGCTCACTTACGGCCGCGACGGCAAATGGGCCAACCTGTTCGCCACGATCCCCGCGCACGACGGCGAGACGAACGGCGGCATCGTGCTCTCGGGCCACACCGACGTGGTGCCCGTGGACGGCCAGAAATGGGACAGCGACCCATTCAAGCCCGAGATTCGCGACGGCCTGCTCTATGGCCGCGGCACTTGTGACATGAAGGGTTTCATCGGCGCGGCGCTCACCCTCCTGCCCGAGATCCAGCAGACGAAACTGGCGAAGCCTCTGCATCTCGCGCTCTCGTTCGACGAGGAAGTGGGCTGCGTCGGCGCGCCGCTCATGATCGAAGAACTCGTGAAGCGCGGCGTGAAACCCGAAGGCTGCATCGTGGGCGAGCCCACCAGCATGCGCCCCATCGTCGCGCACAAGGGCATCAACGCGTACCAGTGCTGCGTGCGCGGCCAGGCCGCCCATTCGTCGCTCACGCCGCGCGGCCTGAACGCGATCGAGTACGCGGCGCGCCTCATCTGCTACATCCGTGACATGGCCGACGAGTTCCGCGCGAACGGTCCGTTCGACGAGCTTTACGACGTGCCGTTCACGACCGCGCAGACGAGCACGATCGAAGGCGGCAACGCCATCAACACGGTGCCGGCCGAATGCCGCTTCGCGTTCGAGTTCCGCAATCTGCCGACGCTCGACCCCGACACGATCTTCGCGCGCATCGAGCAGTACGCGCGCGAAACGCTCGTGCCGAAGATGCAGCGCGAGCACGCGGTGGGCGCGATCGAGTTCACGAAGATCGCCGCGGCACCGGGCCTCGACGCCACCGAGCAGGCCGCGATCACGCAGCTCGTGCGCGCGCTCACGGCCGACCAGGCGCGCCGCAAGGTGGCCTATGGCACCGAGGCGGGCCTGTTCGCACGCGCGGGCATTCCGAGCGTGGTGTGCGGCCCCGGCGACATCCAGCAGGCGCACAAGCCGAACGAATACGTCTCGCTCGAACAGCTCGCGGCCTGCGAAGGTTTCCTGCGCAAGCTCGTGCACGGCATGTCCGTCGAAGCCCTGGCACGGTAACCACGGCGGACGCGCACCATCATGTCCACCGCCGCGCCGCTGCCCACCAGCCACACGATCGACGGTGAGGCGATCCCCACGCTCGACGAGATCGCCTCGCAGCATTTCGCGCTCGCGCCGTGGGTGCTGCGCACGCCGGTGTTCGACCGCCACGATCTGTCCACGCTCGAAGCGACGCTCGTGAACTTCAAGTTCGAGCTGCTGCAGTCGAGCGGCAGCTTCAAGGTGCGCGCCGCGTTCACGCATCTGCTCGCACTCGACGCCGCGCAGCGCAGCGCCGGCGTCACCTGCGTGTCGGGCGGCAATCACGCCATTGCCGTCGCGTATGCGGCGATGCGCCTCGGCATCAGCGCGAAGGTCGTGCTCTTTCGCACCGCGAGCGCGGCACGCGTCGCGCAGTGCAAGCGCTTTGGCGCGGAAATCGTCGTGGCGGGCAACAGCAGCGAGGCGTTCGAGATCGTGCGCCGTATCGAGACCGACGAGGGACGCTATTTCGTGCATCCCTTCAACGGCTATCGCACGGTGCTCGGCACGGCCACGCTCGGCTACGAATGGGCCACCCAGGCGCCCGATCTCGACGCGGTCGTCGTGCCCATCGGCGGCGGCGGGCTCGCTGCGGGCGTCGCCACCGCGCTGCGGCTGGCGAATCCGCGCGTGCGCGTGTATGGCGTCGAGCCCGAGGGCTCGGACGTGATGGCGCGCAGCTTCGCCGCGAACCACACGGTGCGCCTGACCCACATGCACTCGATCGCCGACTCGCTCATGTCGCCGCATGCCGAGCAATACAGCTACACGCTGTGCCGGCGTCATCTCGAGCGCGTGGTCACGGTCTCCGACGACGCCTTGCGCAGCGCGATGCGCGTGCTCTTCGAGCAGCTCAAGCTCGCCGTGGAGCCCGCTTGCGCCACCGCCACGGCGGGCTTGCTCGGGCCGCTGCGCGACACGCTGCAAGGCAAACGCGTCGGCGTGCTGCTGTGTGGCACCAACACCGACCCGGCGACCTTCCACCAGCAGATCTCGCTCGCGCGCTAACGGCACGTACGCGCGATGGGCACGCCGCGTGCGTTCGCCGGGACTTCGTCGCCGGTCCCCGGCAAAAGGTCAGGGAATGTCAAATTGCTACCGCGATACGGATGCGTTCGCTATGATTGCGCCAATACGCCGTATTGACCCCAGCCCCGTGCTGCGCCATTCAGGGAGAACCCGCTCATGAGCATCGTCCAGGAGTTCAAGGAATTCGCCGTCAAAGGCAACGTGATGGATCTCGCCGTCGGTGTGATCATCGGCGGCGCGTTTTCGAGCATTGTCAACTCGATCGTGAAAGACCTCATCATGCCGGTCATCGGCGTGATCACGGGCGGCCTCGACTTCTCGAACATGTTCGTGCGGCTCGGCCACATTCCGGCCAGCTACAAAGGCAACCCCGAGTCGTACAAGGACCTGCAGACCGCGGGCGTGGCCGTATTCGGCTATGGCTCGTTCATCACCGCGGTGATCAACTTCGTCATTCTCGCGTTCATCATCTTTTTGATGGTGAAGTTCATCAACAAGCTGCGCCAGCCGCAAGCCGCCGCGCCCGCCGAGCCGCCGCCCACGCCCGAAGACGTGCTGCTGCTGCGCGAGATCCGCGATTCGCTGCAGAACAATCCGCGCTAAGCCCGCACGAGCGCCCGGACAAAAGCCCGCGCCGCCGCAAGGCCGCGCGGGCTTTTTTGTGCCCGGATCCAGACGGCGTCAGGAACGAGGCGCGGCGGAATCGGGCTCGGCCGCCGTGCTGCGCGCGGCTGCGGCCTCTTCGATCAGCCGTTCGAGCTGCTCGAAGTTGACGGGCTTCGTGAGATGCGCAGTAAAACCCGCTTCGACGCTGCGGCGCACGTCGTCGTCGGTGCCGAAGCCGGTGAGCGCGATGGCGGGCGCCGTTGATTGCGCACGAAACGCCCGGATGAAGTCGATGCCCGAGCCATCCGGCAGGCCGATGTCGCTCACCACGAGGTCGAAGGCCATGCTGGCCGTGAGCGCGAGCGCGCCGGCCACGCTGCCCGCCACCGCCACCTCGTGGCCGCCCGTGCGCATCAGCTGCGACATGACCTCGGCCGTGTCCTCGTGATCCTCGATCAGCAGGATGTTCAGTGCGCCCACCCGGTGCGGCCCGCGCAACTCGGCGGCCGCCGCCGCCCCCTCGCCGCGCGCCGCGGTCGGCAGCATGATGGTGAAGGTCGCGCCACAATGCGCGCCGGGGCTCCTTGCGCTCACGTTGCCGCCATGCGCCTCGGTCAGCGCCCGTGTCACGGCGAGGCCTAGACCGAGGCCGCCGAACTGGCGCGTGAGATTGTGGCTGCCCTGCTCGAAGGCATGAAAGAGCTTGCCGATCTGCTCGGGCGCGATGCCGATGCCCGTATCCTCGACCTCGATCTCCACCTGCATGCGCTCGTCGCGCGTGCGCACGTAGATGTGGCCGCCGTCAGGCGTGAACTTCGCGGCGTTGCGCACGAGATTCCAGAGCATCTGCTGCAGGCGCGCACGGTCGCCGCGCACGTAGTGCTGCTGCGCGCGCAGATCGACGTGGACGTCCTGCTGCTTGATCTGGATTTCGCTGTGGAAGAGCTCGAGCACGGCCTCGATCACCTCGTGCACGTCGACCGTCTCGAGCGCAAGGCTCAGCTTGCCGTTGGCCACGCGCGTGAGATCGAGCAGATCGTCGATCAGACGCGCCTCGAGTTCGATATTGCGGCGGATCATCAGCACACCCGCGCGTGCCGCCTCGGGCAGGCCCGGGATCTGCTCCAGCAGACGCGTGCCCGCGAGCACCGGCGTGAGCGGCGTGCGCAGCTCGTGCGAAAGCATGGCGAGGAAGCGGTCTTTCGCGCGGTTGGCTTCTTCGGCGGTCTGCCGCGCGGCCTGCTCCGAGGCGAGCAGGCGCTCGCGCTCCTGGGTCGCTTCGCGCTGCGCGTCGATGTCGGTGCAACTGCCGAACCATTTGTTCACGCCGCCGCGCGGGTCGCGCATCGGAACGATTCGGACATCGAACCATCGATAAATGCCATCGTGGCGGCGAATCCGCAACTCGTGGCGGTAATCGGCTGCGCCGCTGCTCACGGCCTTCAGCCACGTGTGGCGAATTTCCTCGCGATCGTCGGCATGCACGGCGTCGAGCCATGCGAGACCGTGCGACTGGCCCGCGTCGAGGCCCGTGTAGTCGAGCCACTGCTTCGAGACGAAGTCGCAATTGCCGTCGGCGCCGCAGGTGAGCACGAGGTGCGGCAAGGCTTCGGAGAGCGTGCGGTAATGCTCTTCGCGGTCGCGCAGGAGCAGCGCTTCGTCGGAGGCGCGCTGCAGCGCGACCTGCGAGAGTACACGCGCGACGGCTTCGGGCAGATAGTCGAGATAGTCGCCCGATTTCGGCACCACGTCCGAGACGCCCGCGCGCAACGCGGCGATCACACGGGATTCGTCGGTGAAGCCGGTCACGAGGATGGCCGGCACGCGCACGTCGTCGGCACGCAGGCGGCGAAAGAAGTCGAGGCCCGTTTCCGCACCGTCGAGCTGATAGTCGAGCACGAGCACGTCGGGCGTCTGCACGGCGAGCAGCGCGCGCGCCTCCCCGACACCCGTGCAGGTGTCCACGCGCGCCCCGGCGCGCAGCAGCGATTTGCGGGCGAGGCGCAGGATGCCTTCGTCGTCGTCGACGACGAGCACGCGTGCGCCGTCCAGCATCGTGGTTTCCTCAGTCATGCGCGAAGCGTCCCTTCGGGTACGGGTCCGGCTTGCCGCCGTTCTTCCATTCGATTGCCAATGCGTGATGAATCCATGCGTGATGCATGCGTAATGCGTTATTGGGTGCCGGCCGGCCGCGCCTGAACGAAGCGATGTCCCGGCGGCAGCTTGACGACCTGGAGAAAGAAGCCGAGCCGGCGAACGGCCTCGATGAACGCGTCATATTCGACCGGTTTCGTGATGTACACGTTGCAGCCGAGTTCATAGCAGCGTTCGATCTCGCGCGGGTCGTCGGTGGTCGTGAGCACGATCACCGGCACCGACGCCGTGGCGGGCTCCGCTTTCAGGCGCCGCAGCACCTCGAAGCCGTCCACGCGCGGCATGCGCAGGTCGAGCAGCACGACAAAATTGCCGAGCGCGTCGCGTGACGGCCAGTTCGCGTGCGCAGCCGGGTGATCGCCCGGCGTGCCGAAAAAGTAATCGAGCGCTTCCTGGCCGTCGCGAAAGCGCAGAAAGCCGTTCGAGATCCCCGAACGCCGCAGGTTACGCTCGACCAGCGTGGCATGCCCGTCGTCGTCTTCGATCAGCACGATGCTGACCTGTTCCCCGTTCGTCATCTCGACTCTCCTACGTGCTGCATGAACTTTTTTAAGGCTTGTTGAAAGCTTGCGGCGCAGCGCACGCCAGATTACCCGCTATGTGGTACGCAACGGCTGGTCGGGCAGCACGACGAAGAACGTCGAACCCGCGCCCTCGGTCGATTCGACCCAGACGCGCCCGCCATGGCGCTCCGCAATGCGCCTGGCGAGCGCGAGGCCGGTGCCCTGCCCCGGCGATTCGCCGCCGTGCAGCCGCTGAAACGCGCGGAACAGCTTGGGCAGATACGCCTGCGCGATACCAACGCCATTGTCGCGCACAAAATAAGTCCGCGTACGTTCGCCAGGCTCTCCGGCCGCTGATTTTCCTCGGTCTTTTCCCGCGCCATTACCGGCTTCGCCGGCGGATTCGCCGCCGGCCTCCAGCGCGCCGATCTCGACCCGGCCCGGTCGCGCGGGATCGAGATGGTGCAGCGCGTTCTCGATGAGGTTCCCGAAGATCTGCTCGAGCGCCGCCGGATCGCCCCACGCGGGCGGCAACTCGCCCACTTCGATGCGCGCGGCCTTCGCGCGTTCCTCGGCGAGGCCGCCGAGCACGCGCTCGACGACCCGCGCGACGTTGACGCGCTGCCAGCGGTATTCGAGCCGCCCGGCGCGCGA
This sequence comes from Paraburkholderia sp. BR10937, assembly GCF_040965695.1. Taxonomy (NCBI): domain Bacteria; kingdom Pseudomonadati; phylum Pseudomonadota; class Betaproteobacteria; order Burkholderiales; family Burkholderiaceae; genus Paraburkholderia; species Paraburkholderia sp. BR10937. The sequence goes on from NZ_JBFRCL010000064.1 coordinate 33,505, forward strand.
GATGCGCAGCAGCGCGTCGATGATGGCCGCCGCGCGCGCCACCGCCTGACGCAGAAATTTCAGCGATTCGTCGACATCGCCGTCGAGCACTTCGGCCATCGCGCGATATTCGTGTTCGGGCAGCCCCGCCGCTTCGACCTGCGCGCGCAAGTCGTCGCACGATACTTGCAGCTCCTTCGAAAAACCCTGCAGGTTCACGAGCGGCGAGCGCAAATCGTGCGACACGCTGTAGATGAACATCTCGTTGTCCTGACTCTCCTGGCGCAAATGCTCGTTGGCGCTCGCCAGATCCGCGGCGCGCGCCTGCAGCTGCGCCTTCAGCGCGGCCTGTTCGCGATCGGCCACGCGCAGCCGCGCGCTGGTCTGATGCAGCACCGCATCGAGCGCGGCGATTTCATCGTCGCCTGAGAGCGGCGGCGCGAGCGGCGCCCCATCGCCCAGACGCTCGGCGTTCGCGCCGAGCGCGGCGAGACGCACGCCCACGTTGCGCGCAAACGCCATGGCCGTGAACGCCCAGATCAGCATCGAGCCCACCACGGCGAAAATCAGCGCGTCCTGCTGGCGCTCGCGCGTCTCGCGCAGCATCGCCGCGCGGGCCTCGTCGAGCCGCGTCTCCTCGGCGATGAACTCGCCCAGCACCTCGCGCACCGTTTCGATCTCGGGCGGCATGCCGTTGCCCGCCACGCGCGCGAACGGCGCGCTACGGCCCGTGCGCAACGCATCGGCAATATCACCCGCTTCCTTGCGCCATGCATAGGCGGCGTCGCGCATGCGCTCGACGCGCGCGAGCTGGCGCGGATTGTCGGCGACCATGCGCGCGAGCAGCGTGATGCGGTCGGAGAACTCGGTCCAGACGGCGTGGCGATCGATGAAGGAAGGGTCTTCGAGCACGATGCCAGTGCGCACGCGTGCGGCTTCGCGCAGCAACGGGTCGACGAGACTGTTGGCTTGCCAAAGGATTTGCTGCGTGTTCTCGGCGCGTTTGGCCGCGAGCGCGGCCTTTCCCTGCGTGTCGAACACGACGCCGAGCAGCGCCAGTTCGATGACGCTCGGAATCGCGATCAGCAAGAGCCCCTTGGCGAAGAGTTTCATGTCGGTCTGGTTCGGTGGCGGTCTGGGCGGCGCGCCGTGCTTTTCGCCATGCTTTTTGCAATGCGTTTTGCAAGCTCTCGCGCCGCGTTCGACCTCGCCATGCCGGTTGGCTCAGGGCGCCGGAGGCAACCGCGGGCACCAGAACCGCAACATTATCTGCGCGATTTTTCAGGATGACAATGTATGTGACACAACACACTTCACGTCGTGGAAAACCCGCTTTTTTGCGGCAATTCGCCACACCGAGTGCACACACAGGTCTATTATTGAGACGGAGACAAGCGAGAGAGCGCCGGGATATCTACATGAGCGCGACGTGCGATCCGGCATGGCGTTTGCGAACGCGATGAGGGTTTTGAAACAGGGGCAGCAAGCCGCGCCGCGCAGGCCGGATCGCTTCAGGCGGTCCGCGCGCCGTTAAAGCGGACCGTCCCCATCTCTATCCTCATGAACACTGCAAATCCGTGTGCTATAAAGGATCGACGTGCGGCGCACCAGTCCGGGAGTGGTCGCATGGGAACGCTGCGTGTACTGCAATCCACCTTTTTCAGGCGAATTTTTATGTCCTTCCCGAAAAAGCGCAAACGCGTCAAGGCAGACGGCGATGAGTCATTTCTCGCCGTGCTGAGCCATTTCAAACCGTTCGGCCAACTGGATACCAAGATCGCGCGTGCGCGCGCGCAGGACGAGCCCGTGCTCTATGCGCATATCCTGCCGGGGCTCGACGTGCTCTTGTGCAGCGTGCGCGGTGCGCAGCCGCCCTATCCGGGCACGAGCGAATTGCGCAAGCGCTGCATCGAATCGATCGCTCACGCGCTCGAGCAGCCGATCGAAGGCCTCGAGAATGGCGGTTACTGGTACGAGGCGGACGGCTTCGGCTTCCTCGTGTTCGCGAGCCGCGCGCGCGGCCGGGTCCTGCCCGAGTTCGGCGCGGCGCGTCCGACCATGACCACCCGGCGCGTGACGCGCCGCCAGGACGCCGCCGGCGACACGGCACCGCGTTCGTTGCGCTAGGTCGCGCTTCCAGCGAAGTTCACTGCACACTGCGCCGGGTCGATTGGCCCGGCGCAGTGTTTTTCGCGTCCGCTTCCCGAATCAGCTTCCCTTGTAGAGCGGCTCCTGCCCTTGGGTCGGCTTGCCCGCCGAGGCCGGCGACGGCGCGTTGCGCGTGGCGGGGCCCGCTTTCGCGCCCTTGTCACCTTTATCGCCCTTGCCGGCCTTGTCAGTCGCCGCAGCCGCGCTCGCCCCCGTGCCTGCGCTGCCGAGGTCGGGCTTCGGCAGCGCGCGCATTTTCTGGCCCGGCGGCGGCGCCACGGGATGCTGGTGCATCTGAGCGAACAGCGTGTCGCACGGCAGTGGCTTGTTGTTGCTCGGCGCGATGAGCGGAATCAGCGCGGCGAACGGGTTGATCAGACCGAGCCCGATCATCGCGCCGCCGCGCAGCGCGAGCGCCGTCGCATCCACGCCCACGTGCGGGTTCTTGAAGGTGCCCTTCACGTAGAGCGGCGAGCGCAGCGTGAAAACGCGGAAGCCCTTGGTGTGCGGGTGGATCTTCATGTTCATCGACTCGTCGCGCAGATCGATCGGGCCGTCGATATTGATCACGGCGTCGTCGGTGTCGAGCGCGAACACGCGTGGATCGAGCACGCCGTTGGTCGCGACGAAGTCGGCCGCCGCGCAATTGATATTCACGTCGCGCGAGCCGAACAGCTTTTCGTAGACCACGTTGGCCACGTTCAGGCCGGCCGCCTCCATGAGCAGCATGCTGATCGTGCCCTGTGTGACGAGCAGCTTCACCTCGCCGTTCGAGGTCGCCGCGAGCGCCGCCGGCGAGTTGCCGGTCGCGGTGAGCGAAGCGTCGCCGTTGATCTCGCCGAGCGCCGACTGCATCGTCTTGAAGTTCGGGAAGAGCTGCTTGAGCTTCAAATGGCGCGCCTCGAGCGTGCCGCGCGCCTTGAGCGGCGCGCCGCTGCCGTCCAGGTTCAGCCGCGTGCCGAGCGTGCCGCCCGCCACGCCGAACTGCAGCGGGTCGAGCACGAGCACGCCGTTCGTCATCACGACGTGCGTGTAGAGGTCCTGCACCGGCAGGCTGCCCTGCTTGATGATGCGCCGGCCCGTGAACTTGACGTCGGCGTCGATGGCGTTCCAGCGGTCGGTGCGGAACTGTTCGACCGGAATCACGCGATCGGCTGGCTGGGTCACCGTGTCGCCGCGCTTTTGCTTGCTGGCCCGGCTGTCGGCGCCGATGATCGGCGCGAGGTCCGAGAACTGCAGCAGGTTCGAGACCAGCTCGCCGGTCAAAAGCGGCCGTGGCGTGCGTTGCTCGTAGACCACCGTGCCGTTCAGATCGCTGCCGCCGACCCGACCCGTGAAGTTCTCATAGCGGAACACGCTCGCGCCGCGCCTGAAATTGCCGACGAAGTGGCCTTCGGTGGCATACGGCGGCGTTTCGGGCAACGTCACGCCGGTGAGGTTGTAAAGGTGCGCCAGGCTTTGCCCCTGCAGCCACAGGCGCAGATCGACGGCGGCCAGATGCATCGGGTCGGTGACCGTGCCGACCAGCGCGATATGCATGTCGCCCACGCGCACGTCGGCCTGGATCGGGAACGGACGCTTCGCGTCCTGCAGGGCGAGCACGCCGCCAAGCTTGCCGTCGCCCGAAAGCGCCGTCTTGCCATAGGTGCCCTTGATCGTCCAGCCGATCGCGTAAAACGGCTGTTTCACGGGCGGCTGCGCGGGCGCCGCGCCCGAGCCGACGACGGCGCCGCTGGCGCTGCCCGCTGCGCTCGCGGCGAGCGCCGGCGAGCCGGCTGCTGGCGCACTTGTTGCCCCCGACGCGCCCGTGGTTGCGCCGGCAACACTCGCGGCCGCCGGCACGCCCGAAGCCGCCGCGCCGCTCGCCTCGCTGGCCGCGCTGGCGGCCGCCGCCTCCGAAGCCTGCTCCTTGTTGACCTGCTGCGTCAGCCGGTTCGCCCCCGCCCGCCCGATGACCTGCGCGGAGCCCTGGCGCGACGCCGCTTCCTGTTCCTCCATCACCTTGCCGATCGGGATGCCGCGCCCGAGCAGGCTCACCACGATCTTCACGTCGGTTTTCGTCTGCTGGTCGCTCACGGCGATATTGCCGCTCGAGAACGTAATGTCGTGCAGATTGAGCCGCCACGTCGACGGCCCGCTCGAGGCGGCCAGCTTGAAGGTCCAGTTGTTGCGCCCGTCGACGAGGCGCTCGACGTCGATCGACGGATTCACGAGATTGATCGCCGGAATCACGATGTCGTGCGCCAGCAGCGGCAGCACGGCCACCTCGAAGTCGATTTCGTCGAGCGTGGCGAACTGCGGGGACTTCGTCCAGTCGGGATTGGCAATCTGGATCTGCGTGGCGGAAAAACGCGGCCAGGGCACCCAGGCGCGCCAGCCCGTTTCGCCGGGCGGCCGTTGCCAGCCCACCTTGAGGTCGCCTTCGATCGCGAACGGCCGCCCGATGGCCTCGGTGACCTTCTCGTTCACGTAGGGTTTGGCGTGGTTCCAGTCGAACGTCAGGATGAAGACGACGAGCACGGCAATCAACACGACGACAACCGCGACGAGCCATGCGATGATCCTGGCGAGCGTGCGGCCAAGGCGGAAAGGCTTGGGCTGCGGTGACGTCATGCGTACTCCACGTTATGCGTTGTTGTATGGCCTGCTATGTTGCAATACCGCAAGAGCAGTCAGCGTGCCCGGTTCCATCGGCATGACTGCCTCGCACGACCTGTATGCCGGCCCTGTTTGCAATCTTTCGATGCTCAAGCACAACCCACTTCCCCCACCCCACGCCGATGGCGCGCCGCTCGTCGAGGCGCACCAGGTCGCCCGGCGCGACGCGCAACGCGGCCAGTGGCTGCTGCATCCCACCGATTTCGCCCTGCAGGCGGGCGAGCGCGCCGTGCTGACGGGACCGTCCGGCTCGGGCAAGAGCGTGTTCCTGCGCGCGCTCGCGCTGCTCGACCCGCTCGACGGCGGCGACGTGCGCTGGCATGGCGAACCGGTCACGCGCGGGCGCATTGTCCACTATCGGCGGCATATTGCGTACCTGCGGCAACGGCCCGCCCTGCTGGACGGCAGCGTCGAGGACAATCTGCGCTACCCCTATACGCTAGCGGTCTACCGCGACATGCGATTCGACCCGGCGCGCGCCGGCGCGCTCTTTGCCGCCATCGGCCGTTCCAGCGACTTCCTCGCGCGTGACACTTCCGAGCTGTCGGGCGGCGAAGCGCAGATCGTGGCGCTCGTGCGCGTGCTCCAGCTCGACCCCGAAGCGCTTCTGCTCGACGAGCCGACCGCGTCTCTCGACCCCGAATCGGCGCGCGCCGTCGAAGCGCTCGTCGCGGGCTGGTTCGACGAGGCGCGTACGGCGCGCGCTACGGTCTGGGTCTCGCACGATCCCGCCCAGGCACAGCGCGTAGGCGCGCGGCATCTGACGATGCGCGCGGGGGTGCTCGAAGAACCCGCCACGCGCTCGGCATTCGCGCAGGGAGCCGCACAATGAGCCCGGGCGTGCTGCAGAACCTCGGCATCGGCGACGTCGCCATTGCGGCGCTGCTCGTGTTCGTCAACGGCGCGGTCTCCGTGCTGCTCAAGCTTGACCTCGAACGCAAGCTGGCGTGGGCCGCCGTGCGCACCGTCGTGCAGCTGCTCGCGATCGGCTACGTGCTCGGCTGGGTGTTCGCGTTCAACCGCTGGTACGTCGTGCTGCCGCTCATGGTACTCATGACGCTGATCGCGGGCTTTGCGGGGGCGCAGCGCGGCGCACGCACCTATGGCGGTCAGCGCGCGGACAGCATCGTGTCGATCTGGGTGAGCGCGTGGCTCGTCGCGGCAGTCGGGCTCTTCGTGGTGATCCGCATCCGGCCGTGGTACGAACCGCAATATGCGATTCCGATCCTCGGCATGATCCTCGGCAACACGCTGACGGGGGTGTCGCTCGGCGTGGAGCGCATGATGCAGGAGCTGACCGCGCGGCGCGACCGTGTGGAGAGCGCGCTCGCGCTGGGCGCTACGCGCTGGGAAGCCGCACAGGCGAGCGCCCGCGAGGCCGTGCGCGCCGGCATGATTCCGACGCTCAACCAGATGGCCGTGGTCGGCGTGGTGAGCCTGCCCGGCATGATGACGGGCCAGGTGCTCGCGGGGCAATCGCCGCTACAGGCCGTGCGCTATCAAATCGTGATCATGTTCCTGATCGCGGCTTCGTCGGCGCTCGGCACGGTGGGCGCGGTGCTGCTCGCGTACCGGCGCCTCTTCTCGCCGCAGCATCGCTTTCTGGTTGCGCGGCTCATCGAGCGCAAGGCACGCGCTTAACGCCTGGGCGCCGTGCGCGGCCGGCGTGCGTTGTGTGCCGCGCCATCCCGCACTCAAGGCGCGCCCTAGCGCTGCGCCGAGATCGTGATCTGCGTGCCGTCGCTGAGCTTGAGCGTCTTCGCGGTGCCATTGGTCGGCATCGTAAGGTGCGCGACCTCGCTATGCGCGACCACGGCGGGGCACGTGATCGACGCGCCGTTGCTCGACACCGACTGCGTGCCGTGCGGCGCCTGGGCGCGAAAGCTCACCTGCACGGTGGCCGTGCCGTTGCTCGCGACGATAGGCGCGAGACGCAGCTGGGTCTGCCGGACCATCGCGCCGTTCGCGTCGAGCGGCAGCGAGGCATAGTCCGGGCAGCCTTGCGGCGTCGCGACCGCACCGCCGGGCGGCGTGGTGCGCCAGGTAAAGTCGTCGGTATCGCCCGAGCGCAGTGTGCGGGTCTCCTGGGCGTCGCCGAACGCCTTCGATGCGACCCGCACGGTATAGCGGATCGGCCCGTCGGTTGCGGCCTTCGAGGTGACCGTGATCGGTGTAGCCGCGAATGCCGGCAACGCGAGGGCGCAGGAAGCGGCGAGGACAAACTGGACGAGCGCCGCGGGACGGCGGCGAGTATGGCGGGAGCTGCGGCAAGGCATGCGTCACCTCCTGGCGGGAACGGCCGCGCCCGCAAGCGAAAAGCGGCGTACGCAACGAACGCGGCGAGCCGCGCAACGCCAGGTACGACGCTCCGCTCCCGTGCGGCGGATGGTCTGTTAGCAGTCTAGCGCGCTGCGCGCTGCCTTGCGCCGAGCACATGCATCGAACGGACCAGGTTTTATCCTGCTTGCCATCGCCAGCAATTTGCTAGCCGTGCGACAGCGCACGGTTGGCGCCGGGCGTCGTCTGCAGCGCCGACGCGTCGTGCATGGACGGCACGCGCAAACCCTCACCTCGCGACGCTACTTGCCGGCGGTTTCGAGACCCAGCGTCAGCTCCGCCGTCAACGTCTGGCGCACGCGCCCATAGGCCGCCCAGGGATCGGCTTGCTCGATCTGCGCGAGACGCGCGTCGATCGTCGCAAGCGTCCATTGCGCGCCGCCCGTCGTCGCCTCCAGTTCGTCCCAGCCGATCGGCACGGACACGCCCATGCCCGGCCGCGCCCGCACGCCATACGCGAGCGCCGTGCTCGCGCCGCGCGCATTGCGCAGATAGTCGACGAAGATCTTCTTCCTGCGATGTTCGGGGCCCATGGTGGCCGTGATCTGCGTGGGCCAGACCGAGGCCAGATGCTGCGCAACCGCACGAGCGAACGCCTTCGCGTCGTCCCAGCCCGCCTCCGGCGTGAACGGCACGACGATATGCAGCCCCTTGCCGCCGCTCGTCTTGCAGAACGATTCGAGCCTCAGTTGCGCAAGCAAGGCGCGCGTGGACTGCGCCGCCTCGATCATGCGGTCCCAGCCCAGCGACGGATCGGGGTCGAGGTCGAACACGACCCGATCGGGCCGCTCGATGTCGTGGACGCAGGCGTTCCAGGTGTGCAGCTCGATGACGTCCATCTGCACGGCGCTCACCAGCGCTCGCGCCGTATCGATCGTGAGCAGCGGCGGATGGCCCGGGTCGAGCCCTTCGTGTTCGCTGAGTTCGGGCAGCGGCGCGCGAGCGCGATGGCGCTGGAAGAACATCTCGCCGCTCAAGCCGCGCGGCGCGCGCACGAGCGATACGGGGCGATCGCGCAGATGCGGCAGGATCCAGCGCGCGGCGCGCTCGTAGTAGCGCACGAGTTCGAGCTTGTGCGTGCCGCTGTCCGCATCGATGACGCGCCGTGCGCTCGTGATGCGTATGCCGTCGATTTCGCAGTCGGCGGAGTCGTCGCGCCGACGCCGTGCGCTACGAGGCAAGCGGTGCACGGACGCGCCAGGCGTGGCCGGTGCGGCGGCGTCCGATGTCGGGGCCCGCTCGCCGCGCGGCGTTCGGGCAGATATCGTGGTTGGGGCCTTGCGGGCGTCCTGCATACCGGTTCCCCTGGCGCCTTGGCGCACATGACGCGTCGCGCGACGCGAGTCGCGACACGTTCGGTTGACGGCACGCGGCGGCCGCCCCCGTCGGATCGCCGCACGTGCTTTCATTGTGCCTCGAATGCGCGCTTTCGTCGCTGCAAGGTGTTCGCAAACGCCCGCCAAAAACAGGGAAGCATCCGCCAGGCGGGCAAGCGCACCGGATGGCACATGCGACCGCAGCGGTCGGCGGGACGTTACAATAACGGGCTTTGCCGCGCACTGCAGGGAGCATTGCGGGGTCTTGCACGCACACGCGCGACTGCGCCCTTTTTCATCCGATCGATCCGACGACGCCGTGCGTCGGCTTTGCCCGTCCTGCCATGAACCTCGTCATCCAGAGTCCCGCCCCGCTCGACACCGTCCATCACAAGCCGCTCCTCGGCCTCGCCCGCGGCAGCCGCCTCGCGCCGATCGACGCCCACGCGCTGCGCATCGAGAACGCCGAGCCGGCCCAGCGCGCCGATCTCGAGGTCTACTGCGGCACGCATCAGCTCGACTATGCGTTCGTCGACGCCGGCCGCGCGCTGGCCGATTTCGGCCTGCTGGCGATGGACATGGACTCGACGCTCATCACGATCGAATGCATCGACGAAATCGCCGACTTCTGCGGTCTGAAAGCCGAGGTCGCGGCGATCACCGAGGCCTCGATGCGCGGCGAAATCAAGGACTTCAACGAGAGCCTCACGCGCCGCGTGGCGCTGCTCGAGGGGCTCGACGCGAGCGCCCTGGAGCGAGTCTACGAGGAACGCCTGCAGCTTTCGCCGGGCGCCGAGCAGATGCTCGCGGGCGCGAAGGCCGCGGGGTTGAAGACGCTGCTCGTTTCCGGCGGCTTCACCTTCTTCACCGAGCGCCTGAAAACGCGGCTCGGGCTCGACTACACGCGCGCGAACACGCTCGAGATCGTCGACGGCAAGCTCACGGGCCGCGTGACGGGCGAGATCGTCAACGCCGACGTGAAGGCGCGTACGCTCGCCGAAACCTGTGCCGAAATCGGCATCGACCCGCGCCGCGCAATCGCGATGGGCGACGGCTCGAACGACCTCAAGATGATGGGCGCGGCCGGTTTGTCGGTCGCGTTCCGCGCCAAGCCGGTGGTGCGCGAGGCCGCGAGCGTCGCGTTCAACTTCGTCGGGCTCGACGGCTTGCTGCGTCTGTTCTGATTCGGGTTTCGCGGCGGCCAGCTACGCCAACGGCCGCTCGTGTCCCTGTGGACGCGAGCGCCCGTTGTGGCTTTGCGCAGGTTATTCAGGCGTACTTGTTTTTTCCGCGAGCCTCGCCAGCGAGCGCTCGATATCGGCGCGCAGGTCGGCTTCGTCTTCGAGACCGATGTAGAAACGCACCAGCGTGCCGCGATACGGCCAGCTCGCAGCCGTGCGCATCGAACCGACGTCGTACGGCATTGCCAGGCTATGCGCCCCGCCCCAGCTCCAGCCCAGCGCGAAGAGTTCGAGCGACTCGCAGAACGTGTCGACCTGCGCCGCGCTATAGCGCTCATCGAACACCACGGAAAAGAGACCGCCCGCGCCCGTGAAGTCGCGCTTGTAGAACTCGTGGCCGGGGCAGTCTTCGAACGCCGGGTGCAGCATCGCCGCGATTTCCGGGCGCGTCTTGAGCCAGCTCGCGAGTCCGAGCGCGGTGCGATCGTGCGCCTCGAAGCGCGCCTTCATGCTCGGCAGCCCGCGCAGCACGAGCGAGCAGTCGTCGACCGATACGCCAATGCCAAGCCGCATGCGCGCGGCCTTCAGCTTGAGATAGAGATCGCGGTCGGCAGTGATGGTCGCGCCCATCAGCACGTCGCTGCCGCCCGATTGATATTTGGTGAGCGCCTGCACCGAGATGTCGATGCCGTGCTCGAACGGCTTGAAGGCGAGGCCCGCCGACCACGTGTTGTCGATCGCCGTCACGACGTTGCGTGCGCGCGCCGCCGCAGTGATCGCGCGCACGTCGGGCACTTCCATCGTCACCGAGCCGGGCGCTTCCAGCCAGACCAGCTTCGTGTTCGGCTGGATCAGATCGGCGATGCCCGCGCCGATCATCGGATCGTAATAGCGCGCCGTGAGGCCGAAATCTCGCGCGAGCCAGTCGCCATGGTCGCGGTTCGGCGAATAGACGTTATCGGGGATCAGCACATCGTCGCCCGACTTCAGCAGTCCGAAGTAGACGTTCGAGATGGCCGAGAGGCCCGAGGGTTGCAGCAGTGCGTGCTTGCCGCCTTCGATCTCGGCGATGCGCTTTTGCAGCATGGCCGAGGTGGGCGTAGCATGCAGGCCGTAGCGCCATTGCGCGTCGTTGCGCCAGTCGAGCGCGCGAACCGAAGCGAGGTCGGGAAACACCACGGTCGAAGCCCGCGTGACAGGCGCGGCAAACGACTCGAAGCCGGGCGTGAGGTCGTCTTGCGGGTGAACGATGCGCGTCTGCAATGCGCGGCTGGAGTCGGATTTGGTCATGTCGGAGCGAATTCGGATTAAGGCGCGATGACGTTGCGGCGCGCGGCTTGCGCGATGGCACGCGCAACGCCGCATACCGAAGAGTAACACCCGCAGCGGCGCTTATTGCCCGATGACGAGATTGCTCACACCATTCACGGCATGTGCGCCGTTCGACGTCGACGCGGGCGCGCTCGCTGCGCCGGTCGAGACGGCCGGCGCCGCGGCCCCCGCCGCGAGCGGCTTCAGATCGAACGGCACGGGGTGGGAATCGTCCGGGTCCATGCGGTCGCCCGAAAGCGAGCCGTCCTCGGCGAACGTGCCCACCCAGTTGCCGGTGATATGCGTGCCGTCGTTCGAGTCTTCGGCTTCGAGCGTGGCGTCCGCGCGGTCGCCGGCGATCAGGATCACCTCGCCGGTGTCCGTGAACTGGTATTCGCCATGCACGCCGGTCGGGTCGTCGTCGCCGGCCTTGGCGCCGAGGCGCATGACGATCTGACGCTGGCCGAGCGTGCCGACGTATTGCGGCAGCTCCGCGAACTCGGGGTTCGGCTTGAGCGTGGATTTGACCGGCGGCGCAGCGCCTGCGTCCTGCGCGCTCGCCGCGAGCGGCAGCGCGAGGACCATGGCCGTGGCGGCCGCGGCCACGAGCCAGCCGCGCGCCCGGATGGCGCGGCCCTGTCGGGCGGCCGCGCGCGGCGGCCGCTGTGCTTGCGTCAATACTTCCATCTGCATCCTTCCTTCACTTGCACAGCGGCCTTGCGCGAGCCGCGCGTTACGAGTCGGCGTCAAATCCGTTCGAAGATGGCCGCAATGCCCTGGCCGCCGCCGATGCACATCGTGACGAGCGCGTAGCGGCCGCCGATACGCTGCAGTTCATAAAGCGCCTTCACGGTGATGAGCGCACCGGTCGCACCGATCGGATGGCCGAGCGAGATACCCGAGCCGTTCGGATTGACCCTGGCCGGGTCGAGCCCGAGCTCCTGCGACACCGCGCAGGCCTGCGCCGCGAAGGCTTCGTTGGCTTCGATCACGTCGAGGTCGCTGACCTTGAGACCCGCGCGCTCGAGCGCCTTCTGCGTGGCCGGCACGGGGCCGATGCCCATGTACGCCGGATCGACGCCCGCATGCGCGTACGAGACGAGGCGCGCGAGCGGCTTCACGCCGCGTGCGCGGGCAGCGTCCGCGCTCATCAGCAGCACCGCGGCAGCGGCGTCGTTGATGCCCGACGCGTTGCCTGCCGTGACCGTGCCGTTCTCCTTCGCGAACACGGGCTTGAGCTTCGAGAAGTCCTCGAGCGTCGCGCCGTGGCGCACGTGCTCATCGGCGTCGAACAGCACTTCGCCCTTCTTCGACTTGATCGAGACGGGCAGGATCTGATCCTTGAAGCGGCCTCCGGCGAACGCGCGCTCGGCGCGGCGATGCGACTCGAGCGCAAGCGCGTCCTGCGCCTCGCGCGTGATGCCGAACTTCTTCGCAACGTTTTCCGCCGTCACGCCCATGTGGATCGTCTGGAACGGGTCGTGCAGTGCGCCGATCATCATGTCGACGAGCTGCGTGTCACCCATGCGCTGGCCGAAACGCGCGGCCGGCATCGAGTACGGCGCGCGGCTCATGTTTTCCGCGCCGCCACCGATCGCGATGTCGGCGTCGCCGAGCAGAATGGTTTGCGCCGCCGAAACGATCGCCTGCAGGCCCGAGCCGCACAGGCGGTTCACGGTCAAGGCCGGCGCGTGCTGGGCAACGCCGCCGTTGATGGCGGCCACGCGCGCGAGGTACATGTCCTTCGGTTCGGTGTGCACGACGTTGCCGAACACCACGTGACCCACCGCGTCGCCTTCCACGTTCGCGCGAGAGAGCACTTCGCGCACCACGCGGGCGCCGAGATCCGTCGGCGAGAAGTCCTTCAGGCTGCCGCCGAAGTCGCCGATTGCCGTGCGCACACCGCTTGCCACCACTACTTCGCGTTCCATGGTCTTGCTCCTCGTCTTCCTGAAGGGATGAATCTTGTTATTGATGCGCTTCGCTTGCGGGCTACCCGGCAAGCAAGCGCTCGACGTCCTCGCGATACGGGATCGGCGCAACTGCGCCAAAACCCAGCGTCGAAAGCGCGGCGGCCGCGTTCGCGTAGCGCGCGGCCGCGAACGGATCGTCGCCGGCTGCGAGCCGCGCGACGAACGCGCCGCCGAAGCAGTCGCCCGCGCCCGTGGCGTCCACCGCCGCGACCACATGGCCCGGCACGACGCGCCGCTCGTCGGGCGTCGCCACATAGGCGCCGTCCTTGCCCAGCTTCAACGCGACCACGCGAGCACCGCGCGCGAGCAGGTAGTCGAGGATCGCGTCGCGGTCGTCGAGGCCCGTGAGCACGGCCACGTCGTCCCAGCTGGGCAGGCAGATATCGGTAAGCCGCAGCACCTCGTTCATCACGGCGCGCGCTCGCGCGAGCGGCCACAGCTTCAGGCGCAAGTTGGTGTCGAAGCTCACGCGCACGCCGTTGGCGCGCGCATGCTCGACGGCGGCGAGCGCCGCGTCGCAGGCGCTGTCGCTGATCGCCACGCTGATGCCGGAAAGATGCAGCACGCGCGCAGCCGCGATGATGTCGAGCGGCAGATCGCGCGGCGTGTAACGGCTCGCGGCCGAGCCCTTGCGCAGATAGTCGAAGGCATGACCGGCCGGGCCGTGCGAGACGAAGTAGACGCCCGTAGGCGCCGTGGCGTCCACCCGCACCGTCGAGGTATCGACGCCTTCGCGCGTCCACAGGTCGGTCAGGAGGCGTCCGAAATGATCGTCGCCAACGGCCGAGACGAAGCCCGTGCGGGCGCCCTGGCGAGCCGCCGCGATGGCGAAGTTCGAGGTGTCGCCGCCAAAGCCCTGCAAATACTCGGGACGGTCCTTCGACGCCTGGTTGAACTCGACCATGGCCTCGCCATACGCGAGCACTTGCGCGGCGACGCTCGTCATGCCGGTCAGACCTCGCCCCAGAGATCGTGGCCATCCGCGCCGGTGATCTTCACCGACACGAAATCGCCGACCTTGTAGCGCTTCGACGCCTTGGTCGCCGGCGCGACATACACCACACCGTCGATCTCGGGCGCATCCGCCGCGGTGCGGCCAATGCCGCCGTCGGCGTTGATCTCGTCGATCAGCACCTTGAGGGTCTTGCCCACCTTGCGCTGGATCCGTTTGGCCGAGACCTCCTCCGCCACTTCCATGAAGCGCGCGCGGCGCTCCTCACGCACTTCGTCGGGCAGCGCGCCGTCGAGTTCGTTTGCCGTTGCGCCTTCGACCGGCGAATAGGCGAAGCAGCCCACGCGGTCGAGTTCGGCCTCGCGGATGAAGTCGAGCAGCGTTTCGAACTGCTCTTCGGTCTCGCCGGGGAAGCCGGCGATGAACGTGCTGCGGATCGTGAGATCGGGGCACACTTCGCGCCAGGCCTTCACGCGCTCCATGACCTTCTCCGCGTTCGCGGGACGCTTCATGCGCTTGAGCACTTCGGGGTGCGCGTGCTGGAACGGCACATCGAGATACGGCAGCACGTGGCCCTTGAGCGGACCTTCGGCCATCATCGGAATGACTTCATCCACGCTCGGATACGGGTAGACGTAGTGCAGGCGCACCCAGGCGCCATATTGCGCGGCCAGCTCGCCCAGCGCGGCGACGAGGTCGGTCATGCGCGTCTTGATCGGCTTGCCGTTCCAGAAGCCGGTGCGGTACTTCACGTCCACGCCGTAGGCGCTCGTGTCCTGGGAGATGACGAGCAGCTCCTTCACGCCGGATTTGAAGAGGTTTTCCGCTTCGAGCATGACCTCGGCGACCGGGCGCGACACGAGGTCGCCGCGCATCGACGGGATGATGCAGAACGTGCAGCGGTGGTTGCAGCCTTCGGAGATCTTCAGGTACGCGTAGTGGCGCGGCGTGAGCTTGATGCCGGCCGCCGGCACGAGGTCGACGAACGGGTCGTGCGGCTTGGGCAAGTGGCTGTGCACGGCCTGCATGACTTCACCCACGGCGTGCGGGCCGGTCACGGCGAGCACCTTCGGATGCACTTCCTCGATCAGGTTCGAGCCGCTCGCGCTCGCCTTCTTGCCGAGACAGCCGGTGACGATCACCTTGCCGTTCTCGGAAAGCGCTTCGCCGATGGCGTCGAGACTCTCCTGCACGGCTTCGTCGATGAAGCCGCAGGTGTTGACGACCACGAGATCCGCACCGTCGTAAGACCCCGAGATTTCGTAACCCTCGGCGCGCAGCTGGGTAATGATCTGCTCGGAGTCGACAAGCGCCTTCGGGCAGCCGAGGGAAACCATCCCGACGCGCGGAGCAGGATTGCGGGAGGTCGTTGATTCAACAGGGTTTTTCACGTGTACGTCCGGATGTGGGGCGCAGGGCGAAAGTAGCGCCGCGCGGGGGTCAAGCCAATCTGCCATTTTACCCGTTTGGCGTATCGTGCGGCGCAGCATGGTGAGTGCGCGCCTCGTGTCGCCGGGGTCGGATGGAATATGGACAGAATCAAACTTTGTTCAGCTATCGCTCGCCTGCGAACGGCGCATCCGGATAATTTTCGCCGCGTGCGCACGACGCACGGTCAAACGCAGCCTGAACCGGTTGTGCGGAAAGAGCGAAAACATGAACGAGAAAATGGACCCGTTTCAGGCTGAACGGCTGGACTCGGTGCGCGGGTCGAACGCGCGCCGGGGCGCCTCGAGCGGTGCGTTGCGCGTCACCGGCCGCAAGCCCACCGCCGCCGCGCTCGCACGTGCGAGCGCCGGCCTCTCGCAGAGCGCGTTCGCGGCACTGCTTGGCGTTTCCACGCGCACGCTGCAGGACTGGGAGCAAGGCCGGCGCCAGCCGACCGGCGCCGCGCAAGCCCTTTTGCGGGTGGCCGTGGCGCACCCTGAAGCCTTGCGCGATCTGCAAAGCGCCTGAGAACACATGAGGACGGCGGCATTGCGCCCGCTGCCTCGCGAAGTGTGGCGCTCGCGCGGCAACGCACCGGCACGGCGCGCCGGATATGCGAGAGCGTGCCGCGACTTGCCGGCGCGCGCCACCCGCCGTGTGCGCCGCGCCGCTTACTTCTTCTCTTCCTCGCCGCCTTCGGGCGCGCCCTGGGCCGGCGCCGCCGCGCCGCCCGGCGTCGCGGGCTTGAACGGGAAACTGCTGAACATGTTCTTCGCCTGGTTCTGCATCTGCTCCTGCATCTGCACGAACATGTTCTTCGACTGCTCGATGTAGCTCGTCATCATGCCCTGCATCATCGGCGCCTGCATGTTCATGAACTGCGACCAGACCTCGGGGTTCATCGCGTTGCCTTCGTAGAGGCTCTTCGACTGGTCCGCGAGCTTGTTCTGGATGTCGATGAACGCCTGGATGTTCTTTTCCAGGTAAGTGCCCATCATGCCCTGCATCGCATGACCGTAGAAACGGATGATCTGCGACAGCATCGACGACGAGAACATCGGCAGACCGCCGCTTTCCTCTTCGAGAATGATCTGCAGCAAGATGCTGCGCGTCAGATCCTCGTTGGTCTTCGCGTCGATGACCTTGAACTCCTCCTGCTCCAGCACGAGTTGCTTCACGTCCGTCAACGTGATGTACGTGCTCGTCTCCGTGTCGTACAGCCGACGATTCGGATATTTCTTGATGAGACGTTCGGCGGTTTTCTTTGTAGTCGTCATGTGTCGCCCTTGTTAGCGCCAACGCGCGACGGCCATTGCCGTCGCGCGTTGGTCTAGCCCGGAAACGGCCTGCCCCGGTGAGCAAACAGGCCCGCTGCCGTCCTCGATCCCAGCTTCGCGCGTCCCCTGCAGGCGCGCTGCGCTCGGGATCAGCCCATGTGCAACCCGCCATTCAGCGAGAAGTCAGCACCGGTTGCAAAGCCTGACTCGTCGGACGCGAGCCACGCCACGATCGACGCGATTTCCTCGGGCGCGCCGAGACGGCGCACGGGAATCGTCGCGACGATCTTTTCCAGCACATCGGGACGGATGGACTTCACCATGTCCGTGCCAATATAGCCCGGCGAAACGGTGTTGACCGTCACGCCCTTGGTCGCCACTTCCTGGGCCAGCGCCATCGTGAAGCCGTGAATGCCGGCCTTGGCCGTGGAATAGTTGGTCTGCCCGAACTGGCCCTTCTGGCCGTTCACCGACGAGATATTGATGATGCGGCCCCAGCCGCGCTCGACCATGCCGTCGATCACCTGCTTCGTGACGTTGAAGAGGCTCGTGAGATTGGTGTCGATCACGGCCGTCCAGTCTTCGCGCGTCATCTTGCGGAAGACGACGTCGCGCGTAATGCCGGCGTTGTTCACGAGCACGTCGATTTCACCGACCTCGGCCTTGACCTTGTCGAACGCCTGGCGCGTCGAATCCCAGTCGCCCACGTTGCCTTCCGAGGCCACGAAATCGAAACCGAGCGCCTTCTGATCTTCCAGCCACTTCACGCGGCGCGGCGAATGCGGGCCGCAGCCGGCGACCACCTTGAAACCCTGCCTGGCGAGGCGCTGGCAAATGCCCGTGCCAATGCCACCCATCCCGCCCGTTACATACGCAATACGCTCTGACATAAACCACACTCCATTATCGTTTTCCGGCTGCGCCGTTCGCGGTTATTGGTCGCCCCGCTGGTCACAAGCGCCGCAGCGGACCACTCGCGGTCCGCTCCGGCAATGACCTCAAGCGCGCTCGAGCGCGAGCGCCACGCCCATGCCGCCGCCGATGCACAGCGAGGCGAGACCCCGCTTCGCATCGCGGCGCTGCATTTCGTGCAGCAGCGTCACGAGAATCCGGCAGCCCGACGCGCCGATCGGGTGACCGATCGCAATCGCCCCGCCGTTCACGTTGATCTTCGACGTGTCCCAGCCCATCTGCTTGTTCA
>NZ_JBFRCL010000065.1:0-50925 GCF_040965695.1 Paraburkholderia sp. BR10937
GGTGCCGGCGAGCACCTCGTGCGTGAAACGCAGCTTGACGCCCGACTGCAGCGCGTCGAAGTCGCGGATCACCGGCATCAGCAGTTCGAATTCGAGGATCTCGTCGGTGACGATCCACAAACGGTCTTCCCAGCCGTTCGCGACCTGCCGTACGCGCTGCGTCATGCGCGCCACGTCCTGCATCAGGCGGCTCGCCTCCTCGGCGAGCAGATGGCCGGCCGGAGTGAGCTGCAGCCGGTAGCGCCGGCGGTCGAACAGCAGCGCGTCGAAGCGCGCCTCGAGTTGGCGCGCCGCGTGCGAAATCGTGGAAGGCGCCTTGTTCAGGCGTGCCGCCGCGCGCGACAGACTGCCGGTTTCGCGGATGGCGTCGAGCAACGCCAGTTCCTCTTCGGAGAGCATGTGCGATTCCATCGAACGGGTGGTCACGCGATGGTATGGCAGAAACGCGGCGTGGGTCGGATCAAATGACGCTGCGGCCTTGCGGGCAGACTGTCAAAGTCGCCTTGACGGTCTGTCCAACAAAATTGTCGTTGTCTCGCGTAATTACCGGCCCGAGAATCGAACGCACGTTCACAAACCGTGAAGCGTGCCAGCGCGCCCTTCAGAAGGGAGACCATTGCGCAAGAGAACCGCATCACGCCACCGCGAAGCCATCTTTCCAGTGAGGTATGAGGCCATGTCCGTGCAGTCCCCGTCCCCCGACTCCCCGTTCGTCGACTTGACCGCCATGATTCGCCAACGCACGGCGGAACATGGCGCGCGCGCGGCCATTGTCTGCGAAGACGAGACCGTCACGTTCGCCGCGCTCGATGCGCTGATCGACCGCTGTGCGGCCGCACTGCAGCGTGACGGGCTGGCAACCGAAGACGTCGTGGCCATTTGTGCGTCGAGTTCCATCTCCTATGCCGCCGTCTTCTTCGGCGCGCTGCGGGCAGGACTTGCGGTCGCCCCGCTGTCGCCCTCCACGCATCCGGACAGCCTCGTCGCCATGCTGGAGAACTCGCGGGCGCAGATCCTCTTCGCCGACGACGCGGTTCGCCAGTTGCTCGCAGGCGTCACGCTGCCGCCTGCGCTGCGCGTCATCGACATCAGTGCAGCCGGGCAATACGATGCCTGGCTCGCGCCCGTGGGCGCCGCGCCCCGGCACGTGGAGATCCGGCCGGAGTGGGCGTTCAACATCATTTACTCGTCCGGCACGACGGGCGCGCCCAAAGGGATCGTCCAGTCGCACGCGATGCGCTACGCCTATACGCTGCGAAGCCTCGAGCGCGGATACGGGTCGGAGTGCGTCACCTTGATTGCGACGCCCCTCTATTCGAACACCACGCTGGTGAGCTTCTTCCCGACCCTGGCGCTCGGCGGAACGGTTGTCCTCATGCCGAAGTTCGATGCGAAGCAGTATCTCGAGCTTGCCGAGCGCAAGCACGTCACGCACACCATGCTGGTGCCGGTGCAATACCAACGCATCCTCGGCGATCCGGACTTCGATCGCTACGACCTGTCCAGTTTCCACTCGAAGTTCTGCACGAGCGCGCCGTTCGCGGCGGCCCTCAAGGCGGACGCCCTGCGCAGATGGCCCGGCAAGCTCACCGAGTTCTATGGCATGACCGAAGGCGGCGCGTCATGCGAGCTTTGCGCGGACGAGTTTCCCGACAAGCTGCACACCGTTGGCCGCCCGCTGAACGGCCATGAAATGCGCCTGATCGATGCCGACGGACGCGAGGTCGCTGCCGGGGAAGCGGGTGAAATCGTCGGGCGTTCGCCAGCCATGATGACCGGCTACTACCGCCAACCGGACAAGACGGCGCAAGCCGAGTGGTACGACAGCGATGGCCGGCGCTTCATCCGGACCGGGGATGTCGGCCGCTTCGACGAAGACGGCTTCCTCGTGCTGATGGACCGCAAGAAGGACATGATCATCTCGGGCGGCTTCAACATCTACCCGAGCGATCTGGAACAGGTGCTCGCCCGGCATCCCGAAGTCCTTGAATCCGCGGTGGTCGGCGTGCCGTCAGTACGCTGGGGCGAAACGCCGGTGGCGTTCGTCACGCTCCGGCGCGGTTCGGCATTGACCGCCGACGCGCTCGCCGACTGGGCCAACGGGCAATTGGGGAAGATGCAACGACTTGCCGACGTGGTGATCGTCGACGCGCTGCCGCGCAGCCCGATCGGCAAAGTGCTCAAGCGCGAGTTGCGCGAGGGTTTTCGCGGCGAGGTCGCCTGACCGGACGCCAGGCGCGGGAGTGCCTCGTTTGCCTGTTTGCAGCCGGGCGGAAAAAAAAGCGCCACGTTTGCACGTGGCGCCTTGAAAAGTTCTAGCCATTCCGAGGGCCGTGCTAGAACCTGAGAGACGGTATTCGGATGCGCCGTGCCATCGGAAAAAGATACGCAATTATGCGAATTGCATAACGCGAGGCACATTAAAACCCCGCAATTTTGCGGGGTCGAGGCGGATTGCCGAAATCGGATTCCATTTTTTACCTACATGCTGACTAAGTCAAGCAAAATCTCGCCAAAATGCGCCAATCGTCGAGCTTCTGGCATCCATTACAATCGTCTGATAATTTGCGCCCTAATTTAGGGAGCGACGCGTTGATCGAACGCAAACGACTGTACTGCGCGGCATGCCCGCGCTGACTTTGTAACGCCTCGCGCGAAATCTCAAAACTGAAATCCTGTTTCGGAAAATTGTCCCGCCAATGACTTCCGCACCCGATTCGCGCCTTCCTGACGACACGCCGCGAGATAAAGACGGCGGCGCCGACGAAGTGACCGCGCTCGCGCGCGGCCTTGCCGTCCTGCGCTGCGTCGCGGCCGCCGACGCGCCGCTCAGCAACCGCGAACTGACCGAGTTGACCGGCATTCCCAAGCCCACGCTTTCGCGCCTCACGGGCACGCTCGTGAGCACGGGCTTTCTCGCCCGGCTGCCCGACAGCGAACGCTTCGTGCTCACCTCGTCGGTACTCGCGCTGTCCAACGGCTTCTTGCGCAACTCCGACATCCGCAGCCGGGCGCGGCCGTTTCTCACGCGGCTGGCCGAGCGCACCGCGCTCTCGGTGCACCTGACCGTGCGCGACCGTCTGGACATGGTCGTGATCGACGCGATCCGCCCGCGCACCGCCGTGCTCGTCACGCGCCTCGAGGTCGGCTCGCGCATCGACATGGGCCGCACCGCCGTCGGGCGCGCCTACCTCGCCGCGCTCGATCCGCACGCGCGCGCCGAACTCACTGCCGCACTGCAGACTTCGACCGGCAACGACTGGGGCGTCGTCGGCAGCCGGCTCGACGCCGCGCTCGCCGAGACCGCCGCCCACGGCTACGGGCTCGCGATCGGCGAGTGGTACGAGGGGCTCAACGCCATCGCCACGGCGTTCGCGGGTCCCAACGGCGAGATCTACGCCATCAACTGCGGCGGCGCCGCGCAGCAGTGCCCGCGCGAGTGGCTCGTCAGCCACGTCGTGCCGCTGATGCGCGAATGCGTCGCGCGCGTCGTCGACGAAATCGGCGGCGCCCTGCGCCTACCCCACGCGACCTGACAACCCGAGCGCCTGCGCCTTACAAAAAACACACGAAGGGTGTAACGCTCGTAACGTCTCGAAAGAAACGGCACTGGACTGTAACGAAGCGGGCAACGTAGCATCATGCTTTTTGGCGGCAAGGGCCAGCTGCGCCGCCGCCCATCGCCCGTAACGCCAGCCAGCCGCCAGCGACGCCTTCCATGCCCGTGAGCGCATGGCGCCGCATGCGGGCCGCAGCGCGGCGCGTCCTGACATCTTGCTAGCGCACGGCCTGCATAGCATCGGCGCGCGCCCGCTGCGCCGGCGCCGTGCGCTGCTGCGCGCTTCTGCGAGCGCTTCGCGGCCGGCACCCTGTAGTGAGCTCAGCCAAGAGCCTCCGAGAACCCCGCTTCGAGAACCTGTTACCGACCTGACCGATGGATCAACAAGAAAAGCGCCCGGATTCCCCCCGTAAAGACACGACGCCGCAGTCCCCCGCTCCGGCCGCCGCGAGGCGCGGCAAGGGCAAGTTCATTGCGCTGGGCGTGGTCATCGTGATCGCCGGTATCGTGCTCGCGCGCTGGCAGCCGTGGAACAAGGCGCTCTCGGGCGGCAACGCCGCACCGGCGGCCGGCGCGCACGCGCGGCGCGGCGGTCCGGGCGCCATGGCCAACATGCCGCAGCCCGTGAGCGTGGCCACGGCGAAGGCCGGCGACATGCCCATCGTCATCACCGCGCTCGGCACGGTCACGCCGCTCGCCGACATCACGGTGCGCACACAACTATCCGGCACGCTTCAGGACGTGTACTTCCAGGAAGGCCAGATGGTCAAAAAGGGCGATGTGCTCGCGCAGATCGACCCGCGCCCGTACCAGATCTCGCTCGCCAACGCCGAAGGCCAGCTCGCCCGCGACCAGGCGCTGCTCGCCACGGCGCGCCTCGACCTCAAGCGCTACCAGACGCTGCTCTCGCAAGACTCGATCGCGAGCCAGCAGGTCGACACCCAGGCCTCGCTCGTCAAGCAATACGAGGGCACCGTCAAGTCCGATCAGGCCAGCGTCGATACCTACAAGCTCGACCTCACCTACGCGCGCATCACGGCGCCCGTCTCGGGCCGTGTGGGCCTGCGCCAGGTCGATCCGGGCAACTACGTGACGCCCAGCGACACCAACGGCATCGTCGTGCTCACGCAACTCGAGCCGATCAGCGTGATCTTCACGACTTCGGAGGACAACCTGCCCCCCATCATGAAGCAGCTGCGCGCGGGCACCAAAATGTCGGTCACGGCCTACGACCGCAGCAACACGACGATGCTCGAAGCCGGGTCGCTCCAGACCATCGACAACCAGATCGACACCACCACGGGTACCGTCAAGCTGCGCGCGAGCTTCACGAACCACGAACAAGGGCTCTTTCCGAACCAGTTCGTGAACGCGCGCCTGCTCGTCGATACGATCCACGACGCCGTGATCGTGCCCACTTCGGCCGTGCTCAACGGCTCGCAGGGGCAGTACGTCTATGTCGCGAAGCCCGATAACACGGTGACAGTGCGGCTCGTGAAGGTCGGCCCAGTCGATGCCGAACGCACCAGCATCGCCTCGGGCCTCACCGTGGGCGAGCGCGTGGTGACCGACGGCTCCGACCGTCTGCGCGAAGGCGCGAAGATCACGATTCCCGCCGAGCATCCGCAACACGCGAAGGGGGCGTCGGGCGCCGCGGGCGCGCAAGGCGCCTCGGCGGCCAGCGCGGCCTCGGGCGCGCGTCATGGCCATCGCCACGCCTCGCAGACGCAAGCCCAGTAAGCCAGCATGAATCCATCCCGCGCCTTTATCCTGCGGCCGGTCGGCACGGCGCTGCTCATGGCGGCGATCATGCTGGTCGGCCTCGTCGCGCTGCGCTTTCTGCCACTTTCCGCGCTGCCCGAAGTCGATTACCCGACCATCCAGGTGCAGACCTTTTACCCGGGCGCGAGCCCGGACGTGATGACGTCCTCGGTCACGGCGCCGCTCGAACGTCAGTTCGGCCAGATGCCGTCGCTCAATCAGATGTCGTCGCAGAGCTCGGCGGGCTCCTCGGTCATCACGCTCCAGTTCAGCCTCGACCTGCCGCTCGACGTGGCCGAGCAGGAAGTGCAGGCCGCCATCAACGCGGCCGGCAACCTGCTGCCCTCGGACCTGCCCGCGCCGCCGATCTACGCCAAGGTCAATCCCGCCGACGCGCCGATCCTCACGCTCGCGATCACCTCGAAAACGCTGCCGCTCACGCAGATCCAGGATCTCGCCGACACCCGCCTCGCGCAGAAGATTTCGCAGGTGGCGGGCGTGGGCCTCGTGAGCCTCTCGGGCGGCCAGCGCCCGGCCGTGCGCATCCAGGCGAATCCGCGCGCGCTCGCGGCCTACGGCCTGAACCTCGATGACCTGCGCACGAGCATTTCGAACCTGAACGTCAACACGCCCAAGGGCAACTTCGACGGCCCCACGCGCGCCTACACGATCAACGCGAACGACCAGCTGACCGACGCCGACGCCTACAAGGACGCCGTGATCGCGTACCGCAACGGCCGCCCCGTCATGCTCACCGACGTCGCGAACATCGTGCAGGGCGCGGAAAACACCAAGCTCGGCGCATGGGCCGACGGCACGCCCGCGATCATCCTGAACGTGCAGCGCCAGCCGGGCGCGAACGTGATCCAGGTGGTGGACAGCATCAAGGCGCTGTTGCCGCAGTTGCAGGAAGCACTGCCCTCTTCGCTCGACGTGCAGATCGTCACCGACCGCACCACCACGATCCGCGCCTCGGTGCGCGACGTGCAGTTCGAGCTGCTGATGTCGGTGGTGCTCGTGGTGCTGGTGATGTACCTGTTCCTCGCGAACATCTACGCCACGATCATTCCGAGCCTTTCGGTGCCGCTCTCGCTGATCGGCACGCTCGCGGTCATGTACCTGTGCGGCTTCTCGCTCGACAACCTGTCGTTGATGGCGCTCACCATCGCGACCGGTTTCGTGGTGGACGACGCCATCGTCATGATCGAGAACATCGCGCGCTACGTGGAAGCGGGCGACACACCACTCGAAGCGGCGCTAAAGGGTTCGAAGCAGATCGGCTTCACCATCATCTCGCTGACGGTGTCGCTCATCGCCGTGCTGATTCCGCTGCTCTTCATGGGCGACGTCGTGGGCCGCCTGTTCCACGAGTTCGCCATCACGCTCGCGGTGACGATCGTGATCTCGGCCGTGGTCTCGCTCACGCTCGTGCCGATGATGTGCGCGAAGATGCTGCGCCACACGCCGCCGCCCGAAAGCCACCGCTTCGAGGCGCGCGTGCATGCGTTCTTCGACTATGTGATCGGCCGCTACGGCGTGGCGCTCGAATGGGTGCTCGCCCGCCAGCGCCTCACGATGATCGTGTTCCTCATCACGCTCGTGCTCACCGGCATTCTCTACGTGATCGTGCCCAAGGGCTTCTTCCCCGTGCAGGACACGGGCGTGATCCAGGCCATCACGCAGATGCCGCAGTCGGTGTCGTATGCGTCGATGGCCGAGCGCCAGCAGGCGCTCGCCGCGGAGATTCTCAAGAACGAGAACGTCGAGAGCCTCACCTCGTTCATCGGCGTGGACGGCACCAACATCACGCTCAACAGCGGCCGCATGCTCATCAACCTGAAGCCGCGCGACGACCGCAGCGAAACGGCGAGCGAGATCATCCGCGACCTGCAAAAGAGCGTGGCTCACGTGCCGGGCGCGACGCTCTACATGCAGCCGGTGCAGGACCTCACGATCGACTCGACGGTGAGCCCGACGCAATACCAGTTCATGCTCACCACGCCGAACATCCAGGACTTCACGACCTGGGTGCCGAAGCTCGTGCAACACCTGAAGCAACTGCCCGAACTCGCGGACGTGGCGACCGACCTGCAGGACCAGGGCAGCTCCGTGTTCATCGAGATCGACCGCGCGAGCGCGGCGCGCTACGGCATCACGCCCGCGACGGTGGACAACGCGCTGTACGACGCCTACGGCCAGCGCATCATCTCGACGATCTTCACGCAGTCGAACCAGTACCGCGTGATCCTCGAAGCCGATCCGGTTCTGCAGCACTACACCGACGCGCTGAATTCGATCTACCTGCCCTCTTCGACCTCGACCACGGGCCAGGTGCCGCTGTCGGCCATCGCGAAGTTCCACGAGCGGCCCGCGCCGCTGCTCGTCACGCATCTCTCGCAGTTCCCGGCCACGACGGTCTCGTTCAACCTCGCGCAGGGCTCCTCGCTCGGCGCGGCGGTGAAGGCGATCCAGCAGGCGGAAAAGGACATCGGCCTGCCGGGCTCGTTCCAGACGCGCTTCCAGGGCGCGGCGCTCGCGTTCCAGGCGTCGCTGTCCAACGAGCTGTTCCTGATCCTCGCTGCCATTGTCACGATGTATATCGTGCTCGGCGTGCTGTACGAGAGCTTCGTGCATCCGATCACGATTCTCTCCACGCTGCCGTCGGCCGGGATCGGCGCGCTGCTCGCGCTGATCCTGACCGGGCACGACCTCGACATCATCGGCATCATCGGCATTGTCCTGCTGATCGGCATCGTGAAGAAGAACGCCATCATGATGATCGACTTCGCGCTCGAGGCCGAGCGCCGCGAAGGCAAGCCGCCGCGCGAGGCGATCTACCAGGCGTGTCTGCTGCGCTTCCGGCCGATCATGATGACGACGATGGCGGCGCTGCTCGGCGCCGTGCCGCTGATCCTCGGCTACGGCGCGGGCAGCGAGCTGCGCCGGCCGCTCGGCATCGCGATTGCGGGCGGCCTGATCGTGAGCCAGGCGCTCACGCTCTTCACGACGCCGGTGATCTATCTCGCGTTCGACCGGATCGCGCAGCGTCTGCGCCAGCGTTTCGGCAGCGGTTCGCACGGCGCGGCGTCGTCTTCGTCGGAGAGCTGACGCGATGAATCTCTCGCGCCCGTTCATCTCGCGCCCCGTCGCGACCACGCTGCTCGCCGTCGGCATTGCGCTGGCCGGCCTCTTCGCGTTCACGAAGCTGCCGGTCGCGCCCTTGCCGCAGGTGGACTTTCCGACCATCTCCGTGCAGGCCACCTTGCCGGGTGCGAGCCCCGAAACGGTCGCAACCAGCGTGGCGAGCCCGCTGGAGCGGCACCTCGGCTCGATCGCCGACGTCACGGAGATGACCTCGCAAAGCTCGGTGGGCAGCACGCGCATCACGCTGCAATTCGGCCTGAACCGCGACATCGACGGCGCGGCGCGCGACGTACAGGCGGCGATCAACGCCGCGCGCGCGGACCTGCCCACGAGCCTGCGGCAGAACCCGACCTACCACAAGGTCAACCCCGCCGACGCGCCGATCCTGATTCTCGCGCTCACCTCGCCCACCTTGAGCGCGGGCCAGCTCTACGACTCGGCGGCCACGGTGCTGCAGCAGTCGCTCTCGCAGGTGGACGGCGTGGGCGAAGTCGACGTGAGCGGCTCGGCGAATCCGGCCGTGCGCGTGGAGCTGGAGCCGCATGCGCTCTTTCACTACGGCATCGGCCTCGAAGACGTGCGCGCCGCGCTCGCCTCGGCCAACGCCAACAGCCCCAAGGGCGATATCGAATTCGGCACGCAGCGCTTCCAGCTCTACACCAACGACCAGGCAAGCAAGGCGAGCCAGTACAAGGACCTCGTGATCGCCTACCGCAACGGCGCGGGCGTGAAGCTCTCGGACGTGGGCGAAGTGGTCGATTCGGTCGAAGACCTGCGCAACATCGGCCTCGCCAACGGCAAGCGCTCCGTGCTCGTGATCCTCTACCGCCAGCCGGGCGCGAACATCATCGAGACCGTGGACCGCGTCGTCGCCATGCTGCCGCAGCTCAAGGCGTCGCTGCCCGCCGACGTCGAGGTGATCCCGACGTCCGACCGCTCGGTCACGATCCGCTCCTCGCTCAAGGACACCGAGCACACGCTCATGATCGCCGTGGCGCTCGTCGTGATGGTGGTGTTCCTGTTCCTGCGCAACTGGCGCGCGACGCTCATTCCGAGCGTGGCCGTGCCCATCTCGATCATCGGCACCTTCGCGGCGATGTACCTGATGGGCTTCTCGCTCGACAACCTCTCGCTGATGGCGCTCACCATCGCGACCGGCTTCGTCGTGGACGACGCCATCGTCGTGCTGGAGAACATCTCGCGGCATATCGAGAACGGCGTGCCGCGCATGAAGGCGGCGCTGCTCGGCGCGCGCGAGGTGGGCTTCACGGTGCTCTCGATCAGCGTCTCGCTCGTCGCCGTGTTCCTGCCGATTCTGCTGATGGGCGGCATCGTCGGGCGCCTGTTCCGCGAGTTCGCGCTCACGCTCTCGCTCGCCATTGCGGTGTCGCTGGCCGTCTCGCTCACGCTCACGCCGATGATGTGCTCGCGCCTGCTCGAAGAGGCGCACGAAAAGAAGGGAGAAGGCCGCTTCGCGCAGTGGCTCGAACGCGGCTTCCAGCGCATGCAGGGCGGCTACGAGCGCACGCTCGGCTGGGCACTCGCGCATCCGTTCGTCATCCTGCTCACGCTCATCGCAACCATCGCGCTGAACGTCGCGCTCTACGTGGTCGTGCCCAAGGGCTTCTTTCCGCAGCAGGACACGGGGCGCCTGGTCGGCGGCATCCAGGCCGACCAGTCCACCTCGTTCCAGGCGATGAAGGTGAAGTTCGCCGAGATGATGCGCATCGTGCAGGCGAACCCGGCCGTCGAATCGGTTGCGGGATTTTCGGGCGGGCGCGCGACCAACTCGGGCTTCATGTTCGTCTCGCTCAAGCCCAAGAGCGAGCGCAAGCTTTCCGCCGACGAGGTGATCGCACAACTGCGCGGGCCGCTCTCGAACGTGGCGGGTGCGCGCACCTTCCTGCAGGCGGTGCAGGACATTCGCGTGGGCGGCCGGCAGTCGAACGCGCAATACCAGTTCACGCTGCTCGCGGACAACACCGCCGACCTCTACAAGTGGGGGCCGAAGCTCACCGAGGCGCTGCAGGCGCGCCCCGAACTCACCGACGTAAATTCGGACCAGCAGCAAGGTGGCCTCGAATCGATGATCAACATCGACCGGCAGAGCGCCGCGCGGCTGAACATCACGCCCTCGCAGATCGACAACACGCTTTACGACGCGTTCGGCCAGCGCCAGGTCTCGACGATCTACAACCCGCTCAACCAGTACCACGTGGTGATGGAAGTCGCGCCGAAGTACTGGCAGAGCCCGACCATGCTCAACGAGATCTGGGTGAGCACCTCGGGCGGCACGGCGAGCGGCTCGCAGAGCACCAACGCGACGGCGGGCACGGTGACGGGCCCCACCCCCGCTTCGACGGGCGGCACGGCCGCCACCACGGCGACGAGCGCCGCAGCCATCGCCGCCGATTCGGCGCGCAACCTCGCGACCAACTCGCTCGCCGCGAGCGGCAAGTCGAGCGCGTCGTCGGGCGCGGCTGTGTCCACGTCGAAGGAGACCATGGTGCCGCTCTCGTCGATCGCCTCGTTCGGCCCGGGCACGACGCCGCTTTCGGTGAATCACCAGAGCCAGTTCGTGGCCTCGACGATCTCGTTCAACCTGCCGCCCGGCAAATCGCTCTCCGACGCCACCCAGGCGATCTACGACACGATGGGCGAGATCGGCATGCCCGCGACGATACACGGCAGCTTCCAGGGCACGGCGCAGGCGTTCCAGCAGTCGCTCGACAACCAGCCGCTGCTGATTCTCGCGGCGCTCGCGGCCGTGTATATCGTGTTGGGCATCCTGTACGAGAGCTACATCCACCCGCTCACGATTCTCTCCACCTTGCCCTCGGCGGGCGTCGGCGCGCTGCTCGCGCTGCTGCTCTTCAAGACGGAGTTCAGCATCATCGCGCTGATCGGCGTGATTCTGCTGATCGGCATCGTGAAGAAGAACGCGATCATGATGGTGGACTTCGCGATCCAGGCGTCGCGTAAGGGGCTCAGTTCGCGCGATGCGATTTACCAGGCCTGTCTGCTGCGCTTCCGGCCGATCTTGATGACGACCTGCGCGGCGCTGCTCGGCGCGCTGCCGCTCGCGTTCGGGCGCGGCGAAGGCGCAGAGCTGCGCGCGCCGCTCGGTATCTCGATCGTGGGCGGGCTGATCGTGAGCCAGATGCTCACACTCTATACAACGCCGGTGGTCTACCTGTACATGGACCGGCTGCGCGTGTGGTGGGACGCGAAGCGCGGGCGCGCGGCACCCGCGGCGCAGGCGGAGTGAGTGGGCCGTCTTGCAGCAGAAAACGGCTGAAGCGTGGCTTCAGCCGTTTTTTTATGCGCGTGCAGCGCTTCGAGGCTCGCGCTGGCGCAAATGCGCGGGCAGGCAACGTACGATCAGATGCAGCACCAGCGGCACGATGATGCCGTCGTCGACGATACCGGCGACCGGCATCGCGATATTGAACGGGTCGAGCGCATAGAGCGCGAGCAGCGCCGTGGCGGGCACGAGCCACACGGGACGCCCCGGCTGGCGCAGCGCGTGCCACAGCACGCGCGCATCGCCCTTCACCACATGCCATAGCAACGCGATACGTTTCATCTGCTTCCTCCTTGCGGCTCGCGCGATCGATGCGCTCGCCGCCTCAATGCTGCTCGTGGCCCGGTGCGTCCGAGCGCGACGTCCTGATCACGAGTCCATCCGGCGCGAAATGGGCGTTGAACATGCCGTCCCCCGCCACGCCGCCTTCGGCCCAGTGCCAGCTCCATACTTCCTCGTGGCTCAACGCGTATTTTGCTACCGTGGCCGGCTTGCCGAGCAGGCGCCGCACTTCGTCCTGCGGCATGCCCGGCACGACCTGCGCGATATTCTGCGCCGTGAGCGCCTGGGTCATCGCCACGAGCTTGCCGTTCGCGTCGAAGTCGAGCATCCACGTGGTGAGGCCGTTGGGCCCGCGCGGGTATTCGAGGCGCTGCGCGCCGTCGTCGTCCTCCCACACCATTTCGGGCTTGCCCGCCTGCCGGCGCACGTCCTCCACCGTCGACACGCCAATGCGCAGGCCGCCGAACGCCATCGAATCGGGTTTGATCGCGTTGACGGCGTCGGCGACCTTTTGCTGGTCGCACGCCGCGAGCAGCGTGGCGCAGACGGCGATCAAGGCCGCCGCGATCCAGGGTTTTCGTGACATATCGAGTGTGCGTTGCCGGCCAGGACTGCCGGGAACTTGTTGGGACAGCGGCGCGGCCGGATCGTTCGACGCGGTTGCGACGCTCAGAGTTTCTGCGCGATCGCCAGCGTGAAAATGCGCGCCCAGCGCTTCGCTTCGCGCTCGCCTGGCATCGGCAGTTGCCAGAGCGGGCGCTTCGGATCGGCGACGCGCAGCGCCACGTGCCAGCCGTTGGCATCGCGCTCCGGTTGCGCGCCTTGCAGGTCGGCGAAGATATACGCGCCATGCGCGCCGCCCTGCGTCAACTCGCAAAAGCGCTTGCCGGCCGCGAGACGGGCCTCGCCCCAGCCGCCGGCTACGCGGTGCGTCCAGTCGCCTTCGCCGCGCACGTTGGGCGCCACGTCGCGCATCCGGCGCCAAACCCAGGCGATGAGCGCGACGAACAAGGCCGCGGCCAGCACGGCCGCGCCCACGGCGACGCCCGTGCCGAACTGCGCCGCGATGGCTTTGAAGGACCAGTACGCGCCGTAGACGAGCGCGGCGAAGGCAAGGAGAACGACGACGATCGGCATGCGAGGAATCCGTGCGGCGGAAGAGAGAGAAACACCAGGGCGAAACGCGGAGGGACGACTGCGACAGATCGCGACGAGGCCCGCGCGCGTGGCCGGCCTCGTGGCTTGTTACGGTTTGCGACGACTCGCGATCACTACTGCTGCGGATGCTGCGCGGCCCATTCCTTCAGGGCGCGCAACGTGTTCGTCACATGCTGGTCCGGCGACAGGCTCGTGTATTCGTAGATGATCTTGCCGTCCGGCGCGATCACATACGAGACGCGATTGGCCATCGACTCGTGCATCGGCATCGACGCGTCGTACGACTTGATGATCTTCGAGTCTTCGTCGGCGGCCACCGGGAACTTGCTGCGGCACTCGCTCACCGAGAACTTCGTGAGCGTGTCGATGTTGTCGTGCGAAACGCCGATCACCGTGGCGCCGTACTGCTTGTACTGATCGACCGCTTCAGCGAATTCGTGCGCCTCGATCGTGCAACCCTTCGTGAACGCGGCCGGATAGAAGTACACCACCACCGGCCCTTTCTTCAGCTCCGAAGCGAGCGAATAGGTGTAGGTCTTGCCCCCCAGCGATGCCTGGGTCGTGAAGTCGGGCGCGGAATCGCCCGGCTTGAGTGTCGCCTGTGCAGACAACGCAAAGAGCGCAAGCCCGGCGCAGACGAGCGCCGCGGCTCCCGCCGCAAAAAACCTCGGTTTCATGTCAAATGCCCTCGAGTTGAATCGCCACGCCGGCGCGCGTTTTGCCCGCGGGTCTTGCCCATCATGCGAATGAGACGCATGACGCCACGGCGATACCGATATTGGATCACACAATTGCGGCACCCGCAGCGCGCACCCCGGCGCCAATCTTACGATCTGATTTCAACCCTCGGCGTAAGCTGTGAACCACGCGCCGGCCCACAGGTTCAACTCGCCGAGCAGCGGCGGCGTGAGCGCGTTGAACATGCCGCCCGCCTCGCGCGCGAGACGCTGCGCGCCGTCGTGATCGCCAAGCTCGGCCGCGGTGGCGATGCGCAGCAGCGTGCCGAGCTCGCCGCGATGACCATCCACGGCCTCGACGATCTCGCGTGCAAGGCCGAGACGATCGAGCGTGTTCTCAGGCGTCGAGCCCACCAGCACGTGCACGAGCGAAAAGATGCCGGTCATGAAGGCGGCATCGGCGAAATCTGGGTCCTGCGGGCTCAGGCTGCGTGCGGCAAGCTCCATGAAGTGCGAGCGCGTGCCCGCGAGCTGCACGAGCGGGTCCGAGCCCCAGGGCAGGTCGCGTCCGCTGGCGTAGAGCAGCAGTTGGGCCCAGCGCGCGATCTGCCGCGTCCCCGCCGCGAGCACCGCTTCGCGCAGCGACGAAATCGGCCGCCCCGGCGAGTACGCGCTCGAATTGACGAGACGCAACAGTTGCACCACTACGCCCGGGTGGCTGCGCAGTTCGCGCTCGAGTTCGGCCGTGCCGACGTCGTTGGCCACCAGCGCGAGCAGGCGTACGAGCGCGAGGCGCGAAGCGCGCACACGCGGCGCGCGCAGCACCTGCGGGCGCGCGAAGAAGTAGCCCTGAAACAGCTCGAAGCCGAGCGACGAGGCCAGTTCGAAGTCCTCGCCCGTCTCGACCTTCTCGGCGATCAGCGTCTTGCCATGCGCGGCGAGGCTCGCGACGAGGCCGGGCAGCGCCGCGCGCTCGGTCTGCAGCAGGTCGACCTTGATGATGTCCGCGTAGGGCAAGGCGCGCAGCAGGTTCTCCGTGATCTCGCACACGTCGTCGAAGGCAATGCGGTAGCCGGCGCGGCGCAGTTGCGCGAGACGCTCCAGCACCGCGGCGTCGAAGCGCACGTGTTCGAGCACCTCCAGCACGAAGCGGCCCGGCGGCAGCAGATGCACGATGTCGTCGAACAGCAGCTCGCGGCTGATGTTGACGTAGCCGTAGTGACGGCCGAGCACCGCGGGCACGCCGAGCTGACCGATCGTGCGCGTCATCACCTGGGCCGTGGCGAGCGCGTCGTCGTCGACGTCCGCGCGGTTCTGCGCGCCGCCGCGGAACAGCAGCTCATAGGCGTTGAGCGCGCCATTGCGATCGAGAATAGGCTGCCGCCCGAGATAGACGAACGGCTGCGGACCGGTTGATGACCCGGGAGCAAGGCCGGGTTGTGAAGCTGACGGCATAGAAGGCGCGGAACCAGGGGTGCCCCTGCCCGCATCGTCTCGCGCAGCCTCGCTTGCCGGCACGGCAAACGCTGACGATGAATCGGACATGGCGGATGACTCGTACGGATGGAATGGCCGGTAATGGCCGCCGACGCGCCGGGCCGCCCCTGCGGCCAGCAAGACGGGCGCTTCACGCGCGCCGACCCATCGCGCATGGCGAACGGCGTCTCGACCGGCGCCACTTTAACCGAATCTGGACGCCACCGCACCGATCTCCCGTCACGTTTATGCGTTAGGTGTTTTTTCGGCCGCCGCGGCTAAAGATTTCTCGTCCGGGGTCGATAACTTGCTCTGATGGGCGGCTTCAGCCGGATATGGAAACCGGCCGGGACGCCACAGACAAACAAAGGGTTGCCAGCGACAGACATGGAAGCGAACAGGATCTCCGCGCCCCGCCAGGGCTGGTTGCGCACGGTCGTCGACCGGTTTTACGCGCTTGCCGGCCTCAAGGGCATTGCCGGCGACCCGCCCATGCCTGGCGACGCGAACGCCTCACATGCCGCGCAGGCACAGGGTGCAGCGCAAGCAGCCGAAGCAGCCGTCGACCAGGGCGCCGCGCAACTCGTGCCCCCGTCGCCTGCCGCAGCCGGACCCGACTACGCCGACGCCGTTTCGCTCTCGTTCGAGAACACGGCCGCGGCGGTGGACTTCCTCGTCCACGTGGACGCGAGGCTGCACTTTCTTTACGTCTCCGACGCGAGCCTGCGCTTTGCGGGCTATCACCGCGAGTTCCTGCTCGGCGCCACGCTCGCCGACATCGTCACGCCCGAGCATCACGAGCGCCTCGAGGCGCTCATCGCGCGCGCCGCGCACAGCGGCGCTGTGGAAAAAGACACGATCGACCTCGTCAAGGCACTCACCTACCCGCTTCCCGTGGAGCTGCGCGTGCAGCGCGCCCAGTACGGCGAAACGGCCGGCTTCGCCGTGGCGGGCTTCGACGTCTCCGGCTGGCAGGGCACCGAGGCCGCGCTCACCCACGCGCTCCATCACGACCCGCTCACCGGCCTGCCCAACCAGACCGCGCTCGCGCCCGCGCTGCAGCGCGCCCAGGCCGACGCGGACCATTTCGGCGTGCCGGTGGCGCTGCTGCTGCTCGACCTCGACGACTATCAGCGTGTGAACCGCGCGCTCGGCTACGACGCCGGCGACGAGTTGCTGTGCGAAACCGCGCGGCGCCTCACCCACCTCGCGCTGCAGGGCGAAATGATCGCGCGCATCGGCAGCGACGAGTTCGCCATCCTGATCACGCCGCAACGCCACGCCGCGCCCGACGAAGTGCGCGCCGCCGCCGAAGCGCTTGGGCGCCGCCTGCTCACCTCCATCCTGCAGCCGTACTCGTTTCGCAACCAGCCCGTGCACCTTTCGGCGAGCATCGGCATTGCGTTCCATCCGGACCAGCGCCCGGACGCCTCCGGCGCGAGCGAGGCCGATGCCAGCGCCGACACCACGCCGCTCATCCGCCGCGCGGACCAGGCGCTGCAGCAGGCCAAGGCGATCGGCGGCAACACGCTGACGCTGCACGTGCCCGTCGACGATCCCACCGACGCCATGCGCCTGAAGCTGGAGTCGGACCTCTACGACGGTGTGCGCAACGGCGAATTCTCGCTACACTTCCAGCCCATCACGAGCAGCGCGTCGCGTGGCGTGGTCGGCGTGGAGGCACTGATCCGCTGGCAACATCCATTGCACGGTCTCGTGCCGCCTTCAACATTTATTCCGCTTGCGGAATCCGTCGGCCTGATTAATTATCTCGGCAACTGGGTTTTGAAGGCTGCCTGTATGCAACTGACCCAATGGGACGAGCAAGGCATCGAGCTGCAGTACGTGGCGGTCAATGTCTCGCCCCAGCAGTTCCGCAATCCGCGGTTCAGGGAAAGTGTCGAGGAGGCGATCGAGCTCACCGGAGTCGATCCGGGCCGGCTGGTGTTCGAGATCACCGAAAGCCTGCTCATGCACGATCCGCAGCATGCGAAAACGCTGCTCGAAGAGCTCACCTCGCTTGGCATTCGCTTCGCGGTGGACGACTTCGGCACGGGGTATTCGAGTCTCGCGTACCTGCAGCGCTTCCCGCTCTCGAAGCTGAAGATCGATCGAAGCTTCGTCGAGAACCTCATCACTTCGCGCAACGATCAAGCGATCGTCAACGCGGTGGTGGGGCTCGCGCGTACGCTCGATCTCGAGCTCGTGGCCGAGGGCGTGGAGACGGAGGCGCAGCGCGAGCTGCTGACGAACATGGGTTGCGAGCATATCCAGGGATGGCTCGTTTGCAAGGCGCTGCCTTCAGAAGAATTGCAGCAGCGCTTCGTTTCGGGTGCGTTGCACGTGCACGAAGTGCAATGATGCGGGCATCGCAAACCGCAGGGCTTTCGCGAAATTGACATGGTTCAGATGGTAAAGGCCGTCCTGCTAGACCGCTTGTGGGCCCGCATGAATGAACGCGGGGACTTCCCCTTGCTGTCGCAATCGCTGCGCACCACGGTCGCGGCGATGACGAACGACGACTACGATTTCAGCGCGCTCGTGAAGGTCGTGCTCTCGGATTTCGCGCTCACGCAGAAGGTGCTGCGTCTCGCGAATTCGGCCATGTACATGGCGTTCGGCGGCAACATCACGACCGTCACGCGCGCGCTGATGGTCCTCGGCATGGACGCGGTCGGCCATCTCGTCGTCGGCCTGAAGATCGTCGATCACTTTCACCACAGCGCGCCGCGCCGCATCGACGCCAAGCTCGAACTGAACCGCACCATGCTCTCTGGCTGCGTCGCGCGCAAGCTCACCGAGCACGGCGACCTGCGCGCGGGCGAAGAGGCCGTGGTCTGCACGCTGATGCGCCAGGTGGGCAAGCTGCTCGTGGTGTTCTATCTCGAACCCGAGTGGGACCAGATCCGCCGCGAGATCGATGAAGGCTCGAGCGACGACGAGGCCTGCCTCGAAGTGCTCGGCGTGACCTTCGAAGAACTCGGCCTCGAAGCCGCCACGCGCTGGCGCCTGCCCGACACGATCCGTGCGGGCATGCGCCAGTACGACCCGGCCGACAAGGAACCGCGCGACGTGCAGTGGCTGCGCGCCATCACCAACTATTCGACCGAAGTCGCGCGCGTGCTGACCACCCAGGGCCTCTCCGAAGAGATGCGCGAGACGCATATCGCCGAGCTTGCGCAGCACTAT
Source organism: Paraburkholderia sp. BR10937 (assembly GCF_040965695.1). Lineage (NCBI taxonomy): Bacteria > Pseudomonadati > Pseudomonadota > Betaproteobacteria > Burkholderiales > Burkholderiaceae > Paraburkholderia > Paraburkholderia sp. BR10937. The sequence goes on from NZ_JBFRCL010000065.1 coordinate 18,551, forward strand.
GGCCGCGCGCTCTCGACCGATGCCGACGTGCTCGTGCAGATGAGCCTCGCGCTCGCACGCGAGGAAGCCGAAGACGGCGTGATGCGCGAGATCGTCGAATTACGCGCCAACGCCGACGCCATCGCCCGCGAAGCGCTCGATCCCGAGGCGCGCATTGCGGCCGGCGTCGAGGACCTGCGCGCGCTGCCGGCCGACAGCGCGCTGAGCACCGCCCTCACGCTCGCAACCGAAACCGTGCTCGCGGGCCTCGGTTTCGCACGCAGCGTGGTGTTCGTGCGACGCGGCGCGAACATGTTCGAGGCGCAGCACGGCTTCGGCCCGCACATGGGCGACGTGCTGCCCAAGCTCGCGTTTTCCGCCGCGTTCCAGCCCGACGTGTTTCACCTCGCCATCGCGAACAAGGTCGGCATCTTCATCGAGAATGCGCGCGATGCGAAGATTCTCGCGCGCCTGCCCGGCTGGTATCGCTCGAGCTTCGACGACGCGCGCGCGTTCGTCCTGCTGCCCGTGGGCGCGCCTGGCGTCGGACCCGTTGCGCTGATGTACGGCGACTGGCTCGTGAACCAGGAGCCGCGCCGCATTTCACAGAAAGAGATGAGCGCGTTGAACGACCTCGCCCAGCAGCTCGCGCGCTTCTTCACGCACGTTCCGCAGACCGCTTGAGTCCCGCTTGAGTCCTGATTGAGTCCTGATTGAGTCCTGATTGAGTCTCGACTGACTCCCGACTGAGCCGGGGCGCGCCGCATCGCTTCGCGGCACCGCCCCGCCCGCTCAATCTTCGATCCGCTCCAGCCCTTCGTCTTCCGCGTCGCGGCCGGACGTGCCCGCCCATTCCGCGGCCGTGAGCGTGATCGCCGCGACCGTCGCGGCGTCGAGCGGCTCGAGTTCGGCGCACAGCGCATCCACGCGAGCCCAGTCTGCGCGCTCCAATGCCTCGGAGAGTTCGAGCAGCCGCCCGAGCGCGCCCTCGCGCTTGACGATCGCCGTGCGGATCGGTTTGGCCAGCGTGAGCACTTCGAGCGTGCTTTCGAGCGGACCGCCGAACACCGCCTCGACGAACGAGAACACCCCCACGAGGAACGCCGCGTCCTCCTCTTCGAGGTGCGCGTGGGCAAGCTGCGTCACCGCGATTTCCATGAAGCGCGCGCGCGTGGCCACGAGTTGCAGCAGCGGGTCGTCTTCGGCAGCGATCTTGCGGCCGTCGGCGTAGAGCAGCAACTGCGTCCAGCGCGCGATCGCGTTGGTGCCGGTCGCATTGATCGCCTCGCGCAGCGTCGTCACCTTGCGGCCGATGTTCATGCTGCCCGAGTTGGCAAGCCGCATCAGATGCATCACGAGCACGGGGTTGAGCTTCAGTTCCGCTTCGAGCTGCGCGACCGTGGGTTCGGCCGCGAGCAGATGCAGCAGGTTCAGCAGCGCCTGGCGCGGCGCGCTGGAGCGGCGCGCGCCGCCGTGCGGTTTCGCGAAGAAATAGCCCTGGAAGCGGTCGAAGCCGAGTGCGTGCGTGCGCTGATAGTCTTCCTGGGTCTCGACACCCATCGCCACGAGAAGCTTGCCCGCCGCCTTCATCACGCTCGCGAACTTCGGCAGCACCGCGGGCGCGATCTCGCGGATATCGATCTTGATGGCGTCCACATACGGCAGCAGTTTCGCGAGCGACTCATCCGCCTTCGACACGTGGTCGAGCGCGAAGCGGTAGCGGCGCCGGTGCAGTTCGACGAGCCGCGCGATCAGGTCCGCGTCCGAGCCGATGTCCACGGGCAACTCGAGCATGACGCGCTCGGGGCTCACGCGCAGCAGGCCGTCGTGGAAAAGCGCATCGCGCGTCATGTCGAGCCAGGCGGGATGGCCCGCGAGCGAGGCACGCAAGCCGGGCGCGGCGAAGCTTTTGAGGAGCGCGGTGCTCGTGGCGGAAGGCTTGGGCGTCAGGCCCGAGGCCTGGTCTTTGGCGGCTGCTTCGGCCTCTTGTTCGATTTCGGCGCTTTCGCGCCGGTCCACGAGGCGCGGCGACGTCTCGAACGCGCAGAGGAGGCCCTCCCGGTCGAGCATCGGCTGGCGCGCGAAATACACGTCGATGGGCGGGCCGGCTTGTTCCGGCGACTGCGTGCTGCCCGCGACTCCTGACATCTGCGGCCGGTCTGCGGCGTTCAAGCTCATGGGGTCCCCCGCGCGGCGCCGCGCGCATGGCGGCGCCCTGGTCTTGTTTCTTGGCATGCCGCAACCGTTTGCGCTTCGCACACATTGCGCGCCGGACGCGGCACTTTCTTGTGTCGATTTTATCCTGGCAAGTAAGGCGCGGAAATGAAGTTCTGCGCGATCCGCGGGATTTTTTTGTGGTCTTTGCAGTGCCGCACGCGTCACCGGCGCTGCGTTGCCGTTCGACGCTCGAAGGATTTGATACGCAATCCGAAGCAAAGGCGCGAAAAAGACCGGCCGGCTGGATTTCGTCCAGCCGGCCGGTCTATCGATCAATCGATACGGGCCGATTACTTCAGCACGACTTTCACGTCGAAATACTTCGCCGCGATGCGCTCGAGCGTGCCGTCCGCCTTCAGGTCCTTGAGCGCACCGTTCAGCGCGGCCTTGAGCGCCGCGTCGTTCTTGCGCACACCGTAGCCTACGCCCTCGCCGAGCAGCCTGGCGTCCACGACCTGCGGGCCCGCGAACGCAAAGGCCGCGCCCTGCGGCTTGTTCAGGAAGCCCTTGGAAGCGGCTTCGGCATCCAGAAACGAGGCGTCGAGGCGGCCCGAAACGAGATCCGCGTAGATCTGGTCCTGCGTCGGGTACGGCACGACGTCGACGCCCGCGGGCGCCCACTTCGCTTTCGCGTAGGTTTCCTGGATCGTGCCCTGGAGCACGCCCACGTGCTTGCCCTTGAGCGACTCGGGCGTGGGCTGCAGCGTGCTGCCCTTCTTCGCGATCATCTGGTTCGGAATCGCGTAGATCGGGTCGGTGAAGTCGATGGCCTGGCGGCGCTGGTCCGTGATCGACATGTCGGAATTGATCGCGGCGAACTTGCGCGCCTGCAGCGCCGGGATCAGGCCGTCGAACGAGTTTTCCACCCACACGCACTTTGCCTTGAGCTTCGCGCAGACGGCATTGCCCACGTCGATATCGAAGCCCTGCAGTTCGCCCGCGGGCGACTTCGATTCGAACGGCGCGTACGACGCCTCCACACCAAAGCGGATTTCCTTGATATCGGCGGCGTGTGCGGCCCCTGCCGCACCTGCCGTCATGGCGGCCGCGCAGAATGCGAGCGTTGCCAGCTTGTTCCAGTTCGTCTTCATCAGTGTCTCTTTCCAGTCAGATTGGGTGCGCCGGCGAAACCCGTTCCTGCCGCTTCATGGTTCGATTCGCGGCTAAAAACGGCTTCCCGGCGCCGGCACAGGATCGCTGCGCCAACAACACGGCTCAATCGCGCGCACCGCGTGTGGTGCACCGCAACAACCGCGAGGGCGCGATTGTACCGCGACGGCGCCGGCACCCCGCCGCGCGGGCGGCAAGCGGCGCATGGCGCGCCCGCGCGCGGCGGCGAGCTCACGCGCTGCGTTCGAACATGCAAGTGGGTGTCGTGGCAGCGCAAGCGCGTGAAAGCGCGTGCGCTTGCGACTAGCGCTCAGGCAAGCGCCGCGAGCGTCTCGCGGGTCGTATCGACGACGAGCAGGCCCGCGCGCAAGCCCGGCTTCACGCCCGGATTCGGAAACACGATGCGCTCCTCGTCGTGCTGCACGACGTAGCGGTAGGCGCCGTCTTCCGCCAGCACCTCGCCGCGCGGGAACGGCGTGAAGTTGGGCACGTCGGCGGCCACGTTGAGCTTGAGCGCCGCGCTCTGCTTCGTGATCTGGCCGATCACCGTGAAGATGCGCGGCATCTGCGCGCCCTTCGGCAACGACAACTCTCCCGCCACGAGACGGCGCACGGCGGCATCGGCACCGGCGAAGCGCGCCAGGTCGTTCTGGCCGAACGGACGCACCTTGCCCAGTTCGAGCGTGCAGGCAAGCGCCCCACACGTTTCGGCCGTAAACGACGACAAGGTCGCGCCCTTCTCGGTGTGGATCAGCACGGCCGCGATGCGCGCGTCGGCGAGCCATTCGAGCAGCGCGCGCGCGAGCGGCTCGCCCGTATGAGGCAGCAGCGCGAACTGCTCGAACGCCGAAGCGCGGATCGCCGTATGCATGTCGAGGTGCCAGCGCGCGAAGGGCGCGTCGGCGGAACTCGCGGCCTTCGCAAAGAAACGCTGCGCCGCCGCTTCGAGCGCCACGGCGCGCGGCGCCTCGCGGCTCGCCGGCACACGCGCATGGCCACCGCCGAACAGGCGGTTGAGATCGTCGTCGAGATAACGCTCGCCCGCGCGCATCGCGCCGGCATTGCCGAGCACCGCGAGCACGCGGCACGCGAGGGGCGCGCGGCCCGCCGCGATGTCGGCCACGAGCTGCGAGAGCAGTTCGATCGGCGCCGTTTCGTCGCCGTGCACACCCGCCGAAAGCAGCACGCTGCGCGTCGTCTCGTCGATGCGTGCCGGTTCCAGCTCCAGCACGCCCTCGTCAAGCCACTGCCAGCGCACGCCGCCCGCGCATTCGCCACGCGCCGCTGCGGGCGTGGCCGGACGCGCGCCCGCGAGCGTGTACGCGAGAAAATCCGCGAGCGGGGTATCAGCGCTGGAAGTCATAGAGCGATCCGAGGCCGAGAATCTGCGTGAGTTCGTCGAGCGCCGTGCGCGACTCGACGAGCAGCGCCGGATCGGTCAGGTCCTGCGGCGCGAGCCGGTCGCGATAGTGCCGCTCGATCCAGCCGTCGAGGCGCGTGAAGAGCGCGTCGTTCATCCACACGCCGGGCGCCGTCGCCGCGCGCTCCTCCGCGCTGAGCACCACGCGCAGGCGCAGGCACGCCGGACCGCCGCCGTTCTTCATGCTCTCGCGCAGGTCGAACACGAGCACTTCGTCCACCGGCCCGCTGCTCGCGACCAGTTCGTCGAGGTATATCGCCACGTGCGGATTCTCGCGGCACTCCTGCGGCACGACGAGAATCTGCGTGCCGTCCGCGCGGCTCAGCAACTGGCTGTTGAAGAGATAGGACGACACCGCGTCGGCCACGCTCACGCGCGCTTCGGGCACTTCGATCACGTGGAACGGCGCGTCGTAGGCCGCGAGCTTCGTGCGCAACTCGTCGTAGACCGCCTTCTGGTCGACGAACGCGCGCTCGTGGCAAAACAGCGTGCTGCGGTTGCCTACGGCGATCACGTCGTTATGGAACACACCGGCGTCGATCACGTCCGGATTCTGCTGCGCGAACACGGTGCCCGCATCGGTCAGGCCGTGGCGCTGCGCGATGGCGCGGCTCGCCTCGAACGTCTGGCGCGCCGGGAAGCGTTTGGGCTCCGGTCCGCGGCGGTATTCGCTGCGCCCGTACACGAAGAACTCCACGCCGCGCTCGCCATACTGTGCGCTAAAGCGCGTATGGTTGGCCGCGCCTTCGTCGCCGAGCGCGGGCGTGCCGGGCAGCGCTTCGTGCACGACGAAGTGCGACGGGTCCGCGAACACCGTGGAAAGCGTGCGGCGCGTGGACTCGTGCTCGATCGCGCGATGCAGCTTGCTGCACAGGTTCGCGGGCGTAAAGTGCACGCGCCGATTGGGCGTATCCGCCGAAGGGCTCACCGTGGCCGCATTGGCGGTCCACATGGCCGACGCCGAGCTTGCTGCGGCGAGCAGTTCGGGCGCGTCCTTGGCGGCGCGCGCAATCGCTTCGGCATCCTTACCGCCGAAGCCCAGCTCGCGCAGCAGCCGCATGGACGGGCGCTCCTGCGGCGGCAGCACGCCTTGCGCGAAGCCGAGGTCGGCGAGCCGCTTCATCTTGCGCAAGCCCTGCTGCGCCGCGGCGCGCGGGTTCGCGACTGACTTCTCGTTGCTCTGCGAGGCGACGTTGCCGAACGACAGCCCGGCGTAGTTGTGCGTGGGGCCGACGAGTCCGTCGAAGTTGGCTTCAAGGGTTTGCATCGTCGTTCCTTAGAAGTGAAGACCCGGCGAAACGCTCGCGGGCATCTGCAGTTGCGCGCTCTCCACCGAGGCCATCGGGTAGGCGCAGTAGTCGGCGGCGTAGTACGCGCTCGGCCGGTGGTTGCCCGAGCGGCCCGCGCCGCCAAACGGCGCGCCGCTCGACGCACCGTTGGTCGGGCGGTTCCAGTTCACCACGCCCGCGCGGATCTCGCGCGTGAAGCGCTGCCACAGCGCTTCGTCGTCGGCGAGCAGGCCCGCCGAGAGGCCGTACGCCGTATTGTTGGCCTGCGCGATGGCGTCGTCGAAACCGGCGTAGCGGATCACCTGCGCGAGCGGCCCGAAGTGCTCCTCGTCGGGCAGGTCGGCCACGCCCGTCACGTCGAGAATCGCCGGCGTCACGAAGCCGAGCGCCGGGTCGCGCTGTGTCATCGGCAGCAAGGCGCGTGCGCCGCGCTCGAGCAACTGCGCCTGCGCACCCATCAGCTTGCCCGCTGCGCGCGCCGAAATCACGGCGCCCATGAAGGGCTGCGGCTCGGCGTCGTACTCACCCACCGTAATGCGCGAACTCACTTCGACGAAGCGCGCGAGGAAGCGCTCGCCGAATGCGTCCGCGGGCACGAGAATGCGGCGCGCGCACGTGCAGCGCTGCCCCGCCGAAAGAAACGCCGACTGGATCGTGTGATGCACGGCAGCGTCGATGTCCTCGACCGGCGCGACGACGAGCGGATTGTTGCCACCCATCTCCAGCGCGAGCACGATCTCGGGCCGGCCGCCGAACTGGCGATGCAGCAACGTGCCCGTGTCCGAGCTGCCCGTGAAGAAGAGCCCGTCGATCTGTTTGTGATTCGCAAGCGCAATGCCTGTGTCGCGCTCGCCCTGCACGAGGTTGAGCACGCCCGAGGGCAAGCCGGCTTCGCGCCAGAGTTCGACCGTGACGCGCGCCACTTCCGGAGCGAGCTCCGAAGGCTTGAACACGACCGCGTTGCCCGCGATCAGCGCCGGCACGATGTGGCCGTTGGGCAGATGGCCCGGGAAGTTGTACGGACCGAACACGGCAACGACGCCATGCGGGCGATGGCGCAGCACCGCCACGCCGTCGGCCATCGGTGCGCGCTTCTCGCCGGTGCGCTCGCCGTAAGCGGTGATCGAAATCGCGACCTTCGCGGCCATCGACGCCGCTTCGGTGCGCGCTTCCCAGAGCGGCTTGCCGGTCTCGCGGCCAATGGCCTGGGCGAGCGTTTCTTTCTTTTGGGTGACGAGCGCGGCGAAGCGCTTCACGATCTCGCAGCGCGCTTCGAGCGGCGTTTGCGCCCACGCGGCGAACGCGCGGCGCGCGGCGTTCACGGCGCGGTCGACCTCTTCGGCGCTCGCGGCGTTGCCGCTCCACACGGTCTCGCCCGTGCCGGGGTTGCGCGAAGCGAACGCGGGGCCCGAGGCCGCGCACCATTGCCCATCGATGTAAAGCTCGTTCATGGTCATCCCTGTTTATGCTTTGCTGCGGGGCCGAGCACGCGCACCGGATCGCCCGCCGCGACGTTCAGCGACGCCGCTTCCATGGCGCTCAGCGTGAACACGCCCTCGCGCACGACGCCCGGCGCGAAACCCACGCGGAAATCGCCGAGCGACGTATTGGATACGAGTGAGCGCACACCCTCTTCGGCATGCGCCTCACCGATCTCGACCGGCACGACCACGCTGTCACGCACCGTGCGCAGGTCGCTGATATGGCATTCGAGCACCGGGCCCGCATCGAAGATATCGACGTGGTTTTCATAGCGCAGCCCCTCGGCTTCGAGCATGCGGCGTGCGGGAATCGTGTCGGCGTGCGTGAGGCCGACGCAAGCCTGCGCTTCCTCAGGCAGCAGTTCGACGTACACCGGGTAACGCGGCATCAGCTCTGCGAGGAACGACTTGCGCCCATGCGAGCTGAGGTAATCGGCAGCGTTGAAATCGATTTGATAGAAGTGCGAACCGACCGCGCGCCAGAACGGCGACGTACCCTGCGCGTCGAAATGGCCGCGCAATTCCGCGCACAGGCGCTCGGGAAAGCGCTCGCGAAACTGCGCGATGAACATGAAGCGAGAACGCGACAGCAGACTGCCCACCCCGCCCGTGCGATAGCGCGGCGAAAGAAAGAGCGAGCACACTTCGGCGTAGCCCGTGAGATCGTGCGAGATGTTGAGCGCGCGCATGCGCGTCCAGATGCCGAGTTCCTGGCTCGCATGCACCACGGTGCTTACGCGGTAGTTGTAGAACGGCTGCTCCAGGCCCACGGCCGTTTCGATGCCGCAAACGCCCGCCACGTCACCCGTGGCCGTATCTTCCATCACGAAGAAGTAGCCCGCTTCGCGCGGCGCGGCTTCGCCTGCGAGCGTGCGCCGCGCGCGCTCGATGCGCGCCTTGAGCGCCTCGCGGTCGGGCTTGAAGGTGGTGAGGCCGGGGCCCGTTTCCTGGGCGAGCGCGACGAGCGCGTCCACGTCGCCCGTTTGCACGACGCGTACCACGATCATTGTGCGTCTCCCATATAAGCATCCTCTGTTTGCGGGGTGGCGCGATACAGCGGCGCACAGCGTACGGGCTCGCCGTCCTGCACGCTGAGCGCGGCGCGCGCGCTCGCATCGAGCGGCGCGATGATGCCCGCGCCCTTCTCGCTTTCAGGCAGCGTCGCGAGCACGCAGCGGAACTCGCCCGCGCGCTGGCTCGCGACCAGATACGCCGCGCCTTCCATGTTCGTTGCGCCCGCCACTTCACGCACTGTGCGCGTCTCGTTGCCGGCGACCGATGCCGTGCGGTCCACCTGTGCGGTCAGCACCGGGCCCGCATCGAAAATATCGACGTAGCGGTCCGGCTCGAAGCCCTCTTCCAGATGAATCTCGTAAGCGAGCAAGGCGCTCGGATCGGGCTCGCCGAGCACGCGTTGCGCCGGTTCCGGCAGCAGCGGCACATAAAGCGGATAAGCCGGCATGACCTCGGCGATGAAAGTGCGGCTGCGTCCGCCCGAGGCCAGTTCGATGTCCTTGAAATCGCGCCCGAAGAACTTGCGCCCCACGGCCTCCCAGAAGGGCGAGGCGCCCGTCTCGTCGGTCACGCCGAGCAGCAGCGAGAACACTTCGGGCGTGAAGCGCCTGCGGTTCATCGCGACGTACATCATGCGCGCGCGCGACATGAGATGCGCGGCCGCGTCGCCGCGCAGCGTCGGCTCGATGTAGAAGCCCGCGAGGCGGCTCTTGCCCGTGAGTTCGTGCGACATCGTGAGGGCGTGAATCTTGCGATTGACGTGCAGTTCGCGCGACGCGTGAATCAGAGCGTCGTTGCGAAACGCGTAGAACGGCTCGGCGTAGCCGGCTGCCGCCACGATGCTCGAGGTGCCGACGAGCCGCCCCGTGGCGGAGTCTTCGAGCACGAACAGATAGAACTCCTCACCGGGGAAGTCCACGTCCGCGCGAAACGAATCTTCTGAAAGCGCGATGCGCGCTTCCAGCGCCGCACGGTCGTGCGGCAGCGAATGCAGCACCGGCTGCGCGGTGCGCGCCATGTGGGCGATCGCGTCGAGATCGGAAAGCCTGGCGGGGCGAACGAATAGCATCGTCGATCCTGTGTGTGCGCTGGGTTGCGGCTGGGTTGCGATTTAGCGTGCGCCGATCACGTCTGCGCACGCCTGCTCGAAGCGCGCAAAGCCTTCGTCGAGGTCCGCTTCGGGAATGATGAGCGAGGGCGCGAAGCGCAGCACGTCCGGCCCGGCAATCAGCATCATCACGCCGCGATTCGCGGCCGCCCCGTTGAAGTCCTTGGCGCGGCCCGCAAAGCGGGCGTTCAGTTCGGCGCCGATCAACAGCCCCTTGCCGCGCACTTCCTTGAACATGTCGAAGCGCTCGTTGAGCTTCGCGAGCTTGCCGCGAATCGCTTCGCCGCGCGCACGCACGCCCGCCAGCAGCGCCGGATCGCTCACCAGCTCGACCACCTTGCCCGCCAGCGCGGCGCCCAGCGGATTGCCGCCATAGGTCGTGCCATGCACGCCCACCTTGAAGTGTGCGGCAATCGCTTCGGTCGTCAGCATCGCGCCGATCGGGAAGCCGTTGCCGAGCGCCTTGGCCGTCGTGAGGATGTCGGGCGTGACGCCCGTATCTTCGTAGGCGTAGAAGTGGCCCGTGCGGCCCACGCCCGTTTGCACTTCGTCGAAAATCAGCAGCGCGCCATGCGCATCGCACGCTTCGCGCAGCGCGCGCAGGAACGCGGGATCGGCGGGAATCACACCGCCCTCGCCCTGCACCGGCTCGACGATCACGGCGCAGGTCTGCGCGCCGATGGCGCGCTTCGCCGCTTCGATGTCGTTGTACGGCAGATGCGTGATGCCGCCCGGCACGGGGCCGAAGCCTTCCGAATACTTGGGCTGGCCGCCCACGCTCACGGTGAAGAACGTGCGGCCGTGGAACGACTGCGTGAACGAGACGATCTCGAACTTGTCGGCGCCGTGCCGATCGAACGCCACGCGGCGCGCGAGCTTGAGCGCCGCCTCATTGGCCTCCGCGCCCGAGTTCGCAAAGAACGCGCGATCGGCGAACGTGAGCGCTTCGAGCTGGCGCGCGAGTCGCAGCACCGGCTCGTTGGTGTAGCCGTTGCCGATGTGCCAGAGCTTGCTGCCCTGCTCCTGCAGCACGCGCAGTAGCTCCGGATGCGCGTGGCCCAACGACGTCACGGCGATGCCGCAGGCGAAGTCGATGTAATCGCGACCCTCGGTGTCCCACACGCGCGAGCCGACACCGCGATCCGGCACGAACGGCGCGGGCGAGAAACACGGCACCATCACTTCGTCGAAGGTCTTGCGGCTCACAGTCTGATCGTTCATGGCGATTCCTCTATTACTCAGTGCGTGTCGAATTCGGGGTCGGTATGCGTTGGGGCTGTGCCCTTTCGCTCAGCTAGCGTTGCATGGGACGGGACTAAGCGCTCAAGCGCCAAGCCCCGTCGACACCTGTGCAGTGTAGGCAAGCTGCGCGCAAACGTCTTGCGCAGGCGCGACGCATTTTTTCGTACGGAACCTGCAAGGTCCGGGCGGTTGCTGCGCCGCGGCCAGCTTCACTGCACTTCCGGCGGCTCGACGAGCGCGCCAGCGCGCGGCTCGGCGGCGGCCCCGCCGTGCTGGCGCTCGATCCAGTTGCGGCGGTCCTCGCGCGGCGTCACGCCGAAGCGCTCGCGGTACGCATTCGAAAAATGCGCCGCCGAAGAGAAGCCGCACGCGAGGCTGATCTGCACCACCGACTTGCTGGTGCGCTGCAACTGCGAGCGCGCCTTGGCGAGGCGCAGGCCGAGGTAGTACTTCGACGGCATCGCGCCGAGGTACTGGCGAAAGAGCCGCTCGAGTTGACGCCGCGACACGCCCACGAGATTCGCGATCTCGTCGGTCGTGAGCGGGTCCTCGATATTCGCCTCCATCAGCTTGAGCGCATCGTTCAGGCGCGGATGCCGCTCACCGGGCGCGGTCACGAACGGAATGCGCTGGCGCTCGTCGCCGCTGCGCAGCGTGCTGGCGCCCAGCGCGTCGGCAATGCGCTCGGCGAGTTCCGGGCCATGGTCGCGGCCGATCATCGCGAGCATGAAGTCGAGTGTGGCCTGGCCGCCCGAGCAGGTCGCGCGGTCGCGGTCGATTTCGTAGATGTGCTGCGTGACGATGGTGCGTTCGAACTGTTCGGCGAACTGCTGGAACGTTTCCCAGTTCGCGGCCACGCGGTAGCCCTGCAACTGCCCCGCCATCGCAAGCCACCAGATGCCGTGGTGAATGCCCGTGACGAGCGGCGTGCGCTGCCCCACGCGCGCGAGGCTCGCGAGAAAGAGCCGGTAGTCGGCGAACTGCTGGTAGCGCTCGGTCACGACGATGAGCCAGTCGGCGGAAACGGCGTCGCCGAACGCGCAGTCGGCGGGCCACTGCGCGCCGCCCGCGAGCGGCACGGGGCGGCCGTTCCACGAGCACATCTGCCAGCGGTACAGCGCGCGGCCGTCGATCTCGTTCGCGAGATTGAGCGCGTCGACGATCGGGCCAACGCCCGACATCGAAACGGGCGGGAGCGCGACGATCGCCACCTGGGTCGTGCGGCCGGCGCGAGCGAGCGGCGCCTGGCCGCCGGGTGCGGCGGCCGGAACTGAAGCGGAAGGAAGAGCGGCGGAACGGACCATCGGCAAGACGCGGCGCGAGACTGAACGCGCCGCTTACTTGAGACTGCCGGAGAGGAACTGACGCAAGCGATCGCTCTTCGGCGCACCGAGCACATCGGCGGGCGCGCCCTCTTCCTCCGTGCGCCCCTGGTGCAGGAACATCACATGATTCGAGACGTTGCGCGCGAAGCCCATTTCGTGGGTGACGACGATCATCGTGCGGCCCTCTTCGGCCAGCTTTTGCATCACCTTGAGCACTTCGCCCACGAGTTCGGGGTCGAGCGCCGAAGTCGGCTCGTCGAACAGCATCACATCGGGATGCATGGCGAGCGCACGCGCAATCGCCACGCGCTGCTGCTGGCCACCCGAAAGATGCGAGGGATATTGCTTCTCGACGCGAGGTGCGAGGCCCACTTTCTCCAGATACTGCCGCGCGCGCTCCTCGGCTTCCTTGCGCGGTACGCCCAACACGTGGATCGGCGCTTCCATCACGTTCTCGAGCACGTTCATGTGCGACCAGAGATTGAAGTGCTGGAACACCATCGCGAGCTTGGTACGGATGCGCTGCAACTGCTTGTGATCGGCCACGTCGAGGTCGCCGTTGCGGCCAGCCTTCGTGCGCACGGCCTCGCCGTCCACGACGATCTCGCCCGCGTTCGGCTTCTCGAGGAAATTGATGCAGCGCAGGAACGTGCTCTTGCCCGAGCCGCTCGCGCCGATGATGCTGATCACGTCGCCCTTCTTCGCGTCGAGCGAGACGCCTTTGAGCACCTCGTTGTCGCCGTAACGCTTGTGGATGTCGCGCGCGACGAGCTTGCTATCTGAGGATTGCGTCTGAGCCAAGATGGTCTCCAGTTTCCGGTGAATCAGCGGGTGCGCACGGCGAGATGGCCGAGCCAGCGTTTTTCGGCGCGGCGGAACGCGGCCACCAGCACGAACGATACCGCACAGTAGATCAGCGCCGCGAGGCCGAACGACTCGAACGAGCGGTAGGTGGCCGAGTTGGCGTCGCGCGCGACCTTGAGGATGTCGGGCACCGTCGCGGTGAAGGCCACCGTGGTCGCGTGCAGCATCAGGATCACTTCGTTACTGTACAGCGGCAGTGCGCGGCGCAGCGCCGAAGGCAGGATCACGCGCCAGTACATCGTGAACGGGCTCATGCCGTAGGCGCGCGCCGCTTCCACTTCGCCGTGCGAGGTCGCGCGGATCGCGCCCGCGAAAATCTCCGTCGTGTACGCACAGGTGTTGAGCGCGAACGCGAGCACCGCGCAGTTCAGGCCGCTGCGGAAGAACGCGTCGAGCAGCGGCTCCGAACGGATGAACGCGAGACTGTACACGCCCGTGTAGATGAGCAGCAACTGCACGTAGAGGGGCGTGCCGCGAAACACGTAGGTGTAGAAACGCACCGGCAGCGAGAGCCAGCGGCGGCTCGAGACGCGCGCCACGGCGAGCGGCACCGCGCACACGAAGCCGAAGGCGACGGAGATCACGAGCAGCCACAGCGTCATCGCGAGGCCCGAGACATGCTCGCCGTCCCAGTAGAGGAACGCGCGGCCGAATTGCTGAATGATTTCGTTCATGACGGCCATTTCCTCACAGTTGCGCGTGACGCACGCCCACCGAATAGCGGCGTTCGAGCCAGACGAGCGCGAAGTTCGAGAGCGTGGTGATCGCGAGATAGATGAGCGCCGCGATCACGAGGAAGAAGAACAGGTTGAAGGTGCTGCGGCCCGCGTCCTGGGCGGCCTTCACGACATCGGCGAGACCGATGATCGAGACGAGCGCCGTCGCCTTGACGAGCACCTGCCAGTTGTTGCCGATGCCGGGCAGCGCGAAACGCATCATCTGCGGAAAGAGGATGCGGGCGAACACGCGCGCACCGCTCATGCCGTAGGCGTGGCCCGCTTCGAGCTGGCCGCGCGGCACCGCGAGAAACGCACCACGGAAGGTTTCGGTGAAGTACGCGCCGTAAATGAAGCCGAGCGTGACGACGCCGGCGACGAACGGATCGATATCGATCTGCGCCATGCCGAGCGCGTCGGTGGCCTCGTTCACGCCGATCTGGATGCTGTAGAAGAGCAGCAGCATCAGCACGAGGTCGGGCACCGAGCGGATCAGCGTCGTGTAGGCGGTCGCCACGGCCGCGAGCGGCCGGTTGAACGAGAGCTTGGCTGCCGCGCCCGCCAGGCCGAGCAGGACAGCCACGCCGAGCGAGAGGAGCGAAAGTTCGATGGTCTGGATCGTGCCGGCGAGCAGCACCGGGCCAAAGCCGTAAAGGATCACGCGCGTCTCCGGAACAGAATCGTGTTGTCGTGTCGGGCGGCCTCGCGCGGCGCCTGAGCGCCGCGGAAACCGATGAACTGGCGCGGATCGTCTCAGTGCAAAATGGATTGCTCAAACTCGCGCGGCGTGGATATTGCGGTGCAGCATTAGAGTACGGCGCGCGGCCGCGTGCGGACCGGGCCCGCACAGCCGCGGGCGCGGTGCTTTTGAAAGGCGAAAAAAAATGCCCCGGCACGCGAGGCGCGCGGGGCATTTACGCAAGTTTGGGGTCGCTTTTTCGATAGGCGCGCGGCGTGCGGCGTGCGCGCGGCGACCCCGGCGGAGCTTAAGCGGCGCGCGTTTGCGTGCCGCGTGCGTTGCCCGCACGGGCGTTCGCGCCGAGCAGCTGTTCGGCGAGCACGCCGAACAGCAGGCCGATCGTGGTCCAGAGAATGAGCTGCATGCCGATCGACACCGTGCGGAACTTCCACAGCAGCACGGCCGGGAACGCGGCGGGCACCTCGTTGATCGTCGGCAGCGCGAGCTGGACCGCGCCGATCACGACGACGAACAGCACGAGCGCCACGATCGAAGCGTTCCAGACGCCCAGACGCGGCACGAACGCGGCGCGCACCTTGAGCGAGAACACCGACACGGCGATCGAGATCGAGATCATCAGGAAGAAGAGCCCGGTGCGATAGCCGATCGTCTCCGGGTCGCCGACCGAGGGCGGATTCGCCGGATACTTGATGTTCGGCACCATGTAGATCACGACGAACGCCGCGAGCGCGAGCCAGGCCGAGAGCGCGCGCGGCGAAAGACGCCCCACGCGTCCATTCGCATACGCGAAGACGAGCGCAAAGAGCCCGCCGATCGACGCGCCATAGACCATCACGCCCGTGAAGAGACCGACGCTCGCCTGGGTCTTGCGGCTGACGAGTTCGGGCTCGGGCGCTTCGCCCTTCGCGGCGTCCGCTTTCTCCTCGAAGGAGATCGCCTGATCGACCTGGGGCTCGCCCGCGATCTTCGCGAAGCCGAACGTGAGGAGTCCCGCGGCGATGCCTGCGAGCATGCCGCGTACCAGCAACTTGCCAACCATGTTCAGCTCCCGGTCAGTGGCAGGGGAAGCCGAGCAGATGGCGGCCGTCGTGAACGAACTCGTGGACGTACATGCCGGGGAAGATCGAGGTCGCGCCCTGCTCGGCGCCCACGAAGTACAGGGCCAGCAGCAGCATGAGGCCGCCGAAGATCGCCCAGGGCAGGATGTCTCGCAGCGGAATGGGCGCCGGCGCGGCCGGTGTGTGCTGCAAGGCGAATGTGGTTTCGGACATGCTGACTTCTCCTGGGGTTACGCGCCCCGCTAGTCGTTGAAAGCGTGGTTCACGACGCGCAGGTCTGACTTCCGTTGCTTCGATGTTTTCGACGGCAACCAGTTACAGTGGCGCGACCGCGCCGGACTTGCACCGGCTTCCGCGTGTCGTGGAGCCTGTATTCTACGCGCTGCGGCGGCTGGCCGCGGCTCGAATGTCAGCCACAGAGTGGCGAAGCAAAAGGAGAAGCATGTCGACGACAGTCTGGCTGGTGAGCCATGCGGCCAATGCCGCGCTGCGCTCGGGCACCTTCCCGCACAAGGCTGACGTGCCTGTAGTGGGCGATGACGCCGAAGCAGCGCTCGACGCGCGCGCACTCGAGGCGCTCGCCGCCTGGCGCAAGCGCTGGCACGCGCAGCTGGCCGGCGGTCATCGCCATGGCGAGGCGCCGCGCGCGCTCACGAGTCCCGCAGCGATCGCGCGCGCGAGCGCACGCGCGGCAGGCTTCGCGGGGGCAACGCCAGCTGACGCGCTCGCCGAAGCCGCCTTCGGCGCGTGGCAAGGCCGGCACCTGACGGATCTCGCGCGGGAAGCGCCCGAAGCCCTTGCGGCCTGGACGCGCGATCCAGGCTTCAGGCCGCCAGGCGGCGGCGAATCGTTCGACGATGTCCGCGCGCGCGTCGGCGCCTGGCTCGATGCGGTGCCTTGCTCGGGGGGCAACGTGATCGCCTTCACGCACGCGAGCGTGATCCGGGCGGCGATTCTTCACGCGTTGGGCGCACCGTCGCCGGGGTTTCGCTCGATCGAAATCGCGCCGCTTGCCGTGACGGCGCTGCGCCGCACGGAGCAAGGCTCGGTATGGCTCGCAGCGATGGACTGAGGACAGGGAAGGCATTCCTTGATCTGCGTCCATGCGCCGCGAAACTACACGCCCCACCCGCTCGTCGACTTCGGCCAGCCGCAAGGGACCGAGATCGGCGGACCCGATGACCCCACGCGTTTCGACCCATGGTAAGAAACGCATGAAAAACGGCACACCAGACGCAGGCGACATCCTCTGGCTCAACGTCGGGCCGGGCGCAGGCAGCGAGCAGGACGGCTATC
Source organism: Paraburkholderia sp. BR10937 (assembly GCF_040965695.1). NCBI lineage: Bacteria > Pseudomonadati > Pseudomonadota > Betaproteobacteria > Burkholderiales > Burkholderiaceae > Paraburkholderia > Paraburkholderia sp. BR10937. The sequence goes on from NZ_JBFRCL010000065.1 coordinate 35,370, forward strand.
GCCCTGCCCTCGTCCTCACCGACGCCGAGTTCAACGAACTGACAGGCCGCTTCGTGGGGCTGCCCATCACCAGCACCATTCACGGGTGGGAGTCGGAAATCCCCATCGGCGGCCTTGCCACGCCTTGCGTCGCGATGGCCGACCAGGTCACCACGCTTTCGCTCGCGGGCAGAGTCTGGCGGCACAAAGGGGAAGCGGCGGCAGCCGAGGAACTGGAGGCAGCGAAATTCGCCGTCGCCGGCATTCTGGAGCTGTCGCCAGCAGCGCAGTGGAAGCGCCCTAGTCCAGTCCCAACTGCGCCTTGATGGCCGGCATCATGTACTGCACGGCTGCGCGTCCTTCCTCGATGGCGGGTGCGGCGCGATGAAAGTCGAAGATCCCCATGCCGCCCAGGCGCGGCTGGATCAGCACGTCGGCGGGCTCGCCTGCCAGGCGGCTGCGCGTAATGCGCACCTGCATGATGTCGATGCTCTGCGCCACCGAGCTCAACACGGAAGGCACGCGCGTGCTGGGCGGCGGCGCCACGCGCACGTCCGGCCCGCCAGCCGCACCGGGGCCTGCAGGCTGCAGCCAGCGCGGGAAGCGCTTGCCGTTGCGGCGCAGGAGCGGTTCGGGCGCCGCTTCGCTTTTTTCAGCACCATTGGCGGCACCGCTGGCCGCCCCGGCAGCCGATGCCGCCGTCGCCGCGTCGCTCGTCTCCACGGGCAGTTCGCGCGGCATCGTGTCGATCGCGCCGCCCAGGTCGCGGCCGTTGAGAATGTCGTGATTGAGGTCGATGGCGATCACGGTGTCCGCGCGCATCGCGCGCGCGGCGGACACCGGCACCGGGTTGCTCAGTCCGCCGTCCACGAGCCACACGCCGTCATGCCAGATCGGCGTGAAGATGCCGGGAATCGCGATCGACGCACGCACGGCGTCCACCACCCCGCCTTCGCGCAGCCAGACTTCGCGCCCTGTATCGAGTTCGGTGGCGACCGCCGTGAACGGCAGCCGCAGGTCATCGATCGAGCGGCCGTTGAACTGGTGCGCAAACAGGTCGATCACCTTGCGCCCACCGAGCAGGCCGCCCGAAAAACGCAAGTCGAGCAGGCGCACCACGGTCTGCCAGGTGAGCTTGCCCACCCATTCCTCGAGCCAGTCGAGATCGCCGTTCGCGTACACGGCGCCGACCAGCGCGCCAATCGACGTGCCGCACACCACGTCGGGCTTGATGCCCGCTTCCTCGAGCGCGCGAATCGCGCCGATATGCGCCCAGCCGCGCGCCGCTCCACCGCCGAGCACGAGTCCCACGCGCTTGGGCCGTCGCCGGTTCATCATGCGCGCCTCCATGCGTGGCCCTGGGTCGACTCGCTCGACCGAGTCAGCGACCGCGGATCACGTCCGAGCGCGAGGTCGTCGTGACCCGCCCGTCCGGTCCGAAATGCACATTGAAATACGCTTCGGGCGTCACGCCCCCTTCCAGCCACTTCCAGCTCCACACTGTCTCCTTCTTCAAGCGATAGCCGGCCACCTGCCCAGGTTTACCGAGCAAACGGCGGACCTCGTCCTCACTCATGCCGACGCGGATCTTCGCGAAGTTTTCCGCCGTGAGCGCCTGAGTAATGGCTACGAGCCGCCCGTTCGGACCGATGTCGACCATCCAGGTCTTGAGGCCCTGCGGGCCGCGCGGATATTCGAGGCGGCGCGAGCCGTCGTCGAACACGCGCTCGGTCTCGGGCTTGCCCATTTGCTCGCGCACCTGCTCGAGCGTGGAAACGCCGGGCGTGAGGCCCTTGAGCAGCAGCGCGTCGGGCTTCACGGAATCGAAGAACGCCTTGAATCCCTGCCGGATGGTGTCGAGCATGGCATCGAACTGGCGATCGTCGCAGCCGGAAAGCGTGAACGCCGCTGTGGCGGCGCACGCGAGCGCGAGCGAACGCGTGAGTGAAAACGTGGGCTTCATGTCCTTGCTAACGCATCAACATGGGCTTGCGTCTACGCGCGCCGATCCGGCGCGCCACGACATGCCCACAATGTACCGTCAATGGACCTGATCGTGCTGCGAGTCCTGCTTCGGACGGGGCGCGCGTGCGGACACGCTCGCCGCGGCGGGCAGCGCATCGGCAGACTGTGTGGCGGACTGCGCGCCGGGGCGCAATGCGCGACGCGTGCGCACGATTTCCGCGGCCTGCCACGACAGCAGCGCGAGCACGCCGAACACCACTTCGCGCATGCGCTTGACGAGCGCGAGCGAGAACGCCACGTCCTGGCTGACGCCAAAGAGTTGCGCGAGCAGCACCACGGCGACTTCCTGCACGCCGAGGCCGGCGGGCACCATGAAGGCGGCATGGCGCACGGCCTGGGTGATGGCCTCGATGGCAAGCGCATCGCCCACCGTCACCGGATGGCCGAGCAGCGAGAGCGCCCACCACGTCTCGAACGCGCCGAGCATGTAGCCGCCGAGCTGCCAGAAGAAAGCGCGAAACATGAGGCCCGTGCGCGACATCAGCGCGTCGAGATCGGCGTCGAGCTGCTTGCCGTCGATGCCGAGTATGAGCGGATTGTCGGTGCCGAGCAGCCGCGCGGCCCAGCGTTCGATCGCATGGAAAACGCCGCCGCGACGCACCAGAAACACGGCGAGCACGGGCAGCGGCGCCGAGAGCACGAGCGCCAGCGCGATCGTCACGATGGTGCGCATTGAACCGCCGGCGCCGGTCGCCGCGACGATCAGCACGACGCCCAGCGCCGAGAACGCGTATTGCACGGCGATGGTCACGAACACCTCGACGATCACCGAAGCCGTGACCTCGCTCGCATTGCGCACCTTCCAGCGCGCGAGGCGAATGCCGACGAGTTCGCCGCCCACGCCAACCACGGGCAGCAGCCGGTTCACGGCCTCGCGCACGGTCGCGGTCCACCAGAGGAAGCTGAGCGGTGCGCGCTTGTCGAGCAGGAGGCGCCACGCATGCGCGTCGAGCAGGAGCGGCAGCGCGTGGAATGGCACGAGCCAGAGCAGCATGGGGCCTGCCGTGCCGATCACGCGCAGCACGTCGTGCGCGCCGTTATGGACGACGAGACCGATCAGGATGGCGATCCCGACGGGCAGGCCCAGCCATTGCAGCCACTTCATGACACCTGCACCTCTGGGCCGCGCGACGCAGCGGGACCAGAGCCCGAAGCGGCGCCGAAGAACACGTCGGTGAAACCACCCCGGCGCACGCCCGCCTGCGCGAGCGCTGCGGCCACGCGCGGCGAGATCAGCGCGCCGAATTCGTCGGCGTGGCGATACGTCTGCATCGACGGCGTGATGGGTCCTTCGTGCGCTTCGGCGGCGAGCGCCGGATGGCAGTAGATCTCACCCACGCCCCGCGCGGGCAGATGCGCGAGCGCGTCGAGCACGGCGGCCTCGTCCATTGCGCCCGTCTTCGCGATGCCGACCACGTAGTCGTTGTGCGCGACCCCCGCACGCGCGAGCCGCGCGCGCACGAGCGCGAGCCAGGGCTTGAGCGCGAACGGCGCACCTGCCTCGAGCGGCAGACGCATCGCGCGCAAACCATAGTCGCGGCCGATCGCGAGGATCAGCGCGAGCACCGTGGGATGCAGATGAAAATGCTTGTGCGTATTCACGTGATCGAGCGCAAGCCCGGTCGCAGCGAACGCTTCGAACTGCGCGCGGATCTCCTTCGCGAGCTGCCTGCGCACGTGCGGCAGGAAGAAGAAGCGCACGCCGTCGCGGACCATGTTGTCGCCGAAACGCCCTTGCGCGTCGACGAGCGCGGGAATCTGCGCACGCGGCAGCATGGCCGCGCCGTCCGCCAGCACCAGATGCAGCCCGACGCGCAAACCCGGCGTACGGCGCGCCCGCGCCACGGCGTCTGCCGCGGCGGGCGCGGCCACCATCAGGCTCGCGCAGTCGAGCACGCCCTCGCGATACGCACGCTCCACCGCCGCATTGACCCGCTCGTGCAGGCCAAAGTCGTCGGCGGTGAAGATGAGCGCGCGCGCATCGGGGGACGAGCGGTCCATCATGCCTCGTGTGCGCGCAGGAAGCGGAAGAACTCCACGCCTTCGCGCAGACGCCGCTTCATCATGTCCCAGCTCGTGAGCATCTCGCGCACGATCTCCCAGATCTTCGACGGCCGGAAATAGAACTGGCGATAGAACTGCTCCAGGTGGTGATAGATCTCGTCGCGCGACAGGTGGGCATAGCCGATCGCCGCGAGCTGCACGCCTTCCTTGCTCACCAGGTTGATGGTCTTGTTCTCTTCCATCCAGCCGTTTTCCACGGCCTGTTTGTACAGCGTCGTGCCCGGATACGGCGCGGCCAGCGACACCTGAATCGTATGCGGATTGATTTCCTTCGCGTACTCGATCGTCTTCCTGATCGTGTCCTGCGTCTCGCCCGGCAGCCCCAGAATGAAGGTGCCGTGCACCTTGATGCCGAGCGTCTTGCAGTCGGCGCTGAAGCGGCGCGCGAAGTCCGTGCGCACGCCCTTCTTGATGTTCACGAGAATCTGGTCATCGCCCGATTCGAAGCCCACGAGCAGGAGACGCAGGCCGTTTTCCTTCATGATCTTGAGCGTCTTGTACGGCACGTTCGCCTTCGCGTTGCACGACCACGTCCAGCCGAGCTTGCCGAGGCCAATGGCGATCTCTTCAGCGCGGGGCAGGTTGTCGGTGAAGGTGTCGTCGTCGAACATGAGCTCCTTGACTTCCGGCATGTTCTCGCGGATCCACTTCGCTTCCGCAAGCACGTTCTCGACCGAACGCGTGCGGTAGACGTGGCCGCTCACGGTCTGCGGCCACAGGCAGAACGTGCAGCGCGACTTGCAGCCCCGGCCCGTGTAGATCGACACGTACGGGTAGTTCAGGTAGCCGATGAAGTAATTCTCGATCTTCAGGTCGCGCTTGTAGATCGGCGCGACGAACGGCAGCGAGTCCATGTCTTCCAGCACCGGACGGCCCGGGTTGTGCTCGATCGAGCCGTCCTTCGCGCGCCACGAAATGCCCTTGACCTCGGCCAGCGGCATGCCTTCGGCGACTTCCTTGCAGGTGAAGTCGAACTCCTCGCGGCAGACGAAATCGATCGCCTCGCTCGCCGTGAGCGAATTGTGCGGATCGACCTGCACCTTCGCGCCCACCAGCCCGATGACGATCGACGGCTTGCGCTTCTTGAGGTCTTCGCAGAAGAGCGCGTCGGTCGGGAACGACGGCGTGCTCGTGTGGATGATGACGAGGTCGTACGCGGCTGCAATCTTCAGCGTCTCTTCGACACCCAGGCCGTCGGCCGGCGCGTCGAGCACGCGGCTGTCGGGCACGAGGGCCGCGGGCTGCGCGAGCCAGGTGGGATACCAGAACGAGCGGATCTCGCGCTTTGCCTGGTAGCGCGAGCCCGCGCCACCGTCGAAGCCGTCATACGACGGGGCCTGCAGAAACAGCGTTTTCATGCGATGAGTGCTCCGGGTACCCGTACTGTGTCGGGTGATGATTGAGGTGACAATTCGGTAAAGAAGCGCGGTAAACAGCGACGCGCTCAGCGAGCGTCCGATCCTTCGACGGCAGGCCGCCGCGCGCTCGCGGGCCTGGCCATGGCGGAAGGCGCTTCGGCCTCGGGATTGGCGACGCTCACGCGCACACCGCGCCAGATCACGTGCGAGCCGAACGCGGCGGAAAGCCACTGCAGGGCCAGCAGCACGTCGCGCAGCGGCACGAGCGGCAAATCGCGCCAGAACCCGCGCCAGCTCCCGCTCGCTCGCGCGTGCAGTATCAAACGCGCAATGATACCCGCCATCGTGGCCGTGGCGAGTCCGGCCAGCGCCGCGCGCGTCGTCGCGCACGCGCCGATGCCCGCGCCCGCCGCCAGCAGGCCGTAGAACAGCGCGCCCAGCACGAGCCACGGCGTGGGAAACGTAATGAACAGCGAAGCAAAGCCCGCCGGATTCACCGAGCGGATGGTGCGCAGCCACCGCGTCTCGCGCAGCCAGAGCGAGCCGAAGGTCGGCTCGATCACGTCGGTGGCGACCACCACGGGCGCCAGCACCGTGGCAAGGCCGTGATCGCGCGCATAGCGGGCGAGCAGATAGTCGTCGGCAAGGCAGTCCTTGAGTGCGGCGAAACCGCCGATGCGCTCGAGCGTCGCACGGGAAAGCGCGAGCGTCGCGCCAAAACCGAACGCGCGCGAGCCCGTGGAATGGGCCACGCGCACCGAAGGCGCGAACCACTCGTTGATGAAGAGCGCGCCCACGCGGGGCCAGAAACCGCCGATGCTGCGGGCACTGTAGAGGCAGGTCACGACGCCCACGTCCGGGTCGGCGAGCGGCGCGGTGACGATCTCGAGATAGTCGGGCTCGACGGCGATATCGCTGTCGGCCACGACGATCGCGTCGTAGCGCGCGCGTGCAGCCAGATTGATGAGGTTGCTCACCTTGAGATTGCTGCCGTGCACGCGCGGGTCGATCACGAGCTCGATGTCGTGGCCGGGATACGCCGCCTGCAACCGGCGCACCACGGCAATCGCCGGATCCGCCGGCGAGGACACGCCGAACAGCAACTGAAAGCGCGGATGCCGCTGCTCGCAGAAGGTCGCGAGATTCTCGTAGAGGCGCGGCTCGGCGCCGCACAAAGGCTTGAGCACGCTCACGGGCTGCGGTTGCGCACGGCGCGCGCGGTGCGCGGCTTCGCGCACGAGCGCGGCCGAACCGAGGCGCGGCATCGTCAGCGCGGCAACGAGGCCGTAGAAAGCGGCCACGCCGCACAGCACGACCACGACCCAGACGAGCACGGGCCAGGGCGCCGGGATGGCGAAAACCTGCGCCACCGTCATGACGCGCCGCCTTGCCGGGTCACGTGGGCCAAGCCGCGCTCGCCGCGGGCTGCGCGCAAGGGGAGAAGCTCCTGCGGTGCCCCGACCGGAATTCGCGTTTCACCACGTACCATTTCCCTGCCCTGAAAATCCAGAAATAAGCCGCGCATCTTAGCCGCATTACGTATTTGAAGCGGGAAACCAGACAATGGGTGCCGGTTTGCAGGATGCGAGGCAATTGAACAAACAACGAATGGAGATAAACCATCGTATGAAACATTGGACATGGTCGATCCCCGATTCGACGCCGAAAATTGTATCAGCAAGCTCCGTCAGTTGCTTCCGACGGACGCGGGAAAATGCGTTGCCAAAGTTGTAAAAGCGTAACTATTTCAGCGATTAAACAGCCACCTTCCAGAGCCTTTCCGCCCCCGAAAAAATTCGGTAAGCGTATAGAAATGATCCTTTAATAATTTTGAATTGAAAGCGCGTTTTTTGCATTGAAACAGGAGTGGTTCTCATTAATATTCCAATCGACTGGGCGTAGAAGCAATCAGCCGTTTTTGAACCCACGCGGGCGGCATGGGTTCCCGAAGGCCGCCAGCACGAACGAAAGTGCTTTGGCACAATGGCCGCACCTTGCGACTGCCTTGCGGCCTCGCGTCGGGCAACCGCCGGCGCACGGCACGCGCGTCGCGCCCCTCATACCAGGCCCCACGCTAGCCCATGACCTTCTTCTCCGTACTCGACCTCTCGCCCATCCCGGCAGGCTCGCATGCCGGCGCCGCGCTGCACAACACGCTCGATCTCGCCCGCCACGCCGAGCGCCTCGGCTACCACCGCTTCTGGCTGGCCGAACATCACAACATGACGGGCATCGCCAGCGCCGCGACTTCGGTGGTGATCGGTTACGTGGCGGGCGGCACGCAGACCATCCGCGTGGGCTCGGGCGGGATCATGCTGCCGAACCACGCGCCGCTCGTGATTGCCGAGCAGTTCGGCACGCTCGAAGCGCTCTACCCCGGCCGCATCGACCTCGGCCTCGGGCGCGCGCCCGGCACCGACCAGACCACGGCGCGCGCGCTGCGCCGCGACCTGCAGGGCAGCGCCGACAGCTTCCCCGACGACGTGGCCGAGTTGCAGCGCTATTTCGCCGCGCCCGTGGAAGGCCAGCGCGTGCGCGCGGTGCCCGGCGCGGGCTTGAACGTCCCGCTCTACATCCTCGGCTCGAGCCTCTACGGCGCACAACTCGCGGCGGCCATGGGTTTGCCGTTCGCGTTCGCCTCGCACTTCGCGCCGGACCATCTGCTCACGGCGCTGCGTCTGTACCGCTCGCAGTTCCGTCCGTCGGCGGTGCTCGCCAAGCCTCATGCGATGGTCGGCGTGAACGTGTTCGGCGCGCCCACCAACGAAGAAGCGCGCTTTCTCTTCACCTCGCTGCAGCAGCAGTTCGTGAATCTGCGGCGCGGCACGCCGGGGCAGTTGCCGCCGCCGGTCGAGCAGATCGCGGCCAACGAGTTCGAACTCGCCGGCGTGTCGCACTCGCTCGCCTGCTCCGTGGTCGGCGACCAGGAAACCGTGCGCGCGGGCCTCGCCTCGGTGATCGAGCAGACCGGCGCGGACGAGCTCATCGTCACCGCGCAGATCTACGACCACGCGGCGCGCCTGCGTTCGTTCGAGATGGCGGCGCAAGCGCGCGAAGAATTGAAGGAAGCCGCCGCGGGACGGTAACCGCCCCCGCCCTCGACCGCGCCGTCAGTGCGAGGCGTTCAACGTGTCGAGACCCTTGAGCAGCGCGGCATGAAACGCCCGCGGATCCTGCATCTGCGGCGCGTGCCCGAGATCGGCGAACTCCACGAGCGTTGCGTGGGGAATGGCGCGCTGCGCGGCTTTGGCCAGCACCGGATAGTGCCCGAGCTGCGCGCGCACTTCGGGCGGCGCGAGATCCTTGCCGATGGCGGTCGTGTCCTTGTCGCCGATGAGCAAGAGCGTCGGCATCTGCAACTGGCCGAACTCGTAGATCACCGGCTGCGTGTAGATCATGTCGTAAAGCAGCGCGGAGTCCCACGCCACCTGCGTCTTGCCCGGCCCGCGATACATGCCCGCCAGCATCTGCACCCACGGCTCGTAGGCCGGCCGCCACTGGCCCGCGTAATAGGTGGCCTGCTCGTAGCGGCGAATACCGTCGGCGTTCGTCTTGAGTTCGCGCGTGTACCAGTCGTCCACCGAAATCGACGGCACGCCCTTCACCTTCCAGTCTTCCAGCCCGATCGGGTTCACGAGCACGAGCTGTTCGGTTTCGCGCGGATACGTCAGCGCGTAGCGCACCGCCAGCATGCCGCCCGTCGAATGACCGACGATCGTCGCGTCATGCACGCCGAGCGCCGCGAGCAGCGCATGCGTGTTGCGCGCGAGCTGCTGGAAGCTGAACTGGTACGCAGCGGGCTTGCTCGACTTGCAAAAGCCGATCTGGTCCGGCGCGATCACGCGGTAGCCCGCGGCGTGCAACTCGCGGATGGTGGCGTCCCACGTCGCCGAGCAAAAGTTCTTGCCGTGCAGCAGGACCACGGTGCGTCCGTTCGGTTTCGCGGGCTGCACGTCCATATACGCCATATGCAGCGTTTGGCCCTGCGAAACGAACGCAAAGTCATGCACGGGATGCGGATACTCGAAGCCCTGCAGCTCGGGACCATACGCGGGGCCGTCGGGCGTCTCGATCGCGGCTTGCGGTGACGACGCCGCCAGCGGCGCCGCCCCGCTCGCCTCGGGGTCGGCAGCGAGGGCGGCGTGACAGAGCGCGGCCGCGCTCAGCGCGGCAACGAAGGGAGCGAGGGCAGCAAAGCGGGCAAGCGAGTGGTTCAGGATGGCTCTCATCGACGGGAGATCGGGCGAAAGGTCGGACAGAAAAACAGGACGGCGAAATGGCGCCGGTACAGCCAGCGATTCTAGCGGCCCCGCCCCGCTCATGCCGGTTTTCTCGCCCGGCGAACCGAGCGGCATGCCGTTTGCTGGTCATCAACGCCTCGCACGAACGCGGCGCGCATGTCCGGCCCTGGGCACAGGCAATTCGCGCTACGCTGCATTCGGTGCTAGAACAGTCAATACAGGACGCACGAGACGTCCGCGACGCGAGAGACGCTCGCATGTTGCACCGCGAAACGCGCCGCATCAGGGACACGCGAAGCACGCAAGAGGGACCGCACCGGCCCGGGCACGACGAGGCGGGCCGCGGCGGCCGTACCGGGGGGCACAACAAGGAGACGACCATGGAAACTCCGGCAAGCCTCAACGACCTGCAACGCACCACCCTCGCCATCGTGCTCGCTGGCGGCCGCGGCACGCGCCTCGGGCCGCTCACCAACAAGCGCGTGAAGCCGGCCGTGTACTTCGGCGGCAAGTACCGCATCATCGATTTCGCCCTCTCGAACTGCCTGAATTCGGGCATCCGCCGCATTGCGGTCGTCACGCAGTACAAGGCGCACTCGCTCCTGCGCCACCTGCAGCGCGGCTGGGGCTTCCTGCGCGGCGAATTCAACGAGTTCCTCGACCTGTGGCCCGCGCAGCAGCGTGTGGAAGGCGCGCACTGGTACCGGGGCACCGCCGACGCCGTCTACCAGAACCTCGACATCATCCGCTCGATCAGCCCGAAGTACGTGGTGGTGCTGGCCGGCGACCACATCTACAAGATGGACTACACGCGCATGATCGCCGACCATGCCGCGAGCGGCGCCGACTGCACGGTGGGCTGCATCGAGGTGCCGCGCCTGGAAGCGCGCGCATTCGGCGTGATGGCCGTGGACGAGTCGCGCCGCGTGACCGGCTTCGTCGAAAAGCCCGACGACCCGCCCGCCATGCCCGGCCGCCCCGACATCGCGCTCGCGAGCATGGGCATCTATGTGTTCGACACCAACTACCTCGTCCATCTGCTCGAAGAGAACATCTCGCGCTCGGCCACCGACCACGACTTCGGCAAGGACATCATTCCGCGCGTGGTGAGCGACGGGCACGCGATCGCGCATCCGTTCAGCATGTCGTGCGTGTCGTCGGATCCGGCCGCCGAACCGTACTGGCGCGACGTGGGCACGGTCGACGCCTACTGGTCCGCCAACCTCGACCTCGCCTCGACCATCCCCGCACTCGATCTCTACGACCGCAACTGGCCGATCTGGACCTACCAGGAACAGCTGCCGCCCGCCAAGTTCGTGCGCGACCTCAACGGCCTGCAGGGCTCGGGCACCAACCTGATCGTGTGCGGCGGCAGCGTGATCTCGGGTTCGCAGATTTCGCGCTCGGTGCTCTCGTCGAATGTCGTCGTGCAGTCGTTCTGCAACATTGCCGAGGCAGTCTTGTTGCCACAGGTGACGGTGGGCACGAGTTGCCGGCTGCGCAAGGTCGTCGTGGACCGCGGCTGCACGATACCCAACGGCACCGTGATCGGCGAAGACGCCACGCTCGACGCCGAACGCTTTTATCGCACCGAGAGCGGCGTCGTACTGGTCACCAGCGAGGCATTGGCGAAGCTGCCTGGCTAGCCGTGCGCCTCGCGAGGCCGATCCGCCGGATCGGCTTCGCTCACGGGCGCGCCGATCCGCAAGCAATCCGCAAGCAACCCGAGCACCGAGAGGACAGACTCCCGATGACCATTCGCGTCCTGCACGTAGCCAGCGAGCTGTATCCGCTCCTGAAAACCGGCGGCCTCGCCGACGTCACCGCCGCCCTGCCCGCCGCGCTGATCGAACAGGGCGCCGACGCCCGCCTGCTGCTGCCGGGCTTTGCGCCCGTGGCGGCTGGGCTCGAGGACCTGCGCCCCGTCGCGCGCCTCGCGCGCACGTTCGGCGCGCCCGAGGCGACGCTGGAACTCGGGCGCCTGCCCGGCAGCGAGCTGGCCGTCTACATGATCCGCGCCGATGCGTTCTACGCGCGCCCCGGCAACCCCTACCTCGACGCCGAGCACGTGCCCTACGGCGACAATGCGCAACGTTTCGCGCTGCTCGGCTGGACCGCCGCGCAGCTCGCGCTGCACCTCGATCCCGACTGGGCGCCCGCCATCGTGCAGGCGCACGACTGGCATGCGGGGCTCGCGCCGGCCTATCTGCGCGCAGCGGCGCGCGAACGCGGCACGAGCTTGGCGCCCGGCGGTGCGCGCTCGATCTTCACGATTCACAACCTCGCATACCAGGGCATCTTCCCCGCGCAGCAGTTCGACACGCTCGGCCTGCCGCGCGACTTCTTCGACATGCACGGCGTGGAGTTCTACGGCCAGCTTTCGTTTCTGAAAGCCGGCCTCTATTTCGCCGACAAGATCACGACGGTGAGCCCGACCTACGCGCGCGAGATTCAAACGGTCGCCCAGGGCGGCGGCCTCGAGGCGCTGCTGCGCGGACGCACACACGACCTCGTCGGCATCCTCAATGGCGTGGACTACGCCGTCTGGAATCCGTCGAGCGACGCGGCCATCGCCACGCGCTATTCGGCCACGCGCCAGAGCGGCAAGATGCGCTGCAAGGCGGCGCTGCAGACGCGCTTGAAGCTCGCGCAGAAGCACGACGCCCCGGTGTTCGGCGTGGTGAGCCGGCTCACCGAGCAAAAGGGCCTCGACCTGCTGCTCGCGGCACTGCCCGAGATCGTCGCGCGCGGCGGGCAGCTCGTCGTGCTCGGCACCGGCGACCCCAGCCTCGAACAGGGCTACGCGCGCGCCGCGCACCAGCATCCCGAATCGGTGGCCGTGGAACTGGGTTTCGACGAGACGCTCGCCCACGAAATCGTGGCGGGCGCCGACGTGATGATGGTCCCCTCGCGCTTCGAGCCGTGCGGCCTCACGCAGCTCTATGCGCTCGCGTATGGCGCCCTGCCGCTCGTGCACCGCGTGGGCGGACTCGCCGACACGGTGGTCGACGCCTCGCTGGAAAATCTCGCCGATAGTCTCGCCACCGGCTTCGTCTTCGAGCGCTTCGAACCCGAAGCGCTCACCGCCGCAATCCGCCGCGCCTTCGCGCTCTATGGGCGCAGCCGCGACTGGCGCGAGACGCGCACGCGTGCAATGCAGCAGGACTTCGGCTGGGCGGCCTCGGCGCAGCGCTACATGTCGCTCTATCGGGAACTGGCCGGTCAACACGTCGTGGCCTAGCGCCTGCCCAGGCGCAGTGCTGGCGCTCGCGGCGGGCGCACACGCAACACCGCGCCCAGGCATCCATCGACTGGGCGCAGCGAATTCGGTTATCGTTGCTGCAACTGCGCAAAGGCGCGCTGCTCGAAGCGCCGCAAGCGATAACGAAATCTGGACCGGCCATGAAAAACGTTTTGAGCATCCAGTCGCACGTCGTGTTCGGTCACGCGGGCAACAGCGCCGCGGTGTTTCCCATGCGCCGCCTGGGCGTCAATGTCTGGCCGCTCAACACGGTGCAGTTCTCGAATCACACGCAATACGGCCACTGGACCGGCGCCGCCATCGGCTCGGACGAGGTCGTGGATCTCGTCGAAGGCATCGGCGCGATCGGCGTGCTGCCGCGCTGCGATGCGGTGCTGTCGGGCTACCTCGGCACCCCCGAGCAGGCCCAGGCCGTGATCGACGTGGTGCGCGCCGTGAAGGCCGCCAATCCGCAGGCGCGCTACTTTTGCGACCCGGTGATGGGCACGCTCAACGCCGAGAACGGCTGCCGCGTCGAACCCGGCATCCAGGAGTTCCTCGTGCGCAACATGCCCGAGGTCGCCGACGCGATGATCCCCAATCACACCGAACTGCAACGGCTCGTGGGCCGCGAGATCGAGACCGCGGAAGAAGGCGTGCTCGCGTGCCGCGAACTGTTGCGCCGCGGCCCGAAGCTGGTCCTCGTGAAGCATCTGCTCGACCGCAACAGCCCTGCCGACCGCTTCAACATGCTCGTCGTGACCGAGCATGAAGCGTGGCTCGGCCAGCGCCCGCTCTACCCGTTCGCGCGCCAGCCGGTGGGCGTGGGCGACGTGACGAGCGCGGTGTTCGTCGCGCGCCTGATGCTCGGCGACTCGCTGCGCCGCGCGTTCGAACACACGCTCGCGGCCGTGAACGCCGTGGTGAAGGCGACTTACGACGCAGGCCGCTACGAGCTGGAGATCGTCGCGGCGCAAGACCAGATCGCGCGCCCGCGCGAATGGTTCGACGCCTGGGCGGTGGAAGCCGCCTAAACTGAAGCGGTGCGCGCACGGCCTATAATGCCGTCCGCATGACTCGCGGCGGCCAGACACAGCACACGGCCGCGGCGCCCACCGTCTTTAGAGAATGACCGATGTCCGATTCAATCCGTAGCGAACAGGAAGAGTATTTCGAGCAGCTTTGCCTCGCCGTCGACGCCGGCGAGACCCACGAGCAGGAAGCCATCGAATACTTCGAGGAACAAAGCCACGAAAGCGATTTCGATGCCGCCGTGTGGCTCGACATCGCGCTTTACCATGCGCCCGACGTCGCGCGCGGCATCATCGACTTCGTCGACGAGAGCGACCGCCAACGCAGCGACATCGCCCAGACCATTGCCGACACGCTCGACATCTCGTACGGCGACGACGAATGCGAACGCTTCGAAGCGACGATTCGCTTTGCGCTCGCCAACGGCATTCCCGTCGATCTCGACGTGATACTCGACGGCTGCAACCGCGCGCTCGACGACCTCGAAGGATGGGCGAGCGCCGACACCATGGCGCCGCTCGTACGCCTGCGCGACGCGCTCTTCGAACTGCAAAGGAGCGAGTAGCCCACCCGCGCGACACGGCGTGAGCGACTGACCCGGCGGCCTGCTATATTGCTCGCCATCCGCCGCCTCACGAAGGCGCGCGCCCAGCCGGCGCACATGGGGACCCGGCTGAACCACCCCACCCGCGCGCGCAGCCGTCGCACAGCCCGTCCCGGCAAGCCGCAGTCGCAAACAGCAAGACGCAAGACCTGAAAACGAGACGCCCAGCCTCCGCGCCACGCCGGCGCACGGCGCGGCGTACCCGGACAAAACGCACACAAGAACACCGCGCCGCTGTCGCGCAAGGAGTCACCATGAGTCTCGCTGCCGCGCCTGGAACCGCTAGCGCCTGCGCATTCGCCAGGCCGTACCGTGCGTGCCGCAAGCTTGCGGCTGGGCTCCTGATCGGCGCGCTGGCCACCGTCGGGACGCTCGGCGCGAGCCGTGGCGCTCTGGCCGCCGGCCCGCTCGACGTGCGGATCGGCTTCGTCTCGCCGCTCTCGGGCGACTACGCCAATTACGGCCGCGATCTGCAAAACGGCGTGCAGCTCGCCCTCGATGAGGCGAACGCGCAAAACCTCAAGATCGGCGAGCAGACGGCGCACTTCGAACTCGTGCCCATCGACGACCGCAGCGACCCGCGCCTCGGCGTGCAGGCCGCCGCGACGCTGGCGAATCAGGGAGTGAACGCCGTGGTCGGACACTTCAATTCGGGCTCGGCCATTCCGGCCTCGCGCATCTACGAGAGCGCCGGCATTCCGATGATCAGCCCCGCGGCCACCAATCCCGTCATCACGTCGCAAGGCTTCGCCAACACCTTCATGGTGATTGCAAACGACGCGCAGAACGCAGGCATTGCCGGCGCGTGGGCCGTGGACGTGATGAAGGCCAAACGCGTGGCCATCATCGACGACCGCACCGCCTTCGGTCAGGGCGAAGCCGATGTGTTCGAGCGCGCGGTGCGCGCGCATGGCGGCACCGTGGTCGCGCGCGAGTTCGCCGAAAGCATCGCGAGCGACTTCGGCCCGCAGCTTGCGAAAATCAAGGCCGCCGACGCCGATCTGCTCTACTT